>JAJFUQ010000243.1 GCA_021372355.1 Nocardiaceae bacterium | reverse complement strand
GGCATGGACAAGCACATTCTCGAAACCAGCCTCTCTCTCGTAGACGGCGCCGAAGATAGTCTCACTCGTCGCTTTTACGAGATCCTGTTCGACCGCTACCCGTCGGTGCGATCGATGTTCGGTGCCGATATCCGACCGCAGGCGTCAATGCTGCGGGGCGCGATCGTCGCCGTCCTCGATCACCTCGACGATGCCGAGTGGCTGAGCATGACCCTCGAGTCGCTCGGGGCAAAGCACGCGGGTTGGGGCGTCACCGAACCCATGTACGGCGCAGTCGCAGAATGCATGATCGCCGCAATGGAGGAACTGGGTGGCAGTTCGTGGACGCCGGAAATGACGACTGCATGGACCGAGGCACTTAACACGGTCGCCGGACTGATGCTCCAGGGCGTCAGCTAACGACCTCGATGCCTAGGTTGCGTCGAATCCCTAGCTCATTGACCGCAGCCTGGGCCAAGGTCTGTCGATCCAACTCGGCAAAGAAGGCGCTGCGCGCCCGGGCAAACGCCCCGTGAGCGGCGCACACCCCGCTCACGCGGCAGGTGTTGTCCTCACCGAGGCACTCGACGATTGCGAAGTCGTCCTCCGCGGCGCGCACAATGTCACCGACTGAAAGGCGATGAGGGTCAGCGACGAGCGTCAGTCCACCCGATCGGCCCTGAGCGGATTCGACCAACCCAGCGCGGGTCAATCGTTGCGCGACCTTTGCGAGGTGGTTTCGGGACAGTCCATACGCGTCGGCAACCTCGCGAACGGTCGCTCGCCGGTCCGGTTTCACAGCCAAGTGCAACAGAGTGCGGAACGCATAGTCCGTATGCGACGTGAGCCTCATTCACCAATGGTGTCACTGTGCAGCGCGTCGATACACCAGTGGCAGCCTCACTTGGATGATCCGGTACTGAATAGATCGGTCAGCGGCAGTGACTCCCGCTTGCGATGCACCGTCAGATAGCGCAGCCCGTCCGCCCCGGCACGGAATCCTCGGTGCGACACCCGTGGCAGAAACACCACATCACCCGCGGTGACGGTGAGATCGCCGAGTTCGGTCTCGACGACTCCGCTACCGCTGATCACATGAATAACGACATCGACGGCCGGACCGGTGTGCGATTCAATGACTCCTGCTGCGGGTAGCGCGATGACGTTGAGGTCGAGGTCGCGCTCGCGGACCCCGATCGAGAAAGCCACACCCGCCGCGTCGGCGCCGAACGCGGCGGTGTTCACCAGGACATGCGGCAACGGTGCCGCGGCTCGTTTGGTGATCTGAATCTGCCAATCCCGTGGCGATTGACTCAGGTACTCCCAGCCGTAACTGCCCGGATGCTCGATGTCGAACTCTTGGCGCAGGTGAATCGGATTGTGGTCGTTGACGAGAACGAACGATTCGCCGACCCCGAGGCGTCGATACCGGTCGAAGATCGCCGGATGCTTGAGTGGTTTGGGAACGCCCCGAACATCGAGCACCGGGGACGGCACATGATCAGTCATCAAGAACTCCTCACGCTGCTACTTAATACAACCAACAATTGTATAAACTACGGGTGTGGTCAACTTCGAGATTCTGGGCCGTGAGCTCCTCGCCACCGCTCGCGCCGCCTCCTCTGGCCGCGCAACGCAGGTCTTTCACGCCGTTCCACATGGTCGGCTGTCGCAGGTGCTGCTGGCCCTGTGCGCCGGGCGCGCGTTGTCCGACCATGCGAACCCGGGCGAGGCGTTCGTTCAGGTTCTGTCTGGGCGCGTTCGCCTCTCCACTGGGGACCACGCGTGGGACCTGGATTCGGGCGAGCACATGACGATTCCGCAATGCCGTCACAGTTTGGCCGCCGTCGAAGACTCGGTGGTGGTGTTGACGATCGCGCGCGCTGATGAGCGCTGACACCGCCGAGCGGGCGGTAAGGCAGCATGCCGACGCGCTCGTCGTCCTCGGCATGTCGCAGGTCATCCTCGGTGGCCTCGTCGCGGCGGTGACCCGTCCCCTTGCGCTGACGCACGGCAGTTGGCTCGCCGCCTATCTCGTGCTCGTCGGCGGCGTTGCCCAGTACACGATGGGCCGAGTCGCGGCTCTGCACCAG
>JAJFUQ010000232.1 GCA_021372355.1 Nocardiaceae bacterium | reverse complement strand
GCGCTCCCCCAGGACAAACTGCGAATCGCCATCGGAATCGGCGCGTTCGCGCTGGCGGCGTGGCTTTACTACCGCTCGCACTAGCCGCGCCCGAACCCCGCCTCCCGTGCCTTGACGATCGCGTCCGCGCGGCCGGTGGCGTGCAACTTCGCGTAGATACCGGACACCGCATTCCGCACGGTCTTGTCGGACACGTACATCTGACCGGCGATCTCCGCGTTCGAGCGACCGGCGGCGAGCATCTCGAGCACGGATCGTTCGCGTTCGGTGAGTTCCGGAAACGGAAGGCTCGGTGCCGCGGCCTGACGTCTTCCGCTGAACAAGGTGGCGATCTTCGACGCCAGACTCGCCCCGAACACCATGCCGCCGCCCGACGCGGCCCGGATCGCGTTGTAGACCTCCTCAGCGCCGGAGCCTTTCAGCAAGTACCCCGAAGCACCAGCGCGGATCGCACTCAAGATCGTGTCGTCGTCCTCATTCATCGTCAGCATGACGACCCGCAGGTCAGGATCACGCACGACCAGGAATCGGGTGGCTTCGATGCCGTCGAGCTTGGGCATCTGGATGTCCATGACCACGACATCCGGCTTCACGTCGGTGACCACGTGCATGGCCTCTCGCCCGTCCGCCGCCGATCCCACCACCGAGACACCCGGCAGCGCACTCAGCAAGGCCGTCATCCCGTCCCGGACGATCTGGTGGTCGTCGACGATGACGACGCGGATGTCGCTGGTCACTCGGCTCTCCTCAATGGCAATGTCGCTCGTACCACGGTCCCGCCGGCCGGCGGACAGGTGATCTCTACGGAGCCGCCCAGTTCCGCGGCACGTTCGCGCAGGCTCACGAGCCCGACGCCGGCCTCTCGGTCCGCCGCGATCCCGATCCCGTCGTCTCTCACCTCGATCACCAGGACGTCCGTGACCTCGATCCGTAGGTCAACCCGCCCGGCCCGGGCATGCCGCGCGGTGTTCGTCAGTGCCTATCCGATAATCCGGTAGGCGGCCACCTCGACTGCGGCCGGGAGTCGACCGTCGAGATCCGGACTGTCGACGACCAGATCGAGCTCGAGCCGCTCCGCCTGCTGGATCAACGCACCGACCAGGCCTCGATCATCGAGTGCGGGCGGGCGAAGGTCGTGCACAAGTCGGCGGACGTCGGCAACGATGTCCTGAAGATTCGCGGTCAACGTACCCAGCTGATTCCGCACGTTCTCCGAATCGACCGAGATGCGCGCGGCTTCGAGCTGGAACACCGCGCCGCTCAGCGCCGGTCCGAGCCCGTCGTGCAGGTCCCGCCGAATCCGGCGACGTTCCTCCTCGCGCGCGGTCACGAGCCGTTCCCGGCTGCGCTGGACTTCATCGGCAAGACGGCTGGTGCGAGCCGCGGTCGCCGCCTGGCGAACCAGGTCGCCGAGCAACTGTTCGTCCCGCGCCGACAGTCGGCTGCGCACTCCGCGCGCCGGGAGAACGAGATTCCCGATGGAAGATCCGCGGTAGGTGATCGGGAGTGTGCGCGTCCGGTCGGGACGACTGCCATACGACGCGACGAGCCGGCGTCCGCTTTCCCGCTCCACCTCTACACCGACGAATCCGACTCCGAATGCCCGAGCCACGGATTCGGTGACGGCCTCGAGCTGTGAGTCCGCATCGTCGGTCGTCTCGAGCGTCGACGCCAATCCGGCCAGGGCATCGTACGGATTCCCGCGTTCGCCGAGCATGAGACGCCGAACGGTCGCCGACAGCCGCGTGCGCAGCGGACCGTAGAGCACGACCGCCACCAGCAGGACCACAGCGACGACCTGCCGCACCGACAAACCGTCATCGAGAACGGCGGTGAGCGTCGCGAGCAGCAGAATGTCGGCGGCCAGAAGCACCAGCGCAACCGCGGCAAAGACGACGGTCCGGCTCAGCAGATCAGCGATCGGAACAACGGAAGGCTGCACGATGGCGACCGTCATCGCGCCGGCGGGCAGGACCATCGTCACGAACGTCATGAGGGTGTCGAAATGGGAGATGTCGACCGCGGTGGTGATCGCGAGAAACACCGCCATCGCCAGGACGCTCCACACGAGCCACCGCATGCGGTCCCGCATCAGACCCGCGGACTGCCGGTACCGCACGACCACGAGTGCCATCGCGACGAGGAACGCACCCGTTCCCGCCGCGAGCGCGCCGCGCTGCAGCTCCTCACCCCAGCCGTTGAACAGCGACACGGTGGTCGGATTCGGATCGATGCTGTGCGGCAGACCCGGTGGCTCGAGGCGACCCTCCGCCGGGACGACGAGGACGACGACCGCACTCGCGACCATGACGCCGAGCGCGGCCTTGCCGAGCATCCCCCAAGCACCGGACAGGAATCGCCCCGTCGGAAAAACGAGCAGCATCGCGGCGATCACGACGGGGAGAAAACCGCCGAAACGGTCGTAGAACCAGACCGTGAACGTCATTCCCGGCCAGACGCCATCGTCCCGGATGCCGGCGCGGATATACGACTGCGAGATCGCATCGAGCACCCAGAAGAGGCCGAACGATCCCATCAGCCAACCGAACGGCTGCCGATCGTCCCGAACCAGGATCACGGTCGACAGGACACCGAGCACGACGCCGTGCATCGCGTAGCCCCACCCGTATCCCTCGGCAAACGAAACTCCGGGTCCGGAATCGGGCGTCACGACATCGAGCCAGACTGTCACGATCAAGCCGACAAGACACAGCACCGGAACAGCGAAAACTGCCGCCAGCCGGGCGCCACGGGGCCGGTCGACGACAGAGATCACCTCGTCATTGTGCTGCGGGTGCGATTCGGGAGGAAACGGACCCGCAGCGTGCACACGAATTGTCACGCGCCCGTGCTCACGTCACGCCGCACGGATCTTGTCACCGAGCAGGAACCCGAGTGCGACCGTGAGCAGCACGACCGGGCCCGTGAAACCGGCCATGTACTGAAGCGGCGAAATTCCGAGCAGCAGCGTCAGTCCGCCGCCGATCAGCCCCACGAGCCCGATCCATCGGGGAGCGACTCCGCGTCGCGAGACAACGTGCAGTGCGATGCCGGTGAGGCCGGAGAGCGCCCAGACCCACGGAATCGTTCCCACCCAGTGGTTGTAAAGAGCCGCGTTCTCCGGTGCCACGTACTCCGGATTGCCGACGCCGAAGAGGAATTCGGTGTCCAGACCGGTGCCGAGCACCAGAACCACGGCCGTACCGAGAAGTCCCGCAAAGCCCACGAGCGGCGCGATCGAGTCGCTCGCCGAGCGCATCCGGCGATACAGACCGGCCGCGAAAACGATCATCAGCACCGCGCTGAGCATGCCACTGACGTGCATTCCGAGCATCTGCGGAACCTGCTGGCTCAGCTTCTCGGAGATGGCGACGTCGTCTCCGTGGAGCGACTTGTCGTAGATCGCGTCGATCATCGTCGAGGTCACGATCGTCGCGATTCCGAAAACGCCCGCGCCCACGCCGGCGAGTGCCCACCGACGCGACTGTGACGGACGGGGTTCATCGTGGTGAAGGCGGTCGACGTCGGAACGGACCGGGTTGTGGGTATAAACGTGCGTTGCCATCGCTGCTCCTTTGGTCGGTGTTCGTTTGCGATGACTTGACTTTCGGTGACCTGATGTCCCGCCCGCGAGGGACAACGCGGCAAACCTCGCGGGACCGCGACCCGGGTGCCACGCTGGAGATATGGATGCACGCGTCAGCTTCATCACCCTTGCCGTTGCCGACCTCGATGCGACCCGACGCTTCTACGTGGACGGGCTCGGCTGGTCGCCCGAACTCGACGTCCCGGGAGAAGTCCTCATGTTCCGCGTGGGACCGCACCTGATCCTGTCCCTCTGGCACGACAGCGAATTCGAAGCTGAAGTCGGCCCGATTCGGCGCGGACCGGGGCTGGCTCCGATCACGCTCGCGCACAACCTCAGGTCGCGCGCCGAAGTCGACCAGGTACTCGAAACCGCCCGGGCTGCAGGGGCCGATCCGGTGCATCCCGGCCAGGACCGCGACTGGGGTGGATACACCGGCTACTTCGCCGACCCGGACGGGTACCACTGGGAAATCGCCTGGAATCCGGGGCCATTGGGCAACATCGTGGTCCCGTGACACACGTCATAACCACAGCCTCGTCGCCAAGGTCGTGCCACTATTCCGAGGAAGGGACTCTCGGGAGGCGCGATGTCGATGTCATATCGGCTTTCACCACTGGACCGCTCAGCGCTCGTCGGTGAGGTCGGCCCGGTCAACATGACCGTGGGCAGTCTGATCTTCGTGGAGCCCGGTCCGGGCGTGACGTTCGATGCGATCTGCCAGCGCATCCGGGAACGTATCCACCTCGTCCCGCGGTGCCGCCAGAAGCTCGACGAGGGCCGTACCGGCGTCCGCAACGCGGTGTGGACCGACGATCCCGATTTCGACGTCGAGTACCACATCCACACGTCAGCTTTACCGGCGCCAGGCGGTCATGCCGAGCTCATGCGCTTCGTCGGCAACGAGATGTCGCGCAAGATCGACCGCTCGCGACCCCTGTGGGAGCTCCACCTCATCGCCGGGCTCGCGGACGGCCGGATGGCCATCCTCATGAAGATGCACCATGCCATGGTCGATGGCGCATCCGCACTGGGAATCGGCCTGGCGATCCTCGATGAGAGCCCGGAACCCTCGACTATTGCACCGCCCCAAGACGTTTTCGTCGAGGAGGCCAAGCCTGGATACACGCTCCGGATGGCGCGGAACTTCGCGATCAAGCCCATGAAAGCCGCCACCCAGTTCGTCTCCAGCAGCACGCGGCCGTTCCTCGAACCCCTGTCGACCGCACAGGACGTCGTCGAGGCGGCGGAAGTGGTGCGCGAACTCATGCGCGAACGCCCACCGGCCGTCCACACGCCGTTCAACAACCGCATCTCCGCGAATCGCACCTATGACTGCATGCACGCACCGCTGCAACTGTTGAAGGACATCGCGGAGTCCACGGGCCGCACGCTGAACGACGTCCTGCTCGCCGTCGTCGCGGGGATGCTCGCGCGGTACCTCCGTGAGGCCGGCGTCGATCCCACGACGCTCTCTCGCGAACCGTCGACTCTCGTCCCCGTGAACATCCGCAAACCCGGCGAAGTCGGCGGCAACCGCATCTCGGTCGTCATCGCCGAACTGCCGGTGAAAGAGCCCGATCCGCTGAAACGGGTTGAGATCGCCGGAAAGCGAATGGACGAGCTGAAGGAAGCTGCTGGAGTCATGGCCGGCGCCCTGTTCGTCGTCGTCGGCGGTATCGCTCCCCCACTGCTCGCACCGGCCCTGACGAACATGCTGAGCGTCGGGATCGACTTCCCGTCCCACAATCTCGTGGTGTCGAACGTGCCGGGACCGAAGCACCCGCTGTACCTCAACGGTGCAAAGGTTCTCGAGATGTACCCGATCGTGCCGCTCAACCCGGCCGATCAGGGGCTCAACGTCGGTGCGTTCTCCTACGCGGGAACGGTCTACTTCGGATTCTCCGCGGACAAGCGCCTCACGCCCGGCGTGACCGCGGTCAAGGACGCGTTCGACGCCGCTCTGCGCGAACTCGCGGATGCGGCCGGCGTCCGCAGCGAGCCGGTCATCGAAGCCGCGTCGTCAGACACGCTCACAAAACCGGTTCGCCGCTTCGGCCGCCACTAGGGCACGGCCTAGCTTCCGGCGATGTTGACCATCCATGTGATGCCGAAGCTGTCGGTCGCCATCCCGAAGGTGTCGCCCCACATCTGCTTCTCGAGCGCGACGGCGACGGTTCCATCTGCGCTCAGCTTGTCCCAGTAACCACGAAGTTCGGTTTCGTCGTCGCCGCTCAGGCTGATCGAGATGTTGTTGCCGGGCACGTGGGGCATGCCGGGCGGGTTGTCCGCCGCCATGAGCGTGAAGCCGGCCGGCGAGGCCAACGTCCCGTGCATGACGTTGTCCGCTTCCGGGGCGTCGGGTGAGCCGTACTCGGAGAACGGGTGAATGTCGAGGTCGCCGCCGAATACCGAGTGGTAGAACGTCAGCGCCTCACGGGCGTTGCCGGGAAAGGAGATGTACGGGTTGAGCATCGCGGCCATGTCGACTCCTGGGTAGGTCCGGGCTTGTTGCCGGTGCCGACGATAGCCGTCTGCTCGAGATCCGAACAGGCTCAGCCGGCAATCCGATTCGCCGCGGCGATCAGCGCCCGAACCGCGGAGTCGTCACCCTCGCCGGCGACGGCGAACGCCCACCTGTCGCGACCGTCGTGGTCGTAGCGAACGAACGTCGCGACCTCCCCGCGGCACGCGCGCTGGTGGAACGACAGGACCTCGACCGGGATGCCGATGGCGTACAGAGCGCTCGTGACGGCCGCGATCGGACCGTGTGCCGCGACGCGATGGGTCTGGATCCGGTCGCCGACCGAGATCGTTGCGTGGAACTCCGCCGGGCAGTCCATGGCCTGTGCCAGGCGTCCGAGGCGAATAGGACCAGTGGGCGAATACTCGGCCAGGAATTGGTCCCAGGAAAGATCAGCAGCGGCCGACGCGAGTTGGCGCGGGAGCGGCGCTCCCAGCCGCAGTTCGACTGGCGAACCGCCGCACGTGGTCGCTGTGTAATGCAGTGTGGATGTCATGTGAAGCGGTCTTCCTCGTAGGAGAGCGAAGGACCGGCGCGTAGTTCAGACCCGCAACGGGGGGCCAGTCCGACTCAGACCCCGCTGCGGTGAACTACGAGTACGCGCTTCATGATGCGGTTCACCATACAGTGATCGTCGTCGTGAGGGAAGTAAGTGTTACGGCCCCACTCCCGCGACCTTCGTGGCCCGCATCAATCGCTCTACTCGTGCGGCGAACGCATCGGGCGCCGGCCGGGCGCCGTTCTGTGCGCGGAGCAGCCACGACGTCAGATGTTCGACCAGTTCGCGCACCTCGGTCAGCTGATCGATTCGGGCGTCTTCGGTCGCCGCGGACGCGAGGCACTCGCCCCACACGACATCGAGGTCGAGAACGCGTCGTACAGTCTCGTACGCCAGCGCCACCGCAGCGGTACTCACACCCAGCCGCTCTTGGAGTCGGTAGATCGTCCCTGGCCCGACGCGGTTGACGAGTTCATCGGCGATTGCGGTCGCAATGATCTCGCGGCGCAACGGATGGTTGTGGATTCCCGCCGGCACCGCATTGACGATGGCTGGTGGGAAGTAGTCGACAAGCCGTTGTTCGAACGCCTCGTCGTCGACGACCGACGACACGAGCAGTTCGTGGGCGACGAGGTTCTTCGACTGCGCCACGAGGATCGCGATCTCCGGCCTGGTCAGGCCCTGCCCTAGCTCGCGCCGGCGTCCGAGTTCCACGCCGGTCGGCAGACCCGCCACCGACGGATCGATCCCACCTGCGACTTCGAGATTTCCGATCAGCTGAATATGGCGGTCGAGCAGGTAGCTCGCCTGCGCGGCGGCAAGGCTGATCGCGAGAATCGAATGGCGACTGCTGTCGAGAACGCGATCCGCGACGTCATCGGTGAGCTCAGCGAGCAGATGATCCCGACCGGTCATCTCACCGATCGCGATTTTGAGATTGACCTCGAGATCGCTCGTGGCAACCCCGGCGGCGTTGTCGATGAAGTCTGCGTTGATTCGTCCGCCGCGGAGCGCGTAGTCGATCCGGGCACGCTCGGTGAAGCCCAGGTTCCCGCCCTCACCCACGACCTTGGCACGCAACTCTGCGGCGGTGACGCGGACCCGGTCGTTGAGGGGGTCCTGCGCGTCGAGGTCGGATTCCCGATCCGACCGCACGTAGGTGCCGATTCCCCCGTTCCACAAGAGGTCGACCGGCGCGCGCAGGATCGCCTGGATCAGTTCGTCCGGCGTGAGCGTCTCAGCGTCCAGTCCCAACGCGGCACGCGCCGCCGGACTCACCGCGACCGACTTCGCCGATCTCCGGAAAACGCCGCCGCCCAGCGAGATTCGTGTCCGGTTGTAGTCGTCCCACGACGACGCGGGCAGGGCCGCCAGGCGTTCCCGCTCGGCGAAGGAGACCGTTGTGTTCGGGCTCGGATCGAGGAAGATGTGGCGGTGGTCGAACGCGGCGATCAACCGGATATTGCGCGACAGCAGCATCCCGTTCCCGAAGACGTCGCCCGACATGTCACCGATTCCGGCGACGGTGAAGGGCTGCGACAAATCCATGCCGGCCTCGGCGAAGTGACGTTCGACCGCGACCCACGCTCCGCGCGCGGTGATGCCCATGGCCTTGTGGTCGTAGCCGGCAGATCCACCAGACGCGAAGGCATCGCCGAGCCAGAATCCATACTCCGCTGCGATCCCGTTCGCGACGTCCGAGAATCGTGCCGTTCCCTTGTCCGCGGCGACCACCAAGTAGGGATCATCGGCATCCGCGCACACGACTCGATCGGGGTGAATCACCCGCCCTGCGACGATGTTGTCGGTGACATCGAGCAGCGCGCGGATAAAGGTCTCGTATGCCGCGACGGGCGCAATTCCAGGCCGCCGCACGACGAACGCACCCTTGGCACCCATCGGCACGATCGGCGCGTTCTTGACCTCCTGAGTCTTCATCAGACCGAGGACCTCGGTGCGGAAGTCTTCGGGCCGATCTGACCAGCGCAGTCCACCACGCGCCACCGCGCCGCTGCGAAGATGCACCCCTTCGACGTCGTCGGAGTGGACGAAGATCTCGCGGAACGGCACGACCGGACCCGGATGGAACAAGCGCGACGAATCGATCTTGAACGCGATGTAGGACTTCGGCTGGCCGTCCTCGGCGATCTGAAACCAGTTGGTCCGCACGATCGCGAGTACCAAGGCCTGGAGCGACCGGCGAATGCGATCGTCGTCGAGCGAGGTCGCCTCCTCGACGAGTTCCGCCACGAAATCGGCTTCGTCGGTGAACCCGCCTTGGCCGGCGGGGTCGAGGCGGGCGAGGAACAACGCCACGATCGCTCGCACGAACTCGGGTGCCCGCGAGAGGGAATCGACAACGTACGACTCCGAGTATCCCCACCGTGCCTGCGCCAGGAACCGGCACATCGCGCGCACGAGGACCGTCTCCCGCCAGCCGATCCCGGCCGCGGTCACCAGTCGCGCGAAACCGTCCACCTGCCACTTGCCGCTGAAGCCCGCCGCCGCGGCTGCGGCGACTCGATGGAGCGTTGGCAGGTCGAACTGCAGGTCATCGAAGGTGAAGGCATCGACCCCGCCGAACGATTCGACCTTGTCGACGCGCAGTTCGAAACGAAGAAACAGAGCGCACACGTCCGACAAGGGCGGACGGTTGCGGGAGTCCTCGGAATCGTCCCAATCGACAAACGCACGGATGCCGCGATTGTTCGACTCGAACCAGGTTCTCGGTGAGCGGGTCTGTTCTTGGACGGCGGTTTTCATTGGGTTCCTCGTGGTGACATGAGAGAGCGGAACGATTCGGTGCTCCCACGGGACGGCCATCGACATATATCGATGACGCCGCTCTCAGAGCACCGAATCGTCTGGCACCCGAACTAGGGAAGGGCGATGTATTTGGCTTCGAGGTATTCCTCGATGCCTTCGGAGCCGGCTTCGCGGCCCAGACCGGATTGTTTGACGCCGCCGAAGGGTGCAGCGACGTCGGAGATGATGCCTCGGTTGACGCCGACCATTCCCGATTCGATGGCCTCGGCCACTCGCAGGGCACGGTCAAGATCACGCGTGTAGATGTAGGCGGCAAGGCCGTATTCGGTGGCGTTCGCGGCCGCGATTCCGGCAGCCTCGCCGTCGAACCCGGTGATCGCCGCGACCGGCCCGAAAACCTCTTCCCGCAGTATTCGAGCATCGACCGTCACGCCATCGAGGACGGTCGGCGGGTAGAAGTAGCCGGCGCCTGCGACCGACTCGCCGCCACACCTGATCGTGGCGCCCTTGGCTACCGCGTCCGCCACCAGTTCGATCACCGTGCCACGCTGCTTCTCCGTGATCAGCGGGCCTACCTGCGAGTGTGCGTCGACGCCGTTTCCGACACGAAGCGCAGCCATCCGGGCCGTGAGCTTCTCGGTGAACTCGGCACGAACCGCATTGTCGACGTGAATCCGGTTCGCGGCGGTGCACGCTTCGCCCATGTTCCGCATCTTGGCGGCCATCGCGCCGTCGACGGCGGCGTCGAGATCGGCATCGTCGAACACGACGAACGGCGCATTACCGCCGAGTTCCATCGACGAGTTCAGCACTCGCTTGGCCGCCTGGGTGAGCAGGACCTTGCCGACCCCGGTCGAGCCGGTGAAGGTCACCTTACGAAGACGCGCGTCGTCGAACAGCGGATCGGTGAGCGCTGCCGCGTTCGACGTCGGAAGGATCGAGAGCACACCCTCGGGCAGTCCGGCCTCGGCGAAAACCTGGCCGAGTAGAAGCATCGTCAACGGCGTCTCGGCGGCCGGCTTGCAGATCACCGTGCATCCCGCGGCCAGTGCCGGACCGATCTTGCGGGTGCCCATCGCCAGCGGGAAGTTCCACGGGGTGATCGCAAGCACCGGCCCGACGGGCTGCTTCGTCACGAGAATCCGGCCGTTGCCGGTCGGTGACGGCGTGAACCGGCCGTTGATCCGGGGCGCCTCCTCCGCGAACCAGCGCAGGAACTCGCCACCGTAGGTGACCTCGCCGTTCGACTCCGCGAGCGGTTTACCCATCTCGAGCGTCATGAGCATGGCGAACTGCGAGCGGTACTCGCCGTCGATGAGTTCCCACGCTCGGCGCAGAATCTCCGCGCGCTGGCGGGACGGCGTCGCAGCCCACTCGGCCTGCGCTTTCGACGCAGCGTCCAGGGCACGGGTTCCGTCCTCGGGGCCGGCGTCGGCGACCTCGATCAGCACCTCGCCGGTCGCCGGGTTGTACACCTGGAAACGATTTGTCGACCGAACCTGGACACCGCCGATCCAGAGGTCGGTGGGTACTGCGGCAAGGGCCTGCTCAGGATTCACTTGCCTGCCTTCGCCTTGAGGACCGAACCGATGACCTCGAGGCCTTCGACGAGCAACTCATCGCTGATGACCAGCGGCGGGAGGAGTCGGATGATGTTGCCGTAGGTGCCGCAGGTCAGCATGACGACGCCCGCCGCGTTCACTGCAGTGGTAACCTCCTTGGTGAGGGTTGCGTCCGGTTCCTTGG
Source organism: Nocardiaceae bacterium (assembly GCA_021372355.1). Lineage (GTDB taxonomy): Bacteria > Actinomycetota > Actinomycetes > Mycobacteriales > Mycobacteriaceae > Smaragdicoccus. Next base: position 4,462 of record JAJFUQ010000232.1, on the reverse strand, counting down.
TACCGGGCTTCACGATCTCGATCGCCAGCATCGCGCCCCTACCGCGGATATCGCCGATCACTCCGGTGTCCTCCGCGAGCGTCTGCAGGATCGCCTTCGCGACCTCTTCGATATGGCGGGCCCGGGCGGCGAGATCGTTCGCCTCGAGGTAATCGAGTGCAGCGATCGCCGCTGCGCACGCGACAGGGTTTCCGCCGTATGTGCCACCCAGACCACCGGAGTGCACCGCGTCCAGCAGGTCCGCGCGCCCCGTCACCGCGGCAAGCGGCATACCACCGGCGATGCCTTTGGCCATCGTGACCAGGTCCGGGACGATTCCCTCGTCGTTCGACGCGAACCACGCACCCGTGCGGGCAAATCCGGTCTGGATCTCATCCGCGATGAACACGACACCGTTCGCCTGGCACCAGTCGGCGAGCGCCGGCAGGAACCCGCGGGCCGGGACGATGAACCCGCCCTCACCCTGAATCGGCTCGATGATGACCGCGGCAACCGAACCCGCGCCGATCTGCTTCTCGATCCGGTCGATCGCCTCGGCGGCGGCGACCCGGCCGTCGAGTCCATCGCGGTACGGGTACGACGCGGGCATCCGGTAGATCTCGGGCGCGAAGGGCCCGAAGTTCGTCTTGTACGGCATCGACTTCGCCGTCAGTGCCATCGTGAGGTTCGTGCGGCCGTGGTACGCGTGGTCGAACGCGACGACTGCCTGGCGACCCGTCGCGAGCCGGGCGATCTTCACCGCGTTCTCGACTGCTTCGGCGCCGGAGTTGAACAGGACGGTCCGCTTCTCGTGATCGCCCGGCGTCAGCCGGTTGAGACGCTCGGCGACGTCGATGTACCCCTCGTACGGAGTGACCATGAAACACGTGTGGGTGAGATGTGCGGCCTGCTTCGCAACGGCCGCCGCGACCTGCGCATTCGATGCTCCGACGCTGGTCACGGCAATGCCGGATCCCAGGTCGATCAGCGAGTTTCCGTCGACATCCACGATCACGCCGCCGTCGGCATCGACGGCGTAAACCGGGGCCGACGAACCGACGCCAGCTGCGACCGCTCGCTTGCGCCGCGTCGCCAACTCCGACGAGCGTGGGCCGGGAAGTGACGTGACGAGATTCCGCTCCTGCGGCAGTCGGTAGGTGATGTCGGGCATCGGTGCTCCTTGTTTCGGTGACTAAGGCTGAGTCTTGGCGCCGAACAAGGACGGGTCGATTGCCTTTTTGTCGAAGCTCACGGCCGAACTTCTACGAAATGGCTATTTCGAATGTGTTTCGCATCACACACACTGGGTAAGCCGCCTGAAACACAGGCGGCGGTCGCCGGCTCAATGAATGTGCATGGCGAGTTTCTCTCCCCCGTGCACAACACAAGGAGCCTCATGTCCCCGATTCGCGCGAACTACGACGCGCAAATATCGCCGGAAACCTCAGCCGGATTGCCCATCACGCCGGCAGACCTGAAGAAGGAGCCCAAGAAGCTCCGCTCCCGGCACGTCACGATGATCACCCTCGGCGGAATCATCGGAGCGAGTCTGTTCGTCGGTTCCGGCAACGTCATTCGCACGGTGGGACCCGCCGCGATTCTCTGCTACCTCATCGGCGGACTGCTGGTGTTCCTCGCCATGCGAATGCTCGGCGAAATGGCCGCTGCCCGACCCACCACGGGTTCGTTCATGGAGTACGCCCGAACCGGCCTCGGCAACTGGGCGGCCTACTTCGTCGGCTGGCTCTACTGGTATTTCTGGGTCGGCGTTCTCGCCTTCGAAGCCGTGGTCGGCGGCTCGATTCTCCACGGGTGGATGTCCGGCGTTCCAGCCTGGCTGTTCTCCGTCGGCCTGATCCTGCTGTTCACCGCCTCGAACCTGATCTCGGTTCGTTCCTTCGGTGAGGTCGAGTTCTGGCTCGCGAGCGTCAAAGTCCTCGCGATCATCGTGTTCCTGGGCATCGGCATCCTCTTCGCCACCGGTCTCTGGAGCGGTTCGACCTTCTCGATTCCCAACCTCTGGCAACACGGCGGATTCGCCCCGCACGGCATCTGGCCCATCATCAGCGGCGTCGCGCTCGTGATCTTCTCCTACTTCGGAACCGAGATCGCCGTCATGGCGGCCGCGGAATCCGAGAACCCCGCGAAGGGCGTGCGGCAGGCTGCGAGCACCGTCATCTGGCGAATCCTGCTGTTCTTCGTCGGCGCCGTCACCATCATGGTCATCGTCGTGCCGTGGAACCAGCTGCCCGACCCCAAGGAGCACGCGCCGTTCGCCTACATCTTCGGCTTGTTCGGAATTCCGGCGGCCCAAACGATCATGACCGCAGTCATCCTCACCGCCGTGTGCTCGGTACTGAACTCGGGGCTCTACTCGGCCGCACGTATGTTCTCCGCACTCGCCAATGACGGCTTCGCCCCCAAGATCGTCGCCAAAAAGCACCGGGGCGTTCCGGTCGTCGCCGTTGTGGCCTCCACGCTTGGCGCCTACGCCGCCGTCTTCGTCAACTTCGTCGCACCGGATTCGGGCGTTTTCGACTTCATCATGAACTCGTCCGGGCTGGTGGCTCTGTTCGTGTACGCGTTCATCGCTCTCACGCAGATGCGAACCCGGCAGAAGATGACCACCGAGCAGCAGGCACACCTGAAGCTCAAGATGTGGTTCCACCCGTGGCTCGCCATCCTGACGATCGCCGCCGTCGTGGGCATCGTCGTCGTGATGATGCTGGGTGACGAGTCGAGCCGAACGCAGGTCTGGACGAGCTTGGTCTCGGTCGCCGTTCTCGCGGTGTTCTGGCCGCTGGCGCGCAAGAGCGTCGCACGTGTGGACGCGACTCGCGTCGAAGATCTGGAAGTCACCCGGATAGCTGTCTGACCCAACGCCGACGCGGCTGCCGCTGGGCCTTCACCCGGCCGCAGCCGCTTCCGCTTGCCGAATTCGCGACTGGACATCATGGCGATATTCGCAGTGCGAATTCACCAATTCGTCCATGCAGACCCGTTGCCGAATCACCCAAACTCGAAGGTGCCGCACCAAGCACCGCCCAAAGGAGCACACAATGCCCAAGTCCGTTACCCGTCCACCAGCCAAGCCACGCGCAGCGGTCAAGCGCGCCGCCCCGACGCGTGTCGAGGTGAGTGTCGGCACGGACGCCGCGTTTGCCTCGGCCACCGTACCGACGGCACCGAAGCGGCGCGTCCTGCGGAACGTCTCCGAAGTCCGCCACTTCTTCCGCACGAACGACGTGCCGATCTACTTCGTCGGCGCGACTCCCTTCAATCTGCTCGGACTCGACCGCTGGGTCCGGAAGTTCAGCTACATCGCCTATTACGACGCGTGGGACGGCGCCCATCCGCGCGTCTTCACGCCGAAGTTCAAGCCGTACGAGGAGTTCAGTTCGGGCGAGGACATCAACAACTGGCTCCTCCGGCACCCGGAGACCCGCGCTTACATCGAGCGCGACACCCCGCGGGGCGTGCGCCCTAAGGTCGCGATGGTCTTCTTCAACGCCGAGACCGAGTCGATCTGCGCCGAACTCGGCTACGACCTGATCCTGCCGACGGCCGAACTGCGCGAGCACCTCGACTCGAAGATCGTGACCACGAAGCTCGGCGACGAAGCGGGCGCAGCGAGCGTCCCGAATGTCCTCACGACCGTCGACTCGTGGGAAGAGCTCCGCGCCGTGTCCGAAAAGGCCGGCCTGGGAGACGAACTCGTGGTTCAGACACCCTACGGGGACTCAGGCAAGACGACGTTCTTCATCTCTTCGGAAGCCGATTGGCGCAAGCACGCCAGCGACATCGTCGGCGAAGACGTGAAGGTCATGCGCCGCATCAACAACTACCCTGTCGCCGTCGAGGCCGTGATCACCCGCTGCGGCACGATCGTCGGACCCTTCATGACGGAACTGACCGGATACAAGGAACTGACGCCGTACAAGGGCGGTTGGTGTGGGAACGAGATGCACCCGGACGTCCTCACGCCCGAGCGCCGTGAGAAGGCGGCTGAACTGGTCCGCAAGCTCGGCGACCGCCTCGGCAAGGAAGGCTATAAGGGCTTCTTCGAGGTCGATGTTCTCATCGATACCGACACCGAAGAGGTGTACCTCGGCGAGCTCAACCCGCGTATCAGTGGTGCCACGTCGATCACCAACGTGACCGCCGGTGCCTACGCCGACGTGCCGCTGTTCCTGTTCCACCTGCTCGAGTTCATGGGCGTCGATTTCGACATCGACGTCGACGACATCAACGAGCGCTGGGAGGCCCTGGCCTCGGCGGACACCTGGTCGCAGATGATCATCAAGGAGACGAGCGACGTCGTCGAACTGCTCGAGGCGACTCCGCAGACCGGCCACTACTCGCTGGACGACCGCGGAAACCTCATCTTCCGACAGTCTGCACTGGACTGGCACCAGCTCCAGGACGAGAGCGAGGCGTTCTTTCTCCGCATCTATGCCACCGGTGATTACCGGTGGAAGGGCGC
>JAJFUQ010000018.1 GCA_021372355.1 Nocardiaceae bacterium | reverse complement strand
GGATGTGCAACCCGGCCGATGCCGAGCCGACGATCGAGCACGATCCGACCGAGGCTGAGATCCAGGCCGACACCCGCACCTACGGGCAGCGCTGTCATGACGCCCTCGTGGCGATGATGCGCGCCACCCTCATGTCGGGTGACCTCGGCCAGCACCGCGGCCTGCCCGTCACGGTGATCCTCACCGCCGACATCACGGCGCTCGATCCCGCGCTCGGTCAGCCACAGGTCGGCCGCACCGGCGGCAACCTGGATATCCCGATCAGTGATGTCCTGCGCATGGCCGGGCACGCCGAACTGTTCCTCGCCACCATCTTCGGCGACGCCAAACCCGTCGAGCTCTACCACGGCCGCACGAGGCGGATCGCCTCCGCCGGGCAACGGTTGATGCTCGCCGCCACCGAACGTGGCTGCACGTTCCCCGGCTGCGACCGCGGGGTTTATTTCACGCAAGCCCATCACGCCATCGATGACTGGCTCAAGGGAGGCCACACCAACATCGACGAACTGGCCCCGGCCTGCGATGTGCATCACCCGTTGGCCGGACCGGCACCCCATCAATGGCAAACCACGAAAAGCCACCTCGGGTGGACGATCTGGATACCACCGAAAATCATCGACCCACGACAACGGCCACGGGTCAACCACTTCCACCACCCCGAGCGCAGGCTCCGCGGTGTTACCTGACGTGCGCTCCGGTCAGTGCGGACACGTGATGAATCGGGGACTCGACGTCGGGTCCGACAAGAACTTCGTCGCGGCCGCCATCGCGCATTCCGATCGGAGGATAGACAGGTGGCCGTCGGCGTCGGTGATCATGAACGCGCTGTCCGGAATCTGCGCGACGAGCGCCATCGCGTTCACCAGCGGAGTTTCCGGGTCGAAGAACGGATTGGCGACCTGCACGTTGGGCGAGCTACCGAGCTTCAGCTTGTGTGGCGGGTCCACGGGGGCCTTGCCCCAGCCGAGGCAGCCGCCGGCGATATCCCAGAAGGTGAACTCGCCGAATCGTGGAGCCTCGGCTCTGGCCCGCTCCGCCGCCTTGCTCATCTCGACCCAGCTCGACGGCCCGGAGAAGTCGGTACAAACGACTCCGCGGAAGATACCCATGATGTGCGAGTCGGGCGGGCCCACCAGGTTCGACGCATCGCCGGAGTCAGCCTGTTTCAGCAAGACGGCGAGGGTTGGCCACCCAGCTTCGGAGCCCGGCAGGAAGCCACGCGACAGCCCGTTCCGGACTGCTTCCCGCACATCCTCGACGGTCGCGCCACGATATGCACCCGGTGCTGTCAGTGGAGCGCGGGAGAGCAGGCCCAGGAAGACCGCGCTGACGTCGGTGCCGTGCAGCGCGCAACCAGGATTCGCATCGCACCACGCGGCAAATCGATCGAACGACACTTCGTACGACCGGGCCGTGCTCAACGCGAGCCCGCTCAGGTCAAGGCTGTGGTCGACCACTCCGTCCAGCACGATCGCCCTGGTGTTGTCCGGGAAAGTCTCCAGGTAGGTCGCGCCGTACATGGTGCCGTAGGACCCGCCGTAGGACGTGAGCTTGGGTTCGCCGAGGGCGATGCGGATCGCGTCGATATCGCGGGCCGTGCTCACCGAATCCAGGTGGTCCATGAGCGGCCCGGTGTCCTTGCGACAGCCTGCGAAGTAGGTCTTGTTTTGCTGCACCAACGCGTCGAACTCGGCTTGCGACCGGGGCTGAGCGATCGAGCTGGGGTCGACTGGACACTTCACGGTGGGCACGCTGGCGCCGATGCCGCGCGGGTCGAACGACACGATGTCGAAATTCCGGCGGAAGTTCTCGGGCATGAGCCACGGAATGCCGTTGGCCCGCAGAATGTCGAACCCGGAAACCCCAGGACCGCCGGGCAGGATGACCATCGAACCCCGACGTTCGCCGGTGGCGCGCTGTCGCCCGATAGCGAGACTGATCGTCTCGCCATCCGGCGTGGCCCAGTCGAGTGGCACTTTCAGATCCGCACATTCGACCGGAATGTCCTGCAGACCCGTCCCGCAGGGTCGCCAGTCAAGCTTCGTTGCGACCTCGAAGCCTCGGGCTGGCGACCCACATGCGAGCAGTACAGAGCCGACAAGCGTTGTAACCACCGCGGCGACGGCGGTTTTCACAACCGATGTGGTCACACATCTACGGTGTCAGACCTGCGGATTCGTGCATAGTGCCCAAACGGGCCAAGTTCACTCGGCCGGAGTGATCACCGAGTTCGCCAGAAGGTCGGGCACGCCGAGTCCGTCGATGATGTCGGCGACGTGCGGGCGCAGTGAACGGCACCGCTCGTTGAACGCCCGGATGATCGCCTTCGTGCGCCCGGTCGACATGCGCCGGTGCTCGATGTACCAGGCTCGGTTCTCTTCGAACACAGAGAGTGCGTACAGGTCGCACAGCTCGTTGAGAACTTCCTTGGCAGCTTCATCGGAGCATGCATCGATACCGGCGATGAATGCCTCGAATACGGTGCGATCGACGTGCGCCCGGGCCGCGTTCATGATGTGGTCCGACACGAAGTTGAAGGCGTCGAACGCGTCGTTCTCCCGCTTCATCGCGGCCTGCATGCGACGAGCGGCCGTGGAGATGAGGTACTCCTCGCGCTCGGTGAACATGTAGAGCTGCGTCCCGCGGTCGTAGAACGAGCCTTCTTCCTCGACGTCGCGCCCGCGGTCCCGGATCATCTGCAGGATCTGCTCTGCGGCGGTGTACTTCTTGACGACATCCGACACGGTTTCCCGCGCGAAGCCAGCCCACTCCCATGGGCTCATCCCGCGAACTTCCTCAGCGAAGCCGGTGAGGAGTTCCTTCGCGACGAGCTGGGTGAGGATCTGGTTGTCACCTTCGAACGTCGTGAAGACGTCGGTGTCGTCCTTGAGCTGGACGAGGCGGTTTTCGGTCAGGTAGCCCGCGCCACCGCACGCCTCGCGGCATTCCTGGATCGCCCGCGTCGCGAAAGCGGTCTGGGCGACCTTGAGACCCGCTGCCTGGCTCTCGAGTTCGCGCTGCTCCTGCTGGTCCGGATTCTCCGCGGTCTGGACCTTCTGCATCTTCCGCACGAGTTCGTTCTGTGCAAAGCCGTAGGCGTAGGCCCGGGCCATCAGGGGCAACAGTCGCCGCTGGTGGACGAGGTAATCCATGAGCAGGACCTCGCCGCCATCCGGGCGGCTGAACTGGCGGCGCGTGAGCGCGTACCGCCCGGCGATGGTGAGTGCGACGCGGGTTGCCGCAGCGGCACAGCCACCGACGGTGATGCGGCCACGGACGAGCGTGCCGATCATCGTGAAGAAGCGGCGGTTCGAGCTGTCGATCGGCGACGAGTAGGTCCCGTCCTCGGCGACGTCGCCGTAGCGGTTGAGCAGGTTCTCGCGGGGGACGCGGACGTTGTCGAACATGATCCGACCGTTGTCGACGCCGGTGAGACCGCCCTTGTAGCCGCAGTCGGACGTCGTGACTCCCGGCAGGTCCTTGCCCTTGTTGTCCCGGATCGGGACGACGAAGCAGTGCACACCGTGGCTCTCGTCGCCGGTGATCAGCTGGGCGAAGACCGCGGCGACCTTGGCGTGCTGAGCCGCGCCACCGATGTAGTCCTTGCGCGATGAAGGCGTCGGCGAGTTGATGACGAATTCCTTCGTCGCCGGGTCGTACGTCGCCGTCGTCTCGAGGTGCTGGACATCGCTTCCGTGACCGGTCTCGGTCATGGCGAAGCAGCCGAGCAGATCCAGGTTGATGAGCGGGCGGCAGTACTTCTCGTGGTGTGGTGCAGTGCCGAGATTCGCGACGGCGCCACCGAAGAGGCCCCACTGAACGCCGGCCTTGACCATGAGCGAGAGGTCGCTCATGGCGAGGAACTCGATGCTGACCACAGCCCGGCCGATCTGACCGTCGCCGCCTTGGGCCTCGGTGAAGCCGTGTGCGGCGTAGCCTTCGCTCGCCAGGAGCTGCATCTGGGCGAGCACGGCCTTGCGTGCTTCGCCGAGGTCCGCGATGTAGCGCGGCGTGAACTCCGGTCGATTCAAATCGACTCGTGCCTTCTCGCGTTCAGCGTGCCAGTAGCCGTCGAGGGCTTTGCGAAGTTCTGAACCCAGGGTTGTCATGTGCCAACCCTAAAAGCAAAGGTCTAGGGTCCGCCGCGGTTTGTGATGAGGTTGTCAGAACGAGTGTGCCGATTCCGTGTCGCGCGACGAATTCGGACAAATGCTGCAAGTTAGCCATGGCTGCTGTGTTAGCGATCGACGCTGCCGGATCTCGCTGATAAACAGGGCTATTTCTGCCGTTGCTAAACGAGCCCTTCGAAGAACTCGAGGATGGTCTTGCCGTAGAGATTCGGGTGCGTGAAGCGGAACATGTGCCCGGTCCGGGCGAGCACGACCTCGCGGGCATTCGGTAGTCCTTCACGTAACTCGTGGGCAGCATGCTCCCCAACGAGCTGGTCGTCTTCCGGGGTGATGAGCAGCGTCGGCACGTTGACCTTTCCGAGCTGATCCCGCACGTCGAAGGAGATGACGCTCGCGACTCGCGCGTTGTAAGACTCCGCCGGGGTGTTCTCCACAAACAGCTGCCGGTAGTCCTTCGCGGTGTGCGGAACTTCGGCATCCCGGTCGTACTTCGAGGCGAGGGTGCTGGCGTGGTACCGCAGCGTGCCGTTGCGGTAGGCCGCTCCGCGAACGTACCGCGCCGCGCGACCGGCAGTGTTCTTCCAGCGTGGCAGCGGGTTGGCGGCAAATCCGCCCGAGAGCACCAGTCCACGAAGCCCCGTGGGCTGCCGAAGCGCGACGGTGAGGCTGATGACGGCGCCGAAGGAATCGCCGACGAGCACGTAGTCATCGAGGTCTGCGACTTGAGTGGCGACGAAATCTGCGTATCGCTCGACGTCGTCGAGTCCTTCGGGCAGTCGCATGGTGCGCACCGGGTAGGCGGCCTGGAGTGGAGCGAGCTGTTGCTCGTCCCATGGGGCGCCGGAGAAGCAGGGGACGGTGACGAGCGTGGTGGTCGACATGGCGACTTCCTTCGGATAGACCGCGGCACATTGCGTGACACGTCATGAGAATACATGACGTGTCACGCAATGGCTATATGGTGAACTTGTGGCCGTGGACTCGTTTGAGGAATTCCGCTACCTCGTCCTTGCGGCTCAGCGCGAAGGTCAACGAGCACTTGCAGCGGCGCTCAAGCCCCACGATCTGACCCCGTCACAAGCCGAGGCGATCGCCGTTCTGCGTGACGCAACGGGGCCGTTGACCGTGCGAGAGATCGGGCAGCGCCTGGTCTGTGAAGGGGGCAGCCCGAGCAGACTGATGAGCACGCTCACCCAGAAGGGCCTGGTGGAGTCGACGGTCGGGTCCGATCGGCGCACCACTGTCCTGTCGCTCAGCTCGGCAGGCGTCGACGCGGCGCGAACCGTGGGTCAGATCGAGCAGAACCTGTATCAGGCCCTGGCCTTTGTTGTGCGCGACGATCAGGTCGCAGCCGCCATGCCGGTGTTGCGCGCTTTGGTGGCGCAGCTTCCGGCCGGGCAGGCACTGGCACGCCGAATCGCCGACAAAAACGAGACCGATTAGACCGGCTTGGCCTCCACGACCGACATCGGCGACGCCGTCGGAACCACCCGCGTGAGCTCGAACCCCGCCTTGGCCAACAATTCGGCATAGCCCGCCCGAGTGCGCTCGCGGCCGCCGACGGACACCAGCATCTCGAGGTCGGTCAGCGTTCCCGGGTGCGGCGTCGATGGATCGTCGGGCAGGACGAGTTCGACGAGGAGCAGTCGTCCGCCCGGTTTGATGGCTTGCCGAACGTTGCCGAGGATCGTCAAGCACTCCTCCTCGGCCCAGTCGTGAATGACGATCCGCAGCACGTAACAGTCGGCGCCGGCGGGGATCGACTCGAAGAACGAGCCGCCGATGGCCGCACAGCGGTCGGCCAGGCCGCGCTCGGCGAAGACGTTCCCGGCCACGACCGACGGGAGATCGAAAAGGATGCCGCGCGTGCCCGGCGTTCTCGAGACGATGTCGGACAGGAAGCTGCCGTGTCCTCCGCCGATGTCGGCGATCGTCCCGAGACCCGAGAAGTCGTAGGCCGCGAGCACCGCGTCGTCGACCAAGGAGGACACCGAGGTCATTGCACCGTTGAACGTCTCGGACAGCTGGGGATTGTCGTCAAAGTATTCGAAAAGGCCCTTCCCACGGATTCGCGAGACGCCGGTCTTGCCGGTCATGACGGAGTAGGGGAGCTCGTCCCAGTCGTCGCGATGCTCGGGAGCGCCGACCCACAGGACCATGTCGCGCATCGAACCCGGCGTACCGGTGCGTAGGACGTCACCCATCGGCGTCAGGCGAAATGTGTCGGCACCAGTCGTTTTGTAGAGCCCCATGGTCGTCAGGTGCCGCATGAGCCGTGCGACTCCGTCGGCGTCCGCGCCGATCGTCTCGGCAACGTCGCGAGCGGACTTCGGGCCGTCGGCGAGCACGTCCGAGATACCAAGCTTCGCGGCGGCGTACAGGGCCTGGGCGTTCCAGGCGCCTTGGACCATCTCCAACACCGCGGCGCCCGGTGGAACGACCGCGCGGGTGAACTTCAGAACTCTGTTCCGAACGGAAGTCGCGGCCTGTGCGATGCGTGGGGGTGGCAGCTTCATCTCCCGATTGCACCACGGCCGACAGTCCACGTCCGGGCGTCTGGAACACTGGAGAACCGTGGCACCGAGCACCCAGAGATCCGCAGAACTGTTCGCCCGCGCGAACGGCATCATCCCGGGCGGCGTCAACTCGCCGGTTCGCGCCTTCGCGGCAGTCGGCGGTACGCCTCGCTTCATCGCGAAGGCGTCCGGCTACACACTGACCGATGCCGATGGGAACGACCTCGTCGACCTGGTGTGCTCGTGGGGTCCGATGATCCTCGGGCACGCACACCCGGCAGTCGTCGAAGCCGTGCAGAAGGCCGCGGTCGGTGGCCTGTCGTTCGGTGCGCCGACCGAAGCCGAGATCGTGTTGGCCGAGGAGATCGCGCGCCGTGTGGCTCCGGTCGAGCGAGTCCGCCTCGTGAACTCGGGTACCGAGGCCACGATGAGCGCCATCCGTCTGGCGCGCGGCTTCACCGGTCGGGCCAAGATCATCAAGTTCGCCGGCTGCTACCACGGACACTCCGATGCCCTTCTCGCTCAAGCGGGTTCGGGTGTGGCGACGTTCGGTCTGCCCACCTCTCCGGGCGTTACGGGCGCCTCCGCGGCGGACACCATCGTTCTCCCGTACAACGACCTCGCGGCTGTCGAAGCCGCTTTCGCCGCGAATCCGGACGAGATCGCATGCGTCATCACCGAGGCCGCGCCCGGCAACATGGGTGTCGTCCCGCCCGGCCCGGGGTTCAACGCGGGACTGCGCGCGATCACCGCGAAGAACGGAGCGTTGCTCATCTCGGACGAAGTCATGACCGGCTTCCGCGTGAGCGCCGCCGGGTACTACGGCGTTGACCCGGTCGACGCCGATCTCTTCACATTCGGCAAGGTCATGAGCGGTGGTCTCCCGGCCGCGGCATTCGGTGGCCGCGCGGAGGTGATGGCGCGACTCGCTCCGCAGGGGCCCGTCTACCAAGCCGGAACGCTCTCCGGAAACCCAGTCGCGGTCGCCGCGGGCCTGGCGACGCTGCACGCCGCGGATGCGAACGTCTACGCAGCGCTTGATCGCAACGCTGCGCTGCTCGGAAAACTGATGGGTGAATCACTCGAGGCTGCCGGAGTTGGCCACCAGGTGCAGTTCGCAGGCAACATGGTGAGCGTGTTCTTCGCCGATTCGCCCGTCACTGACTATGCGTCCGCGCAGGCCAGCGAGACGTGGCGTTTCCCGGCGTACTTCCACGCGCTGCTCGATCATGGTGTGTACGCGCCGCCGAGCGCCTACGAATCATGGTTCGTGTCGGCGGCGCTCGACGATCGCGCCTTCGAGATCATCGCTGCGGCCATGCCGCAGGCTGCCCGGGCCGCCGCGGCAGCTGTCCCGCCCGCCAAGCCTTAAGACGTTCAGACAATGCAGGAGCGCCAATGAAGCCCGTAGCCCCGCACCCGCCGCGCATCGACAACGCGCTGTCGGACCAGTCCGACAAGTCGCGCACGATCGTTCACTTGCTGCGGCACGGTGAGGTGCACAACCCGACCGGTGTTCTGTACGGACGCCTGCCGAACTTCGGGCTGTCGCAACTCGGCCACGAGCAGGCCGCAAAGGTCGGTGCGGCGCTCGCTGGTCACGACGTTCGGCTGATCGTCGCGTCGCCACTGCAGCGTGCGCAGGAGACCGCAGCTCCGGTGGCTGCCGAGCACGGACTGTCGATCAACACCGACGCCGACCTCATCGAAGCCGCCAACAGCTTCGAGGGCCTCAAGGTCGCGGCCGGCGACGGCGCGCTGCGCAACCCGCGGTACTGGTGGCGCCTGCGCAACCCCTTCAAGCCGTCGTGGGGCGAGCCGTTCAGCGAGATCGCGGTGCGGATGGCGGGCGCGATCGAGAAGGCCCGTCTGGCGGGTGCCGGGCATGAGGTCGTCCTGGTTTCGCACCAGCTTCCGGTGTGGACGGCACGCCTGTCCTCGGAGGGCAAGCGTCTGTGGCACGACCCGCGCAAGCGCCAGTGCTCGCTCGCGTCGCTGACGTCGTTGGTGTTCGTCGGCGACGAACTCGTCGACATCGTTTACTCCGAGCCCGCCGGAACCTCGGACCCGCGAAAGACGGGCGCATGACAGTTGGGCTGAGCCCAATCCGGATGCGGCCGCGGGTCTTCCTCGCGGTGCTGCTCACGGCCCTTTTCGGGCTGACTGCCTGCGCCGGCAAAGATGCGGTGACCGCCGGCGCGGGTACGTTCGACTTCGTTTCGCCCGGCGGCAAGACGGAGATCTTCTACGACCCGCCCGCCACGCGCGGAACGATCGGCAAGCTCGCCGGACCGGACCTCATGAACGACGGCAAGACGCTGTCGCTCGACGATTTCGACGGCAAGGTCGTCGTCCTCAACCTGTGGGGTCAGTGGTGCGGCCCGTGCCGAGGGGAAGCGGACCAGCTCGAAAAGGTCTACGACGCCACGAAAGACTCGGGCGTCGCGTTCCTCGGCGTCAACGTTCGTGATCCGCAGAAGGACAAGGCACAGGACTTTGTCGTCGATCGCAAGGTCGGCTACCCGTCGATCTGGGACCCCGCAATGCGGACTGTCATCGCATTCGGCGCACATTTTCCGGCGAGCGTCATCCCGGTGACCCTTGTTCTGGATCGTCAGCATCGCGTCGCCGCGGTCTACCTCAAGGCCTTGACTGTCGAGGATCTGCAGCCGGTTGTGCAGAGGCTGGCCAAGGAGTGAACGTCGGCGACACCTTCAGCTCGATCGCGTCGACGGGCCCACTGCTCCTCGCGCTCGGCGCGTGCGCTCTCGCGGGGCTCGTCTCGTTCGCGTCGCCGTGTGTTGTCCCGCTGGTGCCCGGTTACCTGTCGTATCTCGCCGGGTTGGTTGGCGAGACACCGGCAAGCAAGCCAGGACGGTGGCGCGTGGCCGGTGCCGCCGGCCTCTTCGTCCTCGGCTTCACGACCGTCTTCGTGCTGGCCACCGTCGCCGTCTTCGGCCTGACGACGGCGTTGACGATCAACAACGACGTCTTGCAGCGGATCGGCGGCGTCGTCACGATCGTTATGGGCTTGGTCTTCCTGGGACTTATCCCGATGATGCAGCGCGACGTTCGATTCACTCCGCGATGGCTCACGAGCATCGTGGGGGCACCGCTTCTCGGAGCGGTTTTCGCACTCGGCTGGACGCCGTGCATCGGACCGACGTTGGCCGGCGTGCTGTCCGTCGCCACGAGTACCGAGGGCACGAGCGCCACCCGTGGCACCTTCTTGATCATCGCGTACTGCCTGGGCCTCGGACTTCCGTTCGTGCTGTTGGCCCTTGGTTCGAGCCGAGCGCTTCGAGGCGTGGGGTGGCTTCGACGCCATGCCCGCACAATTCAGATCATCGGCGGGGTGACCCTCGTAGCGGTGGGTATCGCGCTCCTGACCGGAATGTGGGGACTCTTCGTGAGTTGGATTCGGGACGTGTTCGTATCGAACGCGACGCTGCCGATATGACCGATCTAGTAGAGCGACAGAGCATGGCAGGTCCACCGGTGAGCCCTCCGCCAGCGTGGCAGCGGGCGTGGGCTTTGGTGCGGAACACCTGGCGCGGACTCACGAGTATGCGGACCGCGCTCGCGTTGCTGTTCCTTCTGGCCCTCGGTGCGATCCCGGGAGCTGTGCTCCCGCAGCGATCTCTCAACCGGCAGAAGGTCGACGAATATCTCGCCAACAGCCCGACGCTCGGCCCGTGGATGGACCGACTCCAGTTGTTCGACGTGTTCGGCAGCTTCTGGTTCACGAGTGTCTATGCGCTGCTGTTCATCTCGCTGATCGGGTGCATTCTTCCGCGGGCGTTGGACCAGGCGAAGACGCTTCGCGCGCCGCTGGTCGCGGCACCGCGAAACCTCTCTCGTCTGCCCAAGCACTTCGAGACGACGGTCACCGCGACGCCGGAACAGGTCGCGGAAACCGCGGCCAAGCGGCTGCGCGGGTGGCGCACCGCGATCCATCGCGACGCCGATCGTGCGGCGCATGCGGGTGAGGTGACGGTCAGCGCGGAGAAGGGGTACCTGCACGAACTCGGGAACCTGCTGTTCCACTTCGCGCTCGTCGGTCTGCTCGCCGCGATCGCGGCCGGCAAAATGCTCTATTACGAGGGCAACGTCATCGTCATCGCCGATGGGGGCCCCGGCGTCTGCTCGACCGCGCCTGCCGCGTTCGACACGTTCCGTGCCGGCAATCTCGTCGATGGCACCGGTCTGACCCCGATCTGCATCACGGTCGACTCGTTCAAGGCTGACTACCTCGAAAACGGTCAGGCCGAGATGTTCACCGCGAAGATCCGGTACCAGCAGGGGGACGACCTCACGACCGGAACATGGCGGCCGGACACACTTCAGGTCAACCACCCGCTGCGCGTCGCCGGCGACCGGGTCTACCTGCAGGGACATGGTTTCGCGCCGACGTTCACCGTCATCTACCCGAACGGTCAGACGCGGACTGAGACGTTGCAGTGGATGCCGGAGAGCGCGACCACGTTCCTCTCGAGCGGCGTGCACCGTTTCGACCCGCCGGGCGGCATGTACCCGAACGACTTCGAGCGACGTAAGCACCAGATCGCCGTGGAGGGCCTGTTCGCGCCGTCTGCCGTCTTCGACGGCAAGATCCTGTCGTCCGGTTACCCCGCGATGATCAGCCCCGCTGTGGCTGTCGACATCTACCTGGGCGACACCGGACTGGACACTGGTCGCCCCCAGGGCCTGTTCACACTCGATCGCACGCTCATCGACGACGGCCGACTCGTCAAGCAGGCGCGGGTCAACCTGCGGCCGGGCGAGACCGCGACGCTTTCCGATGGTTCGATCGTGCGTTTCGACGGGGCGAAGGAATTCGTCAACCTCCAGGTGTCGCATGACCCGTCGCAGGCGTGGGTTCTCGTCTGCGCGCTCATCCTCATGACCGGGTTGCTCGGTTCCTTGCTCATCAAGCGTCGCCGCTTGTGGGTGCGGGTTTACCCTGGCGCCGAGGGTGGGCCTACGGTGGTGGAGATCGGTGGCCTCGCCCGCACGGACGGTGCTGGCTGGGGGCCGGAATTCGAGCGGTTGCCGAAGCGCCTGCTCGAGGGATTGTGAGGGGGACCAAACGGTGACGGAGAACGTCAACGAGTCACTGGCGGGGTACGCGAACCTGGCATTCCAGTCGGCCTTCGCCGTCTACGTGCTCGCATTCTTCTTGTTCGTGGCG
Source organism: Nocardiaceae bacterium (assembly GCA_021372355.1). GTDB lineage: Bacteria > Actinomycetota > Actinomycetes > Mycobacteriales > Mycobacteriaceae > Smaragdicoccus. Next base: position 3,556 of record JAJFUQ010000018.1, on the reverse strand, counting down.
AATTTTGCGCTCACGCGTACGACAGCCACCGCGCGAACGCTCGTGACGGTCGGTGCGCCGTCGGGGCCGGGTCGCATCGAGACCGTTCCGAAGAAGCCGCTTGGTGAGCGTCTCGGCAACATGGGTGCGTCGGTTCTCATCGTCGGGATCGGCGCCCACCTCGGCGCCATCGTACTTCGCGGATTCGCCACGCACCGCTTCCCGCTCGGCAACATGTACGAGTTCGTCACGATGGCGTGTGCCGCTGCGATGGTCGTCGGAATGATCTTCCTGCGCGGTGAGAAGTACCGGCAGATGTGGGCGTTCCTGCTGGTCCCGGTCGTCATCCTGATGTTCCTCGCGGGCACGATCCTGTACGCGGACGCGGCGCCGGTGGTTCCGGCACTGCGCTCGTACTGGCTGCCGATTCACGTCACGGTGGTCAGCACGGGTGCCGGTGTCTTCATGGTCGCGGGTGTCTGCAGCCTGCTGTTCCTGCTGCGTACCCATGGTGACCGCAAGGGCATCGAAGCGATCACCCGCCGTCTGCCGGACGCGGAAACGCTCGACCGCCTGGCGTACCGCACCAGCATCATCGGATTCCCGATCTTCGGTGCCGGCGTCATCCTCGGCGCGATCTGGGCGGAAGCTGCGTGGGGCCGTTTCTGGGGATGGGACCCCAAGGAGACGGTTTCGTTCATCACCTGGGTCGTCTACGCGGCGTACTTGCACGCTCGTGCGACGTCCGGTTGGCGGGACACCAAGGCGGCTTGGATCAACGTCGCCGGCTTCGTCGGAATGATGTTCAACCTGTTCATCATCAACATGGTGGTGAGCGGACTGCATTCGTATGCGGGGCTGAATTAGCCTCGCTGACCTGGCGTTTATCGGCCACCAGCGCTAGTTGCTGCCCGTTTCCGAGGTCGCAGTATGCAGATCATATGCAGAAGGTTCAAGTCGCTTCCTGAGCACCTTGCCAACTGCCCTACGAGTGCGCTCGTCAGCGTTGGGCATGAGGTGGGTGTAGTACTTCGTCGTGGTCATGAGGCTGCCGTGCCTCATGCGCTCCTGCACCGTCTTGAGGTCGAGACCCTGCTCGATGAGCATCGAGGCGTAGAAGTGCCTCAGGTCGTGGAAGACGAACGTTTCGGGCAGTCCTTTGACCTGCTTGCGGACAGATCGAACGTGGTACTCAAGCTGCTGCCGATTCACAGGCTCGCCGAGGATGTTGGCCACCACGGTCTCGCCTCGGAACTTCTCGACACAGGCACTGAGCATCAACGTCAGCTCAGTCGGCACGGGAATGGGCGCATCGCTGCTCTCGGTCTTGACTGGCCGGTCCCCTGTGGCCTTCTTGCTGCGCTGCTCCTGAATCTTGGGGTGAATAACGCCGCGCATGAAGTCAACGTCTGAGAGTCGCAGCGCCACCGCCTCGCCTGTACGCAAGCCAGAGAATGCACCGAGAAGGATCGCTGAGCGCATATGCTCGGGCATCGCGTCGTGAATCGCCCAAACCTGCTCCTCGGTCGCAACGTAGGGCTTCTGCTTCGGCTGCCCTGGCGACGTCCTTCGTGAGCATGGGTTACGAGCTAGCAAGCCATCGTGAACAGCGTCGGCGAGAATCTGAGAGAGCCTGCTGTGTAGGGTGTAGACATACGAGTCGGCGAGTCCGTTCTTCTTCAGCTTGGCCAGCCAACTCTTGACCATCGTTGGCCTAATCGCCTGCAACGGCAGAGGCCCGAACTCGCCGACGATGTGCTTGATGTGAGCAGCGGCAAGATCGACAGTGCTGTCACGGTGTCGGCTGTAGCTGAGCTTCCACTCGTCGCACCACTGCTCGACAGTCCGGGCAGCATCGCGAGGTGGAATATGAATGCCCGACTCCACGGAGGCCATCTGCTTGTTCAGCCACGCTTCGGCATCGGCCTTGATTCTGAAAGCCTTGGTGTGCTGCTGGCCGGTGAGATCGACGTACACCGCACGCCAGCGGCTGCCTTTTCCGTGCTGCTTAGTGGGCAGCTTCTTTCCGTTGAACCACAGATCTTGCACGCCCGACCGGACGCTTCGAGGGGCCTTCTTGTCTGCCTTCTTCATGTCTTCGCGTGACGGCCCTGAGGAATTCAGATTCGAGTTCTGACCAGCCATTTCTTCACTTTCCTCAGATGATTCACTTACGTCAGGGATTCGGGTCATTTATCGGACGCCAAGCCGCGTCAGCTCATCAGAGAGGGCCTTGCCCTCGCCTTTGTGCAGCACCGAGCCGAGCTGAGCGACGATGGACTCTAGCCAGATGAACTGCTGACCGAGCTGCCTGAACTCCTCGTTCCTGACCTCGCCCACGAGGTCGAGAATTTCGGGCCTCATGAGCTTCTGTCCGGCCTCCAGTGCTGCCTCCGCCGCGTCTATAAAGCTGCTGACTTCCCGCTGTATGCCAGCGATCTGGGGACCGACTGAGGTGATCATTTCGTCAAGGGTCAAGCCGAAGACAGCGGCTATTGCCTTCGCTTCGCCGACGCGAGGGCGCTGCTCACCCTTCTCGATCCTCGTAATCGTGGTGGCGTGCGTCTCCCAGCCTTGCTCCTTCAAGCAACGGACGAACGCCGCGATGCTCAAGGGCGCCTGCTCTCGCAAGTACCGCATGTTGGTGGCGAAGGTTTCATCCGCCTCTTCCGGCCCAACGGTGCCAACGATGTCTGCCATAGCCACATTCTGACACAGCTCGTAGTTGACTACACACACAACACGTGTGGTATCACTTCATGTGTACATGGGTGCACACGCACCGTGATTTGCCGTTGGGAGATGAGCGAATGAGTGATTACTGGTCGACCAAGGTCACTAGCCAGAAGACCGGGATCCCGGAGGGGACTCTCCGATGGTGGCGGCATGAGGGAGAAGGTCCGGAATCGTTCACCCTGGGGAAAAGGCGCGTAGTTTACCGGCGCGACGACGTCGAGGCGTGGATCGCCGGCCAGCAGGAGGCCACCAAGCGCGGCGGTGACGTTATCCTGCCCCCGCACATCGCCCGGCGTAACAACGCGGCCATCATCGCTGCTGCTGAGCATCGAGGGGAGCTCTGAAAACAGAAAAGTCGTCACCTCCGTGACAGGTGACGACTGATCCCGATCATACAAAGCAGCTAGAACGAGGATAAACGACGATGGTTTCCCTGGAAACAGGACTGATTTCCATGCTCACCGACACTGCGGAGCTTCAGCTGGCCATGGACATGGGCGTGAGTGAGTCGCTGTTTGAAGATCCACAGAATCGTGCAGTGTTCACCCTCATACGGGAGTACTGGGAGCGCGACGGCATCGCGCCGACTCGCGAGGTCCTCTTGCATGAGTTCTCTTCACAGGACTTGTCCCCGCGCGAGGAGTCCACCTTCTGGCTGGTGGAGGCACTTCAGAAGCGGTATGCCTCCAACGCCGCGCAGGACCTGATGCGTTCTGCTGCTCGGATCACCAACGATGACCCACACGAAGCTCTGCGCATTCTGCACACCGGCTCGGCGGAGATGATGCAGGCAGCAGGGTGCGGTCCCGAGTCGCTCTTGAGCGGCCTGGTCGACGCCGGT
>JAJFUQ010000230.1 GCA_021372355.1 Nocardiaceae bacterium | reverse complement strand
GCAGATAAGCAAGCAACTCGACAACCTCGGCTACCGAGCCCGCGCTGACCAAGGGAACACTGAGTGCCCCAAAGGACGTCAGTTTGGCGTGTTCAGCGAACGCGAAACCCAGACGGGTTCCCTGATCACAATCGAAATCGGGATATACCTCCCTGAACCACCGCAAGGGGACCTGCGCGTCGCGCCCCACCAACATCGACTCGGTGACGTGCTCGCGAACCATGATGCTGCGCAGCGCAATGCTGGCGTCATGCCCCAGCGCCTCACTGTCCAGCATCTGCAGGAAAGCCAGCGCTGGCATACCCGAGTCGTCGAGTTTCACGTGCCTCCCTGCGCGTGAGCTAAAAACACAACTCTTTGACTCCTGTGAGCCTAGCGATGCCGGCCAAGGTCGACAACAGTGGGACGTGAATCACACGCGAGGAGAGTTAACAATGGCAGTCGTCACCTTCGTCAGTCACGACGGCGACAAGCACGAGGCGCCTCTGACCGAGGGGCAGTCTCTGATGCAGATCGCGGTTAACAACGCGATTCCCGGTATCGACGGCGACTGCGGCGGGGAGGCCGCGTGCGGGACGTGCCATGTGATCGTCGCCGCCGAGTGGTCCGAGACGGTGGGACTCTGCGGCGCCAACGAGGAGGAGATGCTCGCGATGAATCCCGAGCGTCAACCGACGTCGCGGTTGTCGTGTCAGATGGCCGCCTCCGAGGGGTGGGACGGCCTGACCGTTGAGCTACCCGAGTTCCAGCTCTGAAACCAACGATTGGAGACACCGATGAGCATCGCTACCACGGTTACCACCAGGGCCCAGTCAGTCGTCCCGTTGGAGCTTCAGATACGCGGTGCGCACCTGTACGACAAGGCGCGCCGCAGGATTACCGGAACCAACGACAGGAAGATTTTCACCGAAGCCCCGATTCCGCCGGTCGAAGACCTCGACGTCGTTGACATCGACCTGAGCAACCCGTTCCTCTACCGTCAGGGTCGTTGGCAGTCCTACTTCGAGCGGGTGCGTAACGAAGCGCCGGTGCACTATCAGGCCAAGAGTCCGTTAGGTCCGTTCTGGTCGGTGACTCGCCACGCGGACATCATCGCCGTCGACAAGAACCACGATGCGTTCTCCGCGGAGCCCTTCATCATCATCGGAACACCTCCCCGTTTTCTGGATATCGCGATGTTCATCGCGATGGACACGCCGCGCCACGACCTTCAGCGCGCGTCCGTTCAAGGGGTCGTCGCGCCGAAGAACCTGCGTCAAATGGAGGGTCTGATCCGTTCGCGCGTTCAGGAAGTACTGGACGATCTGCCGGTGGACCAGCCGTTCAACTGGGTGGAGCACGTATCCATCGAGCTGACCGCTCGCATGCTCGCCACGCTCCTGGACTTCCCGTACGAGCGACGGCACAAGCTCGTCGAATGGTCGGACCTCGCCACCTCCATGGAGGAGGCCAACGGCGGTCCGTCGGACAACGATGAGGTCTTTCGCGGCATGGTGGACATGGCGAAGGGGCTCAGTGCTCTCTGGCACAACAAGGCGACTCGGTTGGCCAACGGCGAAGAGCCCGGCTTCGACCTCATCACGATGCTGCAGGGCAACGAAGACACCAAGGACCTCATCGACCGCCCGATGGAATTCCTCGGCAACCTGGTGCTGCTCATCGTTGGCGGCAACGACACGACTCGCAACTCGATGAGCGGGGGAGTGCTCGCTCTGAACGAGTACCCCGACCAGTTCGAGAAGCTCAAGGCCAATCCTGACCTGATCCCCGGAATGGTCTCCGAGATCATCCGCTGGCAGACCCCGCTCGCCTACATGCGGCGTATCGCGAAGAAAGACGTAATGCTGAACGGGCAGTTCATCCGCAAGGGTGACAAGGTCGTGATGTGGTACGCGTCAGGCAACCGGGACGAGCGGGTCTTCGAACGGCCCGACGAGCTGATCATCGATAGGAGCAACGCGCGCAATCACATTGCATTCGGCTTCGGCGTGCACCGTTGCATGGGCAACCGGCTCGCCGAGTTGCAGCTTCGAATCCTGTGGGAGGAACTGCTCCCTCGCTTCGAAAACATCGAGGTCGTCAGCGAGCCCGAGTACGTGCAGTCGAATTTCGTGAGGGGTATCAGCAAACTGATGGTACGCCTCACTCCCAAGCAGAGTGCATGACGTCCGAGCGGGCGGTAGTCGTCGGGGCGAGCCACGCCGGCGCGCAGCTGGCGGGTAACCTCCGTCGCGAAGGCTGGAATGGCGAGGTCATGCTGATCGGCGATGAGGGGAAGCTGCCATACCATCGCCCTCCGCTGTCCAAGGCCTACCTGGCGGGCAAAAGCGGCCTCGACGAACTCCTGATCCGCGGCGCCGATTTCTACGCCAAGCAGAACATCCAGCTGGTAGACGCGACCGTGGCTTCGATCGATCGGACCGCCGGTCGCGTGTGTCTGAACACCGGCGACACCGTGGACTACACCAAGCTCGCATTGTGCGTCGGTGCGAGGGTGCGGCGACTACCGATTCCAGGGGCGGATCTTCCCGGAATCCACTACCTGCGCACCGCTACAGACGTCGAGTCGATCCGGGCGGCCGCGGTACCCGGCCGTCAGGTTGTGATCGTGGGCGGCGGATACATCGGATTGGAAACGGCGGCCTCGCTGAGTTCGCTGGGCATGCAGGTCACCGTGTTGGAAGCAACGGACCGAGTACTCGAACGCGTTACCGCGCCCGAGGTTTCGGCTTTCTTCACGCGCATCCACCGCGAGGGGGGCGTGGAAATCAGGACACAGGCTCTCGTCGAAGCCTTCTCGGGCGACGGCGTGGTGCAGGAAGTGGTGCTGGCGGGCGGCGAGTCACTTCCCGCGGATGTGGTGATCGTCGGTGTCGGCGTGGTACCGAACACCGAACTCGCTTCAGCCGCAGGTTTATCCGTCGATAACGGGATCGTCATCGACGACCAGGCCTGTACGAGCGACCGGGACATCGTGGCTGCAGGCGACTGCACAAGCCACACCATGGCCCGATACGGATTGCGTATTCGCCTGGAATCCGTGCCGAGCGCCGGCGAACAGGCGAAGATCGCCGCGGCGACCATCTGCGGTAAGCACAGTTCCATCGCCGCGCTCCCGTGGTTCTGGTCTGACCAGTACGACCTCAAACTTCAGATCGCCGGTCTCAACACCGGATACGACGAAGTCGTGGTCAGCGGCGATCCGTCGCAGCACCGGGAGTTCAGCTGCTTCTACTTCCGCGCCGGCGAACTCATCGCCGCCGACTGCGTCAACCGACCGCGCGACTTCATGTTCGCCAAGCGGGCGATCATGAAAGGTATTCCGGTCGACCGCGCAGAACTCCTTGCCGTTTCAGACGTGAGCTCGGCCTTGGGGACCGAGTGAACTCCCATCGACGCCGCACGTTGGTCGCGGTCGTGCTGTTAGGTTGGCTGCGCACGTCGCCCGTCGGGTAGCGCTTCAGCTCCCTAGGACCATCGTTCAACGTCGAAGACATCGTCGAGCAACCTCAATTGACCAGCCAGCGCTGCGGCGGCAACGCGATTGGTGACTCCGAGTTTCCTTAAGCTTAAAAGCGCCGCGACCATCCGCTTCGCGGTTCGCTCGGACACGGTCATGCGATGCGCGATATCACCGGTTTCCATACCCATTGCGACGAAACGCCACAACCGCAGTTCAGGAGCGCTGAATTGTTCGCGCACTGTCGCGTTGGGTTCGCGCGACCGTGCCAACAGTGCATCGAGGAGCTTGGCGTCGACCACGCGCATGCCTTCGGCGATGGTCCACAACGGACCTGCAAGCGCCTCGGGCCGCGCGGTCTTGGGTAGGAATCCATCGGCTCCGGCGCGTAGCGCCTCTGCAGCCAAGTCGAGGCTGCCCGTTCCAGACAACGCCAGAACACGCGTCTGAGGATGCGCGCTTTTATCTGACGGATGGCGGCGATTCCACCGAGCGGTGGCATCGACAGGTCTACTATCGCGATGTCGGCAGCGACACGGGCTATGACGTCGACGACCTCTTCGATGTCGGTCGTCTGGCCGGCTACGTGAAACCGCTCGCCCCATTGGCTGTTCAGCAGCAACGCCAGTCCCTCGGAGAAGCGCTCGTGGTCGTCGACGATGACAACAACGTACGGACGGCCCTTCACGGTCCTGACACTACTCCGTCGCTGGTCACGGGCCGGTGAAGCCAGCAGATCACACCCTCTGGACGGTTCAGGGGGACGGGGGGCAGCTGGCCCGTTCGGTGATCTGGGTACGTATCGCGGTGGTGTTCTCAATCGGTGTTCTGCGCGCCACTCAACGGCCGGAGGTGAACCCCTTCCTCGTCGTGCTGTTGGTAGCCGCGACCGCTTATGCGGGAGTCGTGTTCGCCTATCCCGCGCTGGAGGTGCGCCGAACCCCGTACCGGTGGGCGATCACCGGCTTCGACTCCCTGTTCACGCTCACGTTCGTCGCCCTCACGGGCGGAGCGTACAGCCCTGTGGTGTCCGTACTGGTTCTCGTCGTCATCGCCTCCGCGGCCCGGCTTAGCTTCGGTGAGGCCATCGTCGCGGGCGTGCTACTCGGGACGGGGTTCGTCGCCGTAGCGATGCTGTTCTCCGCACCCGCCCCCACCGATCAATCGCCGACGTTCCGAAGTGGTTGGTGGGCGGCGTATTTGATGTTTGCCGCAATCATCACGGCAGGTTTGTCATCGCTGGCCGAGCGTGAACGCCGGTCGAGCGTGTGAGCGATGGTCGAGGCCGAAGCGGAGCACGCTGTCGCAGAGGAAGAACGGTATCTCCGGCGTCGGTTGCTCGAGGCGCACCAAGCGCAACAGGACGGATTGCAGGTTCTCGTGCACAAATTCCGAACCCCGATAGCGTCGTTGGAGGCTTTGACGAGCGCACTGACCTCGAATACCCGCATGACCGAAGCAGACCGTGCGGAAAGCGTCCAGTTGACGAACCGCCACGCTCAGCACCTTCGCGACATGATCGACGCGCTGTCGGATGTCGCCTCGAGCCGGCACCCACGTTTGCGGTTGGTAGAGTCCGGCCGGTCGTCATCGCAGACGTCATCACGGCTGCCGCGAGCACAGTTGGACTGGCTTCGCCGCGCCTACAACTATCGGTGCGCGACGCGATCGGGATGGTCAGGTTGGATGCCCAAGGCTTGCGAAGGGTTCTCACCAATCTGCTCGAGAACGCGGCCCGTCACAGTCGCGATGCGCCCGTCGGCGTAACGAGCGCTCGCGACGGCTCCGACATCCTCATAGTCATCGCGGACCGCGGACCGGGCATACCCCTCGAAAGCCAGGGTGAGTTGACTACCAAGTACATCAGCGTCGGCGAGCATCGGGGCACCGCCGGCCTGGGGTTGTGGATCGTCCAGCAGATTCTCGAGGCGATCGGCGACCGACTGGATTTCGCCGCGCGCAATGGCGGTGGGTTGATAGCCACCGTACGTGTACCAACGATGTAGCACAGCGCTACGCCGGTGACGGCGCTCCTCGTCAGAACCTGATGAGACCTCGGATGTTGCGGCCCGATCTCATGTCGTCGTAGCCCTGATTTATCTGGTCAAGTGAGTACTCGCGCGTGATCAGTTCGTCCAACTTCAGCGACCCGGAGTTGTACAGCTCGACCAGGCGGGGAATGTCGTGCGCCGCGTTCGACGAACCGTACAGAGCGCCTCGAATCTGCTTCTCGTACAGAGTCAATTCGAGCAGGGACCCCGACATCGACGTTTCCTCGGGATGCCCGATGGCGGTCACGACGACACGTCCGCGCTTGCCCACGAGAGCCAACGCCTCACTGATATAGGCGGCTTCAGCGACGTCCGTTGTGAGCACGCACACGTCCGCGAGTTTGCCCCTCGTCCGATCGCTCACGAGTTCCCACGCGTCGTTCATCGACGCCGCGGTATGCGTCGCGCCGAACGTCGTCGCTTGCTGTCGTTTGAATTCGACCGGATCGACCGCCACGATCGTGAGAGCACCGGCGATCCGGGCACCCTGGATGGCGTTCATGCCGATGCCCCCGGCACCGACGACCACGACCGTATCGCCCGCGTGCACCTCGCCCGTTCGCACCGCCGAACCGTATCCCGTTGTGACGCCGCATCCGATCAAGGCCGCCTTGTCCAAGGGGGTGCCCTGGTCGATCTTGACGACCGACGACCTTGGAACCACGGTGTACTCGGAGAACGTGCCGAGCAGGCACATCTGGCCCACGTCTTCGCCGCGCGCGTGGAATCTGTAGGTGCCGTCGATCTGCGGGCCCATCATGACCGCCGCACCCACTTCACAGAGGTTCCCCATGCCACGCGCACAGTAGGAGCACGCGCCGCAGGCAGGCAGGAAGGTGAGGATGACCGAGTCGCCTTCGGCTATGTCGTCTACACCCGCACCGACTTCGATCACCGTGCCGGCGCCCTCGTGACCGCCGACAACCGGCAGTGGGAAGGGGAGATCCCCTGTGACGAGGTGCTCATCGGAATGGCACAGTCCGGTCGCCGCCAGTTGTACGAGTACCTCACCGGCTTCGGGCGGATCGAGGTCGACGTCCTCGACCTCCCATTTCTCACCCAAGCCCCACAGAACTGCGGCGCGTGTCTTCATCTGCCGAACTCCTTACGTCGATTCTTCTCAGTGATTTGCTTGGGGCCCAACACATCGCAAGCGTGGGCCCGGAAGTGGTACTGCTTCAGCGCCGCATCAAGCGTCGATGAGGTCCTGCCTGTTAGCAGCGTCGAGCATCGACCTGTACTCCGGGAACAGATTCTTGGCTTGCGGGATCAACTTGATCAATTTCGGCACGGGCCCCTTCGCGCGAACCGTGCCCCTCGCCATGGCCATCGTCAGATTAACCTTCCCGAGCCAGAAACGGTTACCGGTGTCGGCAGTCATGAACAGCTCCACGTTGGGGGTCACGGTACTGTCCGGACCGGTCTCCACGACCTTGTTGGGCATGTCCACGGTGATCTTCGCGTCGGGGTCGGTGTAGTGAATCCGCAGTACCACACCCGATTGCGCGAGCTTGCTGGCCAGGGCATCCTGTTCCATAGCCCTCTGGAAGATGCCTCCCAGATATGTGTACACCTCGTTCTCGTCGGTAAAGACTGCCATCCATCACCCTTTCGTTCGTTTCGTTTGCCGGTTCTGCGGTTCTTTCGCAGATCTGAGGTAGCAGAGCCTTGGACGGAATAACGGTGACAACGCCGATCGCGCAACACTGAGCGGTCGGTGTCGCACGTGCGTTGACGAACTGTATCGCGTCGTCGAGGTTTCCAACGGAGACGATGGGCAACCACCGATCACCACGTCGCCGGCCGTGGCGGCAACCGCATTCGTGTTCGATGAGCTCTTGGCTGACCCCTCCATCGCCCTCCACGACGGCGATCGCGCGCGGATCCAGATAACGCGGAACGAGTTCGGCCATCAGGGTCGATGAGGCCTGCGCCAACTCGGAGGGCTTGAGGACGACCGAGTTGCCGGCGGCGATGGCGCCCACCGCAGGCCCGAGGGTCAGTGCGAACGGGAAGTTCCACGCGCCGATGATGAGCACGGTGCCATATGGCTCGTATTCAACCCAACCGCGGCCGGGTAGTTGCGAAACCTCGAGGCGCCGGTATCTGCGGCGCGCCCACTTGGTCAGGTTCTTGGCGGCATCGCTGGCCTCGGCGGAGACGCTCGCGACATCGGCGAGCCAGGCTTCGAACGGCGCGCGACCGAGATCGTGGGCGAGTGCGGCGGCAATGGCCTGCTCGTTGTCGGTTACGAGTTTGTGAAGGGCTAATAACTGCTGCTTGCGCCACCGCACGTCGCGAGTGAGACCGCTCGCGAAGGCTTCGCGCGCCCCAGTGACTGCGATGGAAATCCTCTCCTCTGCAGCCGAAGTGGCTTCCGGCGCGATTTCGCTTGCTGTCATTATGTTTTGACCTCCGATTTCGCCAACCGTTTCCAGATGGTAGCCCCAAGCCGGCGAAACGGCGGCATCTTTTGCTTGTTAACTGTGGCTTCCGAATGCATGCTGCGATTGCGCGCCGTGGCTCCGCCCTGGGGGAACGGCGTACTTATGCTGCAATACGGAATCATCAGGGGCAACGGGCGCGGCAACTTCCATCCCTTCTTAAACGACTCGCCAGGGGCGAAAAGTGCTGCGCGCCAGCCCAGTCCGTAACTGGAAAATGTCGCAACCGTCAAGGTACTGCCTGACTGCCGCATCGCCGAACCGCGCTTGCTGGGATACAGTTTTTAAGTTAACTTCGGTTCATTCAGTGAGCTAGGTCACGGCCTTGCGGCAAGCGTGACTCACCACACCTCGCGAAGGAGCGACCTTTGGAATCGGTCTACAAGCGGCGTGTGAGGCGGTGCGATCCGTTAAGTCGGGTCGGCCGCGCGTCCATCCGGACGTCGTGATGGACACCCTCGGCGTTGCCACGAAACCTCTGCGGGGGCTCGGCGGCTTCTTCGCGATGGCGCTCGACACATTCGTCTGCATGTTCCGATGGCCGTTCGCATGGCGCGAGTACCTGCTACAGACCTGGTTCGTGGCGCGGGTTTCGCTAGTGCCGACCCTGATGCTGTCGATCCCGTTCACGGTGCTCACGGTGTTCACGTTCAACGTGCTCCTCGTCGAGTTCGGTGCAGCCGACTTCTCAGGAACGGGTGCATCACTCGGCACCGTCAACCAGACCGGTCCGATCGTGACCGTTCTCGTCGTGGCCGGCGCCGGTGCGACCGCGATGTGCGCGGACCTGGGCGCACGCACGATTCGCGACGAGCTCGATGCCCTACGCGTGATGGGGATCAATCCGATTCAGACGCTCGTAGTGCCGCGTGTCCTCGCGGCGACGACCGTGGCGTTGCTTCTATCGTCGCTGGTCATCCTCGTGGGTCTGGCGGGAGGGTTCGTCTTCTCCGTCTACTTCCAGCACGTCACCCCCGGCGCATTCGTCGCGGGCATGACCTTGATTACCGGTGTCACCGATGTCGTCGTCTCCCTGGTGAAGGCGACGTTGTTCGGGCTGACCGCCGGACTCATCGCGTGTTACATGGGCACGTCGGTGGGCGGCGGTCCGGCCGGCGTCGGCAA
>JAJFUQ010000227.1 GCA_021372355.1 Nocardiaceae bacterium | reverse complement strand
GGGAGTTGCGTAGACCGCCAACTCGGCGAGCTTGCGGAGCGGGAACATCGACAGATCGGGCAACGGATCGTCGGAGCTGAGCGCGAACTGGTGTCGAATGTCTTTCTTGCTGGCCATCACCCCGCGGTACGCCGACTTGTCCCGTAGCGGCGGAAGAGGAACGAGCGCAACGCTTTTCCCACACAGCTCGGTGAGCGCGCCGTTCATCCGGTCGCCGTCGGTGCTGACGATCTCCGATCCATCCGGAAACGTCACGACCACATGCGCGACATCGCCGGGACCGACTCCGATCGCGGGCTCCTCGACGAAACGTGCCGAACAGCCGAGCAGCATCGGAAGCCGCCGGGCCGTGGTCACCGCATTGAGTTCGAGATCCCGGACCGCCCACATGCGATCGGCATGAAACGCGCGGGTGTCCACAAACGACGTCGAAAGCTGTTCGCCGCCCATTGACTTCACCGGGTATCGCCACAGCTGCGCGATGGTTCCGACCGTCTGCTTCGTCGCCCCTGACATAGGTCGACGGTACCGCCGCCCGACCCTTGCGGTCCGACGCAAACCCGAGAATCGTGGATGTATCCGGAGGCGCCGAGGGCGCCACCCTGAGGCGAACAGGAGATCGAAGTGTTCGCACGTTCCACCAGAATTCAAGCCGAGCCATCTTCGATCGATGAGGGAATCGACTACGTCCGCGAATCGGTCATGCCAGCACTGCTCCGCATGAACGGCTGCGCGGGATTGTCCCTCCTTGTCGACCGCAACACCGGCGCATGCATCGTGACCAGTTCTTGGGTGACCGAACGCGAGATGCTCGCGAGCGAGATGCGTGCCCGCGACATGCGCGAGAACGCCACGGAGGCGTTGGGCGGCAGCATCACAGACGTCGAGAACTGGGAAATCGCCGTCATCCACCGTGAGCACCGCACGAACAATTCGACGAGCACACGCTGCACGTGGTTGCAGTGCAGCCCGAGCGTGCTCGAACGCGCCGTGGACATATTCCGATTCGGCGTGCTGCCCGAATGCGAACGCATGGAAGGGTTCTGCAGCGCAAGTATGTTCATCGACCGCAATAACGGTCGCTGCGTCACCGCAACGGCATGGGACAGTCGTGAAACGATGGAGGCGAGCCGCACCGCCGCGAACAGCCTCCGCAGTTCGGCTGCGCGCGACATCGGCGCAGAAATCGTCGAGGTAGGGGAATTCGACCTCGCATTGGCTCACCTGCGCGTACCGGAATTGGCCTGACCGAGGATTGACATATGCAGCGCGGCGAGGTCTGGACTTATGAGTCCACCACACGCTCGGCGCGCGTACTTGTCGTGTCCACCGAGATCCTGAACATCTCCGGCATTCACGTCATCGTCGATGTCACCGAAGTCCCACCGTCGTTCACCTCGGTCGGACTTCTGACGGTCTCGCTCGGTGACGGTCTGGGTTATGCGCGATGCATGGCTCTGTCGATCGGTGAGCCGCAACGGTTCGAGCAGCGGGTCGCGATCCTCGCCCCGGATGTGATGGACCGCGTTGGGATGGCGCTCAGCGCGGTGCTGGACTTGTGAGCGGGCTGGGCGGTGTTTGGACTGAGGAGTCGGCAGCTGCGAGGAACGAGCGGCCGACGCGACGAAGGAAGACGACGCCCGTAGAGCCCGCTCACACCCCGAGCGGAGCGAGGGCAGAATGCACTGTGAGTAAGGAGCAGTTGGCAACGCTCGACGCAGCTCTCGTGGACTGCCGTCGCTGCCCTCGTCTCGTCGCCTGGCGGGAAGAGGTGGCCCGCGTGAAGCGAGCCGCTTTCCGTAATGAAACCTATTGGGGCCGGCCGGTTCCCGGTTTCGGCCCGGCGGACGCCCGACTGCTCATCGTCGGCCTG
>JAJFUQ010000209.1 GCA_021372355.1 Nocardiaceae bacterium | reverse complement strand
GTCTACGTCGATAATCCAACCCACGACGTCAGGATGCCTTGACGTTAGCGATATCGTCAAGTCGACCTGACGACAGCCTATGGCTGCTCAGCGGACAGCCCGCTACTTTGCACTTCAGGCCAGCTTCGGGAGTTCAGGGCCTGTTTGGCTTGATAGTGCCAGCAGGATGTGCTCGGTTCCAATGTGTGCGTGGTTGAACTCGCGCGCCTGTTCCTGCGCCTGAACGATTGTCCGGCGCGCTTGATCAGTGAACCGTTCAAACATGTATCCAACTCTCCCCCCGAGCAGCCGGTGGCTGGGCGCTGTGGACTCGACGTGTTGCCGATCCCCGGCAACGAACGCAAGTGCCTACTTTGCAGCAAGTATGTCTGAGCGCGGTGCCTGTAGCGACCGTCTAGTTACCATCAAACAATGCCGGGTTTTCTTCTGTTGACGCTGGTCGTCGCGGTTCTCACGATTATCGATGTCGCCAAGGCTGCCGAGCATGAGGTGCGGGTGCTGCCGAAAGCGTTGTGGCTGTTGATTTGCTCTTTTCGCGCCGCTGATCGGGTCGATTGGATGGTTTCTTGCCGGGCGGCCGGACTCGGTGAGTTGGAGTTCCGGTCCTCGGACACCGAGCGCGTTCCCTGAATACGATCGGCCCGGCCGAAGCGAAGGAACCAACTCAGCAGTGGATGAGGAGTTTCTGCGACAGTGCCGCGAGCGTGCGGAAGAGCAGCGCCGCCGACACCGCGAAGCCGAACGCCGCCGCGAATCTGAGAGCGAATAGCAACGAGTCGGCTGTCTAGCCCGGTCAGGTTACTTTGGGTCGTCTGAAGACGTGCCGTCATCGTCGCGTTTCCGGGTGAACGCGAGGGACAGTGTGACGGCGAGTGCGATGCCGACCGCGATGAGTGTCGCGTTGCCGGTGGTGGCGAACAGTGCTGTCCCGAGCCCTGCTCCGACGGCGAGCCAGACTGCGAACGAACTGTCGAGTTTGTTCATGGCGGTTCAGGCGACTTCGCGGACGTGCAGAATTTCGCGGCGGTTGCGGGACCGGATGTCGTCGTCGGAAAGGGTGACCACGGCGAAGGTGGTGCCGTCGGCGGCGGTGAACTCGACTTCGTAGCCGCCGGATGCGTAGATGCCGACGATGGCGCCGACGTCGCCGGCCAGCAGCGCTTCGGCCGGGAGGTCGCGAGTGAGCACCACGACTTCATGTTCTGCGTACACGGCTCCCTACCTCCCTTTATCTCGCAAATACGCCGTCACTAGCCTAAGCGCGTCAGTGCCTGGATGGTCTGTGATCCATACGGTACGTAACGCGATCCGTTTGCCGCTAGGAGAAGCTGCGGCTCCGTCGATGACGATCTTCACCCCGAACGGGGTTTCGGTCGTCGACACCAGATCGCCTTCCTGGGCGATGGCGGTCAGATCGGTCCGCAGCTGCTGCCAGGTCTCCCGGCTGTATCCGATGGACAGGAAGTAGGCTGCCTTCCCGCCGCCGACAGGGTGATCGGACGCCAGCAGGTAATCAAGGATCTTGCGCTCGTCGACGACGACATCGTTCCACCTGGCCACGAACCTCTCCCTTCGCGTGGTCATTCTTCCCGCGCCATGCGGGCGTGCTTGCCCAAAGAGAGTGACTGCAGGGGGTGCAGATACCGGTTCTGCAGGCTGAACGGCAGATCGCCAACCGTGCACCCCTGTGTGCTAGGTCGACCTTTGCGCCTCGTTTTGACCGTCATGACGACGTCCGTCGACGATCTTCCCGAAACGCTTGTTGGCGGCAGGCGTCGCTGCAGTACTTCGGTTTTCGGCCGCGTGCAGGCTGCAAAAGCTCGCAGGGGCACTGTGGGCAAGCTGGTCGACGTGGGCGAGAGTTCCAGCGCGAGTGGCTCTCACACCAGATCCAGTCAGCTCCGCCTTCCTCGTCCCGAAGAATCGATGACTCGATCAAGCTGCATAGCAGTTCGAAGTCCTCATCGAAGTAGTCGCGCATGGGCCACGCACGACTCGGATGCCGCAGGTGCGATAAGGCGGTACCAAGCTCCTGAGAGACAACACCGACCGTGGTAGACGCCGACCTAGCAATCTCGGAAACGGGCATCTGGTCGACAAAAAGCTGCTTCAGCCACCGGAGCCTCCTGTCGGCGTTGTTGATCGAACCCAGCATGACACCGAGATCCTTGACGAACTTGTCGCTGACAGCACGCGCGATTGCCTGCTGTTCAACAGATGACCGCCGGTGCCGATCACGGGTCATTTCTCGGTCTCCAACTCATCCATGGACTTTGCATTGTCAACAGCCTGGGAACTGTGAAGAGTGCCGAGAACGGAGCGAAATCCGAACGCACCGGCGAAAGCTTCGAACACCCGAGGCACATCCTCCTGTCGAGCGCGCAACAGAGCCACCATCGGGACACACACGGTGATTACCACCAACAGGAGCGCCACCATCAGCGCTCCACCCCCACTCGAGCCAATAGTCGACACCAGACTCGCGAACACGAAGACCCCCAGGCATGACAAAAGCCCCCGGCGAGATGCCGAGGGCTTCAGTTGATATGAAAAAAGCCCCAGTCGTTTGACTGAGGCGTCGACACAAGTGTGCCGCAAGATCACCGTACAGGAATCGAGTTGTGATGATCAAATTGCCCCTGTAAGGGCAGGTCAGAGCGTACATCCTGTAGACACAGAATTTCGTTACGTCACGGATCGCCGCGCCTGGCCATGTCGAGCTCTGGTCTTACACACCAGAGGTCAGCCGCAGCTGCGGCGAGCGCTCGCTTCACACGCGAGAGGTCGCTGGTTGCGACGGCTCATCCCACGCGGAACGATCCTTGGTTCCGGCCTTCTCGTTGAATTCCAAGCGAGTGTTTGATCTGTATCGGCGTGGCGGAGTGGCCGCGACCCAGATTCGAGTTATCCATAACGTATGGGACGACCAGCCTTCCGACCCGAATCACGGCAATACGTTCTTCGTATGGCGGTCAATGTTGCTGACGCTGTTGACACTTATGCCACCGAGCACGGCATCCCGAAGCGGGAAGTGTTCGAGAAGGCACTTACTAGACAGCTTGCGATGGACCCTCCTGAGGGCAGCATTGGCGCCTTCGCTGGCCGCCGGCAGCGTGAGACGAAAGTAGTAGGGGCATACATCGCTGTCGCGCTCGCAAACCAGCTCGAGGAGTATGCCGCCCAGCATGGCACTCCGAAAGCAGCAGTCTTCGAGCTCGCTGTCGCGCGGGAACTTGGCTTTGAGTACGTGCCCAGTCCAGGGGGACAGATGCTCTTGCCGCTGCAGCGAAACCAAAAAGCTTCCTAGGCCGCAGTCTCACTGATCGAAAAGGAGTTGGGAGACCAACACGGATAGCAGAACCTAGCGCGGCCCGTCCGCGTCACTGACAACCCAATAAAGCAAGAGACCCCCAGCGGTAACTGGAGGCCTCTTAAGAACCCTGAAAGGGCAATGTCTTGCACGACAGCCCTAACGGTAGCGCATGCGCAAAAGCAATTGCTAGTAATGCCGCGCGTGCTGCCGTTAACGACTACGCACCTAAGCGATCAACACCATATTTCGGCAGTTCGGAACGCTTTGAGCACCGCTGCCGTCAGCTTCCCGCAGCCATTGCTGCCTTCTACGGCGGTGTGGATGCCGCGTGCCGAAAGCTCTGCCGCGCAACCCTTCCCGTCCCTCCTGCAGGCAAAGTGCCGTGCTGGACTACCCGCATGCGTTGGCTGGTCGAGGTTCAGACCGCCTACCACGTCCGTTACGAGGCGCTGCGCCCCGAGCTGGTCAACCGCACCGGATCAGGGCTGTCGTTGCGGGCGCTCATCGATGTCGCCGGCGCAATGTCCGATGCCGCCGACCACCGCACCGGCCGCAGCTCGAGACTGGCAGTCGAGACCATCACCGAACGCACCGGCAAACACGAACGCCTCGTGCAACGCTCCCGCACCCTGCTGGCCCTGCTGGGCTGCGGAACCGAGATCCAGCGAGGCCGGCACCGCTCGCTCCAGGAGTTGCGGCAGCGACCCCGTTGGGACCGCTCCCGCGGCTGGGCCTCGGTATGGCACCTGCACCCCTCCCGAACAGCACAGACACAACCTGTACAAGGAAAAGTCACCCCACCACGTCAGTGGTCTTTAAAAGAATCAGGGTTCAGTAAGAAAAACTCTCTAGCCACACGAGTTGTTAAAAAACCCACCCGGAGAACCGCCGTGAGCGTCGAACAGCTACGTGGTGTGGCACTCGCAGCACGATGGCAACGCCATCCCGACGCCCCACGCTGGGTCCAAGACATGCCGTTACGCGATCTCGGTCGCACACTGGCACCGTTCGCCGTCGCCGAGTGGACTCCAGGCGATCTGTCAGCCGCGGTAAACCGGCACGGCCCAGTAATCGGCCGCGCGATCGCCCCGGACAAACCCTGTTCATGGCTGCGCTGGCTCTCCGAACAGGTCGATTTGTCGCGACCGACGAGCGCGGTGATCGCCGCCGAGGTCGAGCGCCAGACCGAGGAAGCCCGCCGCCGCCGCGCCGAGCATGCAGCCGGCCGCGCTGCGGGCCTAGCGGCGTTATCCGGCGAAGGCCGGCGCGCAGCTCTGGCGGTAGTTGGATTGCGGCCACGCCCGGTTTTATCGAGCTGAAGGCCACGTCGCTCATGTGCCGTGGGTGCTTCGAGCTTGCCCTATGGCATTGCCCAAGCCCTTTTCCCTGCTAGAGGCATAACGCCCTATCCACGGCACGTAGGGCAAGCCTTTTCGCCCTACGTGGTTGCCCCTCCGTCCTTAGCGCATCAGAACAGCGATCAACGCGATCGAGACGACCGCCAAAACGCACACCACCGCCAGAATGGCCCATACCTTAGAGCGTGCTGCTGCCTCGTCTGCGTTTACTTGAGCTAGACCAGCACGCAGTTGGGCATCACTTAGCTGGTTGGTGAGAAAGTCGATCCGATCCCGAAGCTTCTGGGCAGTCTCCGCAGCTTGCGCTGGAGCAGGAAGTTGCCGCAACGCCATCTCGAGAAACCCGATAGTCCGTTCACGCTCAGCCAATAGCCGATCGCGTTCCGCGAGTTGAATCTCCGCCTTTTCCAGGGCCGTGCGTAGCCCTAGGGCATTGCCCAGGGGCTCGTTCTCTTCGACGTCTTCTGCCCTACTGGGCATCGAAACATCTGGACCCTTCGGTTTTCCCGGGCGTAAGCCCACTGCAAAAAGTGCGCTGATCGGTATACGCCACTGCCCTGTGGCATCCTTCCATGCCCCAGAGGCCTCCAATAGCGAAAGTTTCCTGGTCACAGTCCGTCGGTCGACCTGACAGGCTTCAGCTGCCTCACTGACAGTGAACACCGCCCCAGGGCGTTGTCCTGCGTCCTCCGGAGAGTCGTCGGTACTCGCCATGAAGGGTTCTGGCGTCGTCATAACTATCGATAGTGATAGGGCATGACCGTAGGGCGCAGTAGGCGCACCGTAAGGCATCCTCCATTACCAGCCAAAGCTGCCGCGCTAGTCCGCTGCGCGGCCTGGCTTGCCAACGGGCTCACCGGAGTAATCCGTGGTGGTGGGTTGGTAGGTGACGGCGACGTGCCAGCTGCCGTCGGCTTGTTGGAAGGGTCTGGCGGCGTAGTGGCCGGTGGCGTCGGGGTCGAGCCGGGCGGGTTTGGCGTGGGTGTAGTTGCGTGCTAGACGTCTTGCGGCTGCTTCGTTGAGCCGCACGCTCGTGCGCAGAACTGCCCAGTGTCCAGGCCGGGCGAGCAGTTCACGCCGGGTGCGGGTGTGGCTGTCCTCGGAACTCGTCGTCTTCGACGACGTCGTTCTCCTCGGTCTCGCCACCACTTCCCTTTCCTCGCCGCTCTGCCTCTGTCCATACGTGCCGCAAGATCAGCGACCCTCCATCCTCGTCGTTGATCTTGCGGCACGTATGCTACCGGGGCGGTAGGTGCGGCTCGCTGGCGCGCGCCGGGTTGGCTGGTGGCTGGGTCGAGTAGTGAGGGTGTGCGGACAGGTGCGGGGCGGGGTGAAGATCTATCGGGGGTCTGCCGCTGGCGCGCGTGCGTATTTGGATGCTGAGCGTGGCCGTGCCGATGACTATTACCTCGGTGAAGGCAACGGCCGCGCCGAACGGTTGACCGCCACCGCTGACGGTTCGGTCGAGGGTCTCGGGTTCCTCGAGGGCGAGACTTATGAGGCGTGGGTAGCGGGTTACGACCCCGAAACCGGGGTTTCGCGGGGACGGATCCGTTCCGACGCGAACGCGGTCAGGTTTGCGGAGTTCGTGGTCAACGGCCCGAAATCATGGTCGCTGGTGGCCGAGCTGCACCCCGACATCGCCGCAGTGTATGAGAAAGCCCAGGACGCAGCAGCACGCGAGATCGTTTCTTGGTTCGCCCAGCACGGCACCACGCGGGTCGGCCCGCGCGGCGGGCAGATCAGTGTCGGTGTGCAGCGGCTCGAAGCCGCGGTGATCCGGCATTACACCTCACGCGCGGGAGACCCGCACCGACACCTGCACCTGCAGATCAACGCCCGCGTCGAAGCCGCCGGCGCCTGGCGCGGCCTGGACACTGTCGCGGTCCGCAACAGCATCAGCGCTGTTCAGGGGATCGGGCATGGGGCGATCGCGGCTGATCCGGGTTTCCGGGCCGCGCTCGCACGACATGGTTACTCTCTCGATCCGGTCACCGGTGAGGTTGAGCAGCTCGCCGCCCATGTCGGTGCGTTCTCCAAGCGTGCGGAGCAGATCGGGCGTCAGATTGACGGCTACGAACGGGACTGGCGCACCGAACATCCTGGGCAGGAGCCGGGACCGGGGTTGCGGCGGTCGTGGGACGCTCGAGCCTGGGCCGAAGCACGCCCGGACAAGCAGAAGGACCAGGTCCTGCCCGGCCCCGAGCGAGCCCGAGCGCAGTGGACGGATGCCCTGGCCGAGCTGGGGTTCGCCCCACCCGAGGCCGCGGTCCCGCTGACGAGCATCCGGGTTGGCGACATCGACCGCGACCAGCTCGCGGCCCGCGCGGTCGCCCGCCTGACCGCGACCAGGAGCGCGTGGAATGTGTTTGACCTGCGCGGACAAGCAGAACTCCTCATCACAGAATCGGGCATCATCGCCGACACCGCCACCCGGACCGAATTGGCCGAGGACCTCACCGCCCGCGCCGCGGCACTCTGCGTCCCGCTCCTCGACGAGCAGCAGGCGGTGGGGTTACCGGAGCATGTGCGTGCCTGGACCTCACCCGCCGCGGTCGAAACCGAAAAGGACCTCGAGGGCCGGTTCGCGGTCCGCGGTGCCACCACGAGCCAGGCGCTTGACCTGCAGAAAGTCGCGGACACCGCCGACACGCTGGGTATGCGGCTCGATCGTGGGCAGGCGGGGGCGGTGGCCGAACTTACCGGCACCAGTCCCCTGGTCGTGGTGACCGGTGCCGCCGGCGCGGGGAAAACCACCATGCTCGCCACCACGCAACATCTCGTTGCGGCACAACAACACTCGATGATCGTCGTCACCCCGACGTTGAAGGCCGCCCGCACCGCGCGCCGGGAGACCGGCGCCGAAACCGGGTCCGCAGCGTGGCTCGCCTACGAGCACGGCTGCCGGTGGAACAGCGACGGGCAATGGTCGCGACTTGAATCCGGCGACACCGATCCGATCACCGGGCAGATCTACTGGGGTCCGTCGAAGAACGCGCAGCTGCGGGCGGGGGATCTCTTGGTTGTTGACGAGGCCGGGATGCTCGACCAAGACACCGCCCGCGCCCTCATCCGCATCGCCGATCAACACGGTGCTCGGGTGGCGTTGGTGGGTGACCCGCACCAACTCCCCGCGGTTGGTCGCGGTGGGGTTCTGGACCTCGCGGCTCGGTGGACCTCGAGTACCGCGACGTTGGATGTGGTGCACCGGTTCACCCGCACCAGTGAGATCACCCCCGGCATCAACGGCACCGTCACCGACACCGACTATGCGCGGCTCTCACTATTGATGCGCACCGGCGAGGACCCCGGCGCGGTCTTCGACGAACTCCACGCCCGTGGTCAAGTCGCGCTCTACCCCGACGAACATGCCTGCACCGTGGCGGTCGCCGAGCTCGCCGCCGGCGCCTGGGCTGCTGGTGAGCGGTATGCCCTCTCGGCGCACACGCGGGAGGTGGCGGCGCAGCTGTCAGCAGTAGTACGACACCAGCTGGTTTCTGCTGGTCACGTCGATGACACGCGTGTGGCTGTCACCAGTGCGGGCGAACGCGTCGGCACTGGGGACCGCGTGAGTACCCGCCGCAACAACTCCGAGGTCGGTGTCGCGAACCGGGATCTGTGGCGCGTCCAGACTGTCACCGACACCGGCCACCTCGTCCTCACCCCAGACGCCGCCGGCGGCAGCGCTAACCCGACGACGGTCACTGTCGACGCAGACTATGTGCGGACCCATGTCGAGCTTGCCTACGCCTCCACCGTCTACGGCGTCCAGGGCGACACCGTCACCGCCGGACACCTCGTCCTCGGCGACACCACGACCGCGCAGGCGGCTTATGTCGGTATGACCCGCGGCCGGCAGACGAACACCGTCCACATCACCGCGACTGACATCACTGAGGCGCGGCGGCAGTGGATCGATACCGCCGGACGTGACCGCGCCGACCTCGGCCTCCGGACCTCCCGCGACCAAGCACAACAGGCCGCCAGCCAATACGCCAGCCCGGAAAAGGTGGCGGAGCAGCGGACTGAACTCGCCGCGCGGCTCGGTAAAGCGTGGGACCTGCGCGAATACTGGCAAACCAAGGTTCGCGACTACGCGTACGAGGTGAAACAAGCCCGGATCAACGGGCAATGGCACCGCGACCAAGACGAACAACTCACCCAGCTCCACACCACAGCCGAACACACCCGCATCAAGGCTGACCAGCTGAAAAAGGTGGCTGATCAGGCGCGTTCGGACATCGAGCAGCACACCAACCAGGCCTTGGCGTCGATGATGCAGGCGTGGCGGCAGGATCAGCCCGCGTTGCAGGAGGCCTTAGCGGTCCGGTACAGGCCTATCCCGGCCGGAACGGTGGCGCGGATGACCGGTCAGGTCGCTCGGCACCGTATCCGCCGCGAAGAGGCTCAGGCGGTGATCACTGCCTGGCAGCGCAAATGGGGTGATCTGCCGATGCGCACCCATAACCCTGAGCACTACCTGCGGCCCCACGCCGAACACGCCGCCCGCCAACATCTCCCGGAGGCGGTGTCGGCGATCGATACCGCCCGCGAAGCCGAGCACGCCGCCCGTGAAGCCAGCAAGGCTCTCAAGGATCGCGAGCATGCGTACGAGATCAGCCGACTCCTCGCCGCCCAGAACGGGCACCGCCGCTACATCCCCGGCGACCTGCACCGGTATCAACAACACCTCGACCAGGCGAAAGACAAACTCACGCGCGTCGAGCAACACCTGGAAAAATTGGCCAGCCAGCCCCTCGCCACCAAAGCCTGGATCACCGAACAGCACCACGACTGGACAGCCGAACGCGAGCGCCAAATGAACGAGCACGCCCGCATACAGGCTCAACACGCCGCCCACGACCACAGTTACGAAACCGGCTACCGCGACCCCGGACCCAGTCGCGACCACGGATACGGCATCGGCGACTGACTGGAGTCAGAAACGCCCACCTGCCACGCCGAGCCGACGCAATCCGACAAAGCCGAAGGGTGCTGCGGCCATTCCGACTCCGGCACTGCTATCAGTACGACGAAACGGCGGCTACGGATCGTAGAAGAAAAAACCCTTGTGTACTCTGTTCGACATACATTGCCGGTAGATCGCTGTATTTCACTAGCGCGTTCGGATCGAAAACTCATTGAAATGGTCGACTATTACTATTGAATAAATTGAAAAAATAGAAACCGAGGAAGTTTATCGGTGTGTTTGTATGCATGTACAGACATTTGGCCTGGCGTTAAACTAACGCCAGGCCAAATGTCTTTATTTAGTTCATCTGAACGGTGGTTGATTTTCTGTAATCAGACGAACCATTGCATGGTGAACCCAAGGACGACACCCAGGCTTCGCGCGTCTGCCGCGGGGATGCTCAGGACATATCCCCACGGAACCTGTACGGTTCCGCCCAGGCCGCACAAGCCGGAGTAGTAGGTCTCGACGTGGTTAGCGTATGTGGCCTTTGCACCGAGGATGGGACCGGATTAGATGACCACACGCTGGCTCTTAGCAGTATCGACAGCCTTTGCGGCCTTCGTGCTCTCGTCCTGCTCTGGATCTGATCAATCGACAATCCAAACTTCGTCAGAGTCGCAGCCGCCTGCCTGTCCGAGGGAAGTGGACTCGTTTCATGGGGTCGCTGCCTCTCCGACTCCTGATCACCCTCTGGTGACTGGCTCGCCCAACCGTGCGGTGGTGTGCGGCTATAGCGGGGACGGCTCCGGTCCAGGAACTCTCACGGGAAACCATGTGCTCACTGCATCAGAGACTGCAGAGCTCGTTTCCGATCTGAATGGTCTGCCCGCAGTAAAGCCGACGGACGTAGTCACAAAGTGTGATGGACCAGCGGATTCCCAGTTTCTAGTCATCTTCAGTGGCGGGCAGAAGGTCCATATCGGGATGCCCACAGGTTGTCGATCCGTGACGAACGGGGACGTCAGCCAAATGTTCATCGGCTCCGCGAAGGAACCCGGTGAGAAGATCATCGACAAGCTGACCAAATACCTTGGCAGCAAATGAGATGGCATTCCATCTGTAGGGTGATGCAGCCAGCGACGCGATCCTGGTGATACAGCACGTTCAGAACGCCAGTCTTGCGGGGGTGTGCGCATCATCCGAAGACGGTCATCTGACGAAAGCAGCCCCATCATGGTTGGGCAGCATCTGCTGCTCACCATTCCTACAATTAGGTCATGACAGCCCTGTTTGTCACCTCGATCGCCGCGCTGATCTTCGCAATCACGTTGCTGATCTGGCTGCGGGCACGAACGCGCAAGCCCATCAACCTTTCAGCCCAGCTCGTGAACAGCGCGCGGCGATCTGCGGACGCGAACCATAAGCATCGGTTTGCGCGGAACGCGAATCCTGCACCGGACAATCCCGCACTGTGGGTTGGCGGTATCTAAAACCGAAGTTGTCACATTGGGCTAGAGCCCAGCCGGACACTCTGACCTGCGGCGGATCGCGTCAAGATAGGGCCTATATGTCAGGTTCTCGGACACATGTCGGTGCGGTTCTTTAACGTCACCCTGACGGCGCGAGGTTCGGGAAGGGGCGTTGACGTGCGGGTTGGTTATGTGCGGGTCAGCACGGTCGAGCAGAACACGGTGCGCCAGCTCGACGGCATCGAGGTCGGGAAAACGTTCACCGATACCGCGTCGGGTAAGGACGTGGCGCGTCCCAAGCTCGAGGAGCTGATCGGGTACGTGCGCGACGGCGACACGGTGGTCGTGCATTCAATGGATCGGTTAGCCCGCAACCTCGATGACCTGCGTCGTCTTGTCCGAGTTCTCACGGGCAAGGGCGTGCGGGTCGAGTTCGTCAAGGAAAACCTGACGTTCACCGGCGACGATTCGCCGATGGCGAATCTGCTGCTGAACATGATGGGCGCATTCGCCGAGTTCGAGCGGGCCTTGATTCTGGAGCGTCAGCGGGAAGGTATCGCCGCGGCGAAGAAGCGGGGCGTCTACACCGGCCGCAAACCCGCGCTCACGGCGGAGCAGGCACGTCATCTGCGTGAACGAGCGGCCAAAGGTGAACCGAAAGCATCGCTGGCCAGAGAATTCGGAATCAGCCGAGAAACCGTCTACACCTACCTCAAGGCTCTTCCTGATCTTCAGGAAGACCACCGACCACTGCCTGACGTGGGTGTTTACGATCAACTGCTTGTACGGAGGAAGTGATCGCAGCTGAAAGGCATGGAACCCCTCAGATCGGTTCCGCTGCTTACACTTAAGGCTATGTCTCTTGAGCGCATCATGGCTGATCCGGGGCGGATGGGTGGTGCCCCGACGATCCGTGATACCCGGGTGACGGTGTCGGCTGTGCTGGGCCAGCTCGCTGCGGGGCAGTCGATCGAGCAGGTGTTAGTTGACTATCCGTATTTGGAGCGCGCGGATGTCCTGGCCGCTCTTGAGTTCGCGACAGCGTCTGTGCAGCGGGACTTTCCGTTCGCGGCCGCATGAGGCTGCTGATAGACGCGAACTTATCGCCCGTCGTGGCTGCTGGACTGCGCGACGCAGGACATGAGGCGAGCCATGTTGTTGACCACGGACTCGTGTACGCCTCCGATGAGCAGATAGCAGAGTTCGCAGCAGCTTCGGGTGCGGTGGTGGTGTCAGCGGACAGTGATTTCGCGACGTTGCTGGCGTTGAGTCGGGGCATGGCTCCGTCGTTGGTGTTGTTCCGGTCCGCGGATCACCTCACGCCTGTGGAGCAGACAGCGTTGCTGGCGGCGAATCTGCCGACTGTCACTACCGAGCTGGAATCGGGTGCGGTGGTCTCGATATCGCGCGAGCATCTGCGAGTCCGTTTGCTGCCGCTGCGGTAGGAAATCCGGTCGCGTCGGGCGGGGCTGCGATGGTTGTGTGAAGCGGTGGGGAGACTGTTTGACGCGCTCACCAGGGCTCGTGGGTTCGATCCCGGGACGCCCGAGCGTTACCGCTATGGCCGGTGCTGGAATCTGGCCTTCGGCATGCACCTGTGCTGGATGCCGGAGTGGCTTGACACTGGCGTCGAAATCAGTTTTCAGCGTGAGATCCCGCGGCTAAACATCGTCACGCCGTTTAAACGGGCGATCTACCTGTACCTGCCGAAACGCTAGGAGCGCGTGACGCATGATCCCTGCTTGGGAGTCGAGACTGTTCGATACCGCTGTCGCTGTTGCTCGACGGTTTGATGACGTCGTTCCGGCGCGTACCGGGGGCGGCGCCGCTCGCGTGGCTGCTGCGGTTCGTGACGGGTATTCGCGGCTGCGTCGTGGCTGGTCGCCGCGGGACGTGTGGGCTGTCGATGATGCACTGTGTGCCGGTTGCTGGGTGAGATGTTGGCCCAGCTCGCCGCGGTGAGTCATGGGTGGCCGGGCTCGGAGGAGTTTCCGACGTACGAGTCGTGGACGTCCGAACTGGCCGCCAAGAGCGCTGACTTGCTGGCGTATGACCCGGACGACGAGGTTTCTTACGCAGCGGCTCAAGCCGCGTTGCATTGGATCGCGGATCATCTGGGCGGACTCTGGGACTAGCGGCGGTGGGCCTGTCCTTGCGGTGTCTGGTTCTCCGGATTGGCGTAGAACGCGTATTCCTGATCGTTGCCGGGTCGTATGTCGTTGCTGGACAACGGTACGACGCTGCAAATACAGCCGTTGACGCTGACGAACTCGACTTCGTACCCGCCGGATTCGTAGATGCCGACGACGGCCCCCACGTCACCCGTGTGCAAGCCGTTGGTGGGAAGGTCGCGGGTCAACACGACGAGGTCATGCTCGGCGTACACGGTGGGGCTCCCCCTTTTACCTTGCACTTCAGGAGTAGCGCTCCATTGCAGGCGAATTAACGTTAATGCGCGTCGGCGTGGCTGCACAGTTCTGGCGTGCTGAGCGTTAATGCTGATCCGTATGGCACGACCGACTCGAAAACCACCATCAAAGCTGGTCGGCGTCTATCTGTCGCCAGACCTAATTAGAGACATCGCTGCGTTCCTCGATGAGCGAGGAATCAGCCGCCGCGACTTCTTTGAGGCTGCGGCCCGGCGTGAGATGAACGACCCGTCTTTGCCATCTGCACCGCATTCCGAACAGCTGCCGTTAGGCGCATAGGCCTAGCGCGGAGGGCGGTCGATTCGATCCGACATGAAGGAGCTTGAAGAAACAACGCTTCGAAGAGAAGCGCGCGGACTACCGCGCAGTCGCATAACCCCATAAACGCCGAAGACCCCCCGGTCGCAACGGGAGGTCTTCGAAAAGCCGAAAGGGCCATGTCGTGGTCATCGACAGCCCTAACGGTAGCGCACGCCTAAACGCAATTGCTAGTAAACCCGCGCGCGCTGTCGTTAACGAGTACGCACCGAACCGATTAATACACCGGTGCCGGGCGCTTCCCGCGCCTATAGCCGCCTTCTACGGCGGTGTGGATGCCGCTTGCCGAAAGCTCTGCCGCCTAACCCTTCCTGTCCCTCCGGCAGGAAAGGTGCCGTGCTGGACCACACGCATGCGCTGGCTGGTCGAGGTCCAGACCGCCTACCACGTCCGGTACGAGACACTGCGCCCCGAGCTGGTCAAACGTACTGGGTCAGGGTTGTCGTTGCGGGCGCTCGTCGATGTCGCCGGCGCCATGTCCGATGCCGCCGACCACCGCACCGGGCGCAGCTCGAGACTGGCAGTCGAGACCATCACCCAACGCACCGGCACACACGAACGCCTCGTGCAACGCTCCCGCACCCTGCTAGCCCTTCTAGGCTGCGGAACCGAGATTCAGCGAGGCCGGCACCGCTCACTCCAGGAGTTACGGCAACGGCCCCGCTGGGACCGCTCCCGCGGCTGGGCCTCGGTATGGCACCTGCACCCCTCCCGAACAGCACAGACACAACCTGTACAACGAAAAGTCACCCCACCACGTCAGTGGTCTTTAAAAGAATCAGGGTCCAGTAAGAAAAACTCTCTAGCCACACGAGTTGTTAAAAAACCCACCCGGAGAAACACCGTCAGCCTCGAGCAGCTACGTGGTGTGGCACTCGCGGCACGATGGCAGCGACATCTCGACGCCCCCCGTTGGGTCCAAGACGTGCCTCTGCGTGATCTCGGGCGAGTCCTAGCCCCATTTGCAGACGCGGAATGGACTCCAGGCGATCTCTCGGCAGCTGTGAACCACCACGGGCCCGTCGTCGGCCGCTCAATCGCCCCCGATCGCCCCTGTGCATGGCTGCGGTGGCTCTCCGATCAAGTGGACCTGTTTAGACCGGCAAGCAGGCTTATCGCGGCCCAAGCCCAACGAAATGCCGCCGAAGCTGCACACCGCCGCGCTGAACATGCCGCCGGCCGTGCCGCAGGCATCGCAGCCCTCACAGGCCCGGGACGAGCTGCAGCTCTAGCTGCCGTCGGCCTCAACGCGCGAGCGCGATAACCAACGCCGCAACAACCAAAACCACGACAACCGCAAACGCAGCGATCGTCGACCACGTCCACGGAGACGCCGAATACGCCACCTGCTCAGCCCGCTGCGCTCGAGCCTCCGCAGACCGCGCTCGCGCCAACATCTCCGTCACCTGACCACGCAGTTGATCAACAGACTCCACGGCCGAACTTGATGCCGCGGGCAGCGCCCGCATGGCGTGTTCGAGGCTGGAGATGTGTGCAGCACGAGCCGAGGACTCGGCTTCTGCCACCGCCGCCCGCTTCTCTGCATCTATTGCCCGCCGCTCAGCGCTGTCCAGGGCTGTCCGAAGCTCTTGGACTGTCGAACTGCTGTCTTGGACAGGCTTCCCCTCGGCTGGCTCGCGATCCGGTCCCTTAGGACGCCCCGGGCGCAGTCCTGTCGCATACAGTGCCGACAGCGGAATTGTCCACTGTCCAAAAGAGTCCTTAGACGCTCCGTGCTCAGCAAGCTGAGGTAAGCGCCTGTCAATAGTCTTGCGTGAGACACCGCAGGCCTCAGCTGCGGTGGACACCGTAAAGGTGGCCATAGTCAACGTCGAATCCGCAGAGTCCTCAGTGTCTGACGTGGTCATGTCTGTCCAAATAGCATGTTTGACCAAGACATTGACGTACCCCACGCCGGGTTGTCTAAAGATTTGCGTCCAAAGGGCGCTAAAGGAAGCTTTCGAGAGCTGCCGCGCTAGTCCGCTTCGCGGCCTGGCTTGCCAACGGGCTGCTCGGTGGAATCCGTGGTGGGTTGGTAGGTGACGGCGACGTGCCAGCTGCCGTCGGTTTGTTGGCCCTGAACTCCCGAAGCTGGCCTGAAGTGCAAGGTAGAGGTTGACTCGCCGCGCGCGATGTCCGCTGTGGTTCTAGATTCCGGCTCATGCGTTCGGAGTGGTCGGCAGAAGATGTGGTGGCGTCGTGGACGCTGGTCGG
>JAJFUQ010000208.1 GCA_021372355.1 Nocardiaceae bacterium | reverse complement strand
GCTGCGATCGCACGCCTCTGGGTCGCCCAGTCGGCGAGAACCAAGGCCTGGATTCGGCGGTTGTACATCGCACCCACAACCGGGGAACTCGTGGCTATGGACTCGCGCCGCAGGATCTTCCCGAAACCCCTCGCGCAGATCCTCGACCTGCGTGATGACCGCTGCCGCACCCCCTATTGCGGGGCGCCGATCAAGCATCACGACCACATCATCCGATCCCGCCACGGCGGAGCCACCAGCGCCGAAGACGGGGCGGGCCGGTGTGAATTCTGCAATTACCACAAGGAGGCACCCGGATTCAGCGAGAAACCCATCAACGGGGACCGGCACACCTTCGAAACGCGGACGCCAACCGGTCACACGTACGAATCGACCGCACCGCCGATTGTCTGACCAGCGCCGTACTAACGCGCGTTCGCCAACGCGATCATGTCCTCGAGTACGCCCGCCTCGCGGTTCTCCGGCAGCGCATCGATCGGCCACCACGCCAGGTCGACGGACTCATCGCTGATGACCGGCTGGGCGTCGGGGTGCGCGTGCACGAGGAAGCGCAGGTCGAGGTGCCGGGTCGGCACTCCCAGTGAGCATGTGATCGGGTGCGTGTGGAGGTGCAGCAACTTCGGTTCGATGCGCAAACCCTCGATGCCCGACTCCTCGGTCGCTTCGCGCAACGCGGCGTCGACGATCGTCTCATCGGTCTTCTCGCAATGGCCGCCGAGCTGAATCCACTTACCGACCTTCGGGTGCAGGGTCAGTAGGACCTTCTCGTGGTTGTCGTCCATGACCAGCGCGGATGCGGTGATGTGGCCCGGGGCGTGCTTGCGGAGGCAGCCGTCGGGGGCGGACCCGAGGAAGGCCAGCAGCGTGAGCCGCAGCGATTCCTCGGCGTCATTGCGACCGCGAAACTCGTTGAGCAGGGCTGTGGCGGATTCGTTCAGCGAGCGGGCGCTCATGAGTGAGTCCTCATCGTTCGGTCAGCAGTCCGTCCCACAGTGCGGGTTCGGGGCGAGGTGTCAGGGGTTCGGTCGGGTGGCCGATCGCGATAGCGCCCAGCGGACTCCAGTCTGCGGGCAGATCGAGAATGTCGCGAACGATGTCGGGCGTGAAGATCGTCGATCCGATCCAGCAGCTGCCGACCCCGTCGGTCGCCAGTGCGACGAGCAAAGCCTGCACTGCAGCACCAGCGGCAACGGTGAACATCGTCGACTCGGCGGTCTGACGAATCGAGTCGCGGTAGGTGTGGGCACCGTCCGGTACCCAGAACGGGATCACGACCTCGGGTGCCCGGTACAGGATGTCGCCGCGCTTGACGCGCTTCTCGACGCTCTCCGGAGTACGACCGTCACCTGACAAATCGGTTCGCCACTTCTGCTTCATCGCATCCAGAAGTTCCAGTCGACGATCACGATCCCGGAGCCACACGAATCGCACCGGGCGGGTGTGATGCGGAGCCGGCGCAGTCGAGGCGCGCGCCACGGCACGCCGGATCGCGTCCGGGTCGACCGGTGCATCGGTGAACTCCCGCACCGACTTTCGCAGTCGGAGCGCCTCTGTTCGGCCACGGGCAATCGCCGCGTCCGCACCCAGCCAGAACAGGTCGTCTTCCCGTCGGATCAGGTCGGCTGCTTTCGAGCCGTCGTCCCGCGTCGGAAAGCCGGTGACGACCGCCACCGGAACGCCGCCGAGCTTGCCTTTGACCAGGTCAGCGGCTGCGCTGAGCTCGTCAGCGACCGCGACTTCGGTGACCATGAGGTCGTTGCCGTGACGGTCTTGTGTGCCCGCGTAACCGTGCAGCACCTGGAGGCCGGAGGAGCCGATCGCGGCATCGATCTGGCCGTTGCGCCAGGCCCGACCCATCGTGTCCGTGATGATCACCGCGACGGTCACGCCAAGCAGTTCGTGCAGTCGCTCGCGCAGGGCGGCGGCGCTGGCATCCGGGTCCACGGGCAGCAAGGCGAGTTCGCCGGTGTCGACGTTCGAGCCGTCGACGCCAGACGCAGCGGCCACGATACCGAGTCGGTTCTCCGTGATGAGCGTGCGCTTGAACTGCGCGAGCACCCGGACTGCCTCCGCATCCACCAGTTCTCGGCGCAATGCGTCGCGCTCGTCGGGGTCCAAGGGTGCGGTGACGATGCGACCCTCACATTTTGAGATGATCTTGCTCGTCACGACCAGGATGTCGCCGTCCGCAAGCCACGGCGCGGCCTCGACGATGGCCGACGCGACGTCGTCGCCCGGACGGAACTCCGGCAGCCCGGTGATCGGCCGGATGCGCAGCTCGGCAGCGGCATGGTCCATCAGATACCGGCCAGTGCGAGTGCTTCGCGTGCCATCTCGGCGGTCGTGCTGGGGTCGGTCATGAGCAGGGGGACCGCCCGGACCTCGACGCCGGGGACGTGCGCCGTGTCTCCGGTGTGCACGAGCCAGCCGTCGAGAACGCCGCCCTCAGACCGGCCACCGAAATGGCGGCCCACCGCTTCGGCGGTGGTTTCGATGCCGAGGACCTCGAGGCACGCGTCGGCCATTCCGCGCAGCGGCTTGCCGCCGATGATCGGCGAAAGTCCGACGACCTTCGCTTTGGTCTTCTGCAGCGCGCCGCGCACGCCGGGAATGGCGAGGATCGGATCAATGCTGACGATCGGGTTCGACGGCGCAAACAGAACGACATCGGCCTCCTCGATGGCGGCCAACACGCCCGGAGCGGGTTTTGCTTGGTCTGATCCGATGTTCAGGAATTCGTGCGTCGGGATATTCGTCCGGTGCCGCACCCACCATTCCTGGAAGTGGATCGCCTGCCGGTTTCCGGTCTCGGGATCGGTGACGACGACGTGTGTTTCGGCGCGATCGTTCGACACGGGAAGAAGTCGCACGCCCGGCTTCCAGCGCGCGCACAGCGCCTCCGTGATGTCGGCGAGCGCGTAGCCGGCCCGCAACATCTGGCTTCGGATGAGGTGGGTGGCGATATCGCGGTCGCCGAGGGAGAACCAGTCCGGAATCGCGTTGTACCTCGCGAGTTCCTCACCGACGGTCCAGGATTCGTCCGCCTGGCCCCAACCACGGGCTTTGTCTACACCCCCACCCAGGGTGTACATACATGTATCCAAATCGGGACATATGCGTAGTCCATGAAGCCAGATGTCGTCGCCGACGTTGACCAACGCGGTGATCTGGCTGGGCTCTGGAAGTAGCTCACGTAGCCCTACCAGGAACTTTGCACCACCAACGCCCCCGACGAGGACGGTGATTTTGAGGTTCGAACTGAGACTCGACCGTGACACAAGGCAACAGCCTAGGGCGTTCACAAGATGGTAAGGGAATTGCATCGTTACTTGACCCGGCAGTGTTAACCCGTGCCATAATCACAGCCATGTCATTCCGAACACACTTGGATGGCAGACCTGCACTCACGAACGTCGCGTAAGCGACAGCACCTTGGTCCCTTTCGGGGGGCTCTTCCCCAATTTTTTACTGCTTAACAATGTGAGGAGGCGGAGCGATGGCCATCGCCCTTGGGAGAATCGGCACTCCCTCGAGCCGAGTGGACGGCGTACCGCAAACCCATGCAATTGAGATCGGCAATGGCGCACCACGCCTGAGCCTGATCGTCGAAGGTATGGAGAACCTGCTCGAGGTCGAACCTGAGTCTTGGCAAGAGCGCGCGCTCTGTGCCCAGACCGACCCCGAGGCATTCTTTCCGGAAAAGGGTGGATCGACCCGCGAAGCCAAGCGCATTTGCCAGGGCTGCGAAGTTCGTGACGAGTGCCTGGAATATGCACTTGCGCACGACGAGCGCTTCGGTATTTGGGGCGGACTCTCCGAGCGTGAGCGTCGTCGCCTCAAGCGCACCATCAGCTAATTCAATAGAGAACCTGCTAATCAGCCCCAGCTCACTGAGCCGGGGCTGATTGCGTTTATGCCGTCAACGGTGCGGTGCTATCAGGGCGTTGCGATCGACATATATGGATGGCGGTTCCACGGGAGCACCGAATCGTTCGGGTTGGGGTTTCAACCGCGTCTACACGTCGGGGTCGATGACATCCGGGTCTACACGCAGGTACGTCGCCACCTGCTGAACCAAGATGTCGTGGAGCAGGTCCGCCATGTCGTCCGGGTCCTTGGCGCGCAGTTCAAGTGGACGCCGGAAGATGACGATTCGTGCTCGGGTCGCCTGCCCGTTCTTGTCCTTGCCGGCCGGAATCAACCGCGAGAGCGGAACCGGTCCGTCCGCGACGACTTCCTCCGGCCACGTGACGCTTTCCGGGTCGATCGGGCGGATCTTCGGCACGTCGTCGACGGCGATGTCGAGCTTGGTGAGCCGGTCGTGCCAACGCGAGTCGATCGGGCCGAACGCTTCCAGAACGAGCTCGTCGAACTTCTCGCCTCGCGTCCGCCAGCCGGGCAGGGTCTGCGGCAACAGCTGGCCGCGGAGGCCTCGCCCGCGACGCGAGATGCTCCGAGTGGTGATCGGGCGGCGGCGGGAACGCGGAGGCATGGTCGGAGAATACCCAGCGCATCCGGGAGCCGGTAACGGTGGACGTCTAAGCGCGGTACGTCATGTTTATGCAGTTGAGACGCACGCCGAGCGGGCGTCCGGTGTGTCCGACGCGATAGTTCCTGAGAGACAGATAATCTCACCTTTGTGAGACTTGCTCGTCGTTGCTGCAGGCCAGCTTGCAAAAACACCGCCGTTGCGACGCTGACGTATGTCTACTCAGATTCGACCGCTGTGGTCGGTCCGTTGGCCATTGTCGCTGAGCCGCATTCCTGGGATCTGTGCGATGTGCACGCCTCCCGGATCACCGCTCCGAAGGGCTGGGCGCTCGTCCGTCATGAGGGCGGATTCTCGGCGAACTCGCAAGATGAAGACGACCTGACCGCTCTCGCGGAAGCAGTGCGCGAAGCCGGTCGTCCGCGCGTCGAAGCCGCTCGCGCGGCGGTCGCGCACACCGATTTCTCGCCCGTCATGCCGCACGCTGGGCCGGCTGTCCGAACGGGCCGGCGCGGCCACCTGCGGGTCCTGCCCGATCCGTCCATCTGAGCTCGGCTCCTCAAACGCTCTAGGCCCCAACCGCACGCTTTCTCGCTAGGCTGACCCTGTCACATCGGCTGGGTTGTATGCGGGGGAGCGGAATTCCGTGGGTCATTCAAGCGAACTGGT
The DNA here is from genome assembly GCA_021372355.1 of Nocardiaceae bacterium. GTDB lineage: Bacteria > Actinomycetota > Actinomycetes > Mycobacteriales > Mycobacteriaceae > Smaragdicoccus. The sequence continues at coordinate 147,125 of JAJFUQ010000208.1, read as the reverse complement.
CAGTGCCACGATCAAGGCGTACGACGTTCGAGGCGTCGTCGGCGAGCAGATCACCGAGGAGCTTGTCCGCGACGTTGGCGCCGCATTCGCCCGACTCGTTCGCGACAAGGCAACCGAGATCGTCATCGGTCATGACATGCGCGATTCGTCGCCGGCGCTGTCGCGCGCTTTCGGTGAAGGCGCGCAGTCGCAGGGACTCAACGTCGTCCACATCGGCCTCGCCTCGACCGACCAGCTGTACTTCGCCTCGGGCAAGTTCGACTGCCCCGGTGCGATGTTCACCGCGAGCCACAATCCGGCCAAGTACAACGGCATCAAGATGTGTTACGCCGGCGCCAAGCCGGTCGGCCAGGACACCGGACTTCGGGCAATTTCCGCGGAGATCATCGAGGGCGTTCCCGCGTACGACGGTGAACCGGGCACCTCGCGTGAGGTCAATGTCCTGTCGGACTATGCCGAGTTTATCCGCGAGCAGGTCGACCTCTCCGGGCTGCGCCATCTGAAGGTCGCCGTCGACGCCGGCAATGGAATGGGCGGCTACACCGTTCCCGAGGTTCTCGGACCCCTGGACATGGAGATCGTGCCGCTGTACTTCGAACTCGACGGCTCGTTCCCGAACCACGAGGCCAACCCACTCGACCCGAAGAACCTCGTCGATCTGCAGAAGCTGACGGTCGAATGCGGCGCAGACATTGGTATCGCCTTCGACGGCGACGCCGACCGCTGCTTCGTCGTCGATGAAAAGGGCGACCCCGTCTCGCCGTCGGCCATCACCGCCCTGGTCGCCGAGCGCGAACTCGCGAAAGAGCCCGGCGCGACGATCATTCACAACCTCATCACCTCGCACGCGGTGCCGGAGATCGTGACCGAGCTCGGTGGCAAGGTCGTCCGGACGCGCGTGGGCCACTCGTTCATCAAGCAGCAGATGGCCGATACCGGAGCGGTGTTCGGCGGCGAGCACTCGGCGCACTACTACTTCCGCGACTTCTGGGGTGCCGACTCGGGGATGCTTGCCGCGATGCACGTGCTGTCGGCGCTCGGCGAAAAGGATCAGAAGCTGTCCGACCTCGGCGCGAAGTACGAGCGCTATGTGGCCTCGGGGGAGATCAACTCGACCGTCGACGATGCCAAGGCGCGCACGGAAGCTGTTCGGGCCGCCTTCGCTGATCGCACCGTCTCGACCGATGAGCTCGATGGGCTCACGGTCGAACTCGGCAACGGCACGTGGTTCAACCTGCGCGCTTCGAACACCGAGCCGCTGCTTCGCCTCAACGCGGAGTCGCCCTCGAAGCAGGCGACCGATGATCTTGTCAAGGAGATCTTGTCCATCGTTCGCGGATAGCTGGGATAGTTGTAGTAAGCAGGCGACAAAGGTCGGTATTTCATGTAGTTTTGCGCGGCTCGATCGACGAGGAAAGGGGCGGTGAGCAGTCATGAACGCACTGTCTCCTGTCCACGATTTCGACGATGCCGCGTCGATCGAAGCTGCGGATCGGCGGGGAATCCTGCGCTCGGCAGCATCGGGCGGAGCGCAGGTGCGCGCCGCAGGCGCAGCCGTCGCCGAAGGGGCGCTCGCACCACTGGCGGGGATGCGCCCGCGAAGCATGCTGATCGTGACCGGCAATTCGCGTGCCGAAGATGCCGCGAAACTGCTTGTCGCCATTGCTGGTTCGGTGTCGGGAGTGCCGATTGTCCATTTGCCGAACACCCCGCCGTGGGTCGGTCCGCTCGATGTCGTCCTCGTGGCCGGTGACGACGCTGCCGATCCGCGGATGATCGAGGCGGTCGACGCTGCGTTGCGTCGTGGCGCGGAGGTCGTGGTGGCGGGCCCGGATGAAGGGCCGCTGCGGGCCGTCGGGGCCGGTCGTGCGATGTCGATGCCACCTCGGGTCACGGTTCGTGAAGACAACACGATGCTCCGGTTCCTGGCGTGCGCGTGTGCGGTCCTCGCCGCGATCGACCAGCGTGGTGCGAGCGTTTTGCCGACGCTCGACGAGCTCGCGGACGCGATCGACGGCGAGGCGATGCTGGATCGTCCGGCCAACGAAGTGTTCCGTAATCCGGCCAAGTCGCTGGCCGCGCGGATGCAGAATCGTCGAGTGGTCCTCGCCGGCGACGACCCCGCCACGGTCATCATCGCGTCGCACGGTGCGCAGATGCTGCTGCGCTCCGGAGTGCTTGCCGCGGATGCGCACATCAACGATGTGCTCGTCGGTGCCGGCGGACTCGGCGGTACCGGTGGCGGCGTTTCCGACGACTACGACCCGATTTTCCACGATGACGAGATCGACGGTCCGCGCCCGCAAGACCCGGCACGGGTGTTCGTCTTGACGGTGGGGCCGGATTTCGCGGGCGTTCGCCGCCGCACGGCTGCGCTGCCCGACGTCGCCCTTGTGACTGCCGAGGACGGGGCCGACCCGGTCGCGTCGATGGCGGTGCCCAAACCAGGAGGACGGTTGATCGACTTGGCGATGTTGACGATTCGTCTCGAACTGACCGCGGCTTATTCCGAATTGGTAGGTGGACGGTAGTGCAACTACTCGAAGGAGCGCTTAGGTCCTACGCGTGGGGTTCGCGCACCGCGATCGCTGATCTGTGTGGGCGGCCGTCGCCGTCCAAGCACCCGGAAGCCGAGCTATGGCTCGGTGCTCACCCGGGCGACCCGGCGTTCGTCGTGTCCGACGGAACGCGAAAGTCACTGCTCGACGTCATCTCGACGTCTCCGGAGTCCTCGCTCGGGACGCATGTGCTGCCTGCGTTCGGACCTCGACTGCCGTATCTGCTGAAGATCCTCGCCGCCGATGAGCCGTTGTCGTTGCAGGCGCATCCGAGCCTGGCGCAGGCGAAAGAAGGCTTCACGAGGGAGAATCGCGCCGGAGTTCCCATCGATTCGCCCGTCCGGAACTACAAAGACGAGAGCCACAAGCCCGAACTGATCGTGGCGTTGACTCCGTTCGACGCGCTCGCGGGATTCCGCGACCCACACCGGACAATCGCGCTTCTCTCGGCGCTCGAGGTGCCTGCTCTGCAGGCCTACATCGACCTACTGGCCGGGGCGCCTGACGAGTCCGGACTGCGTGCGCTGTTCACGACGTGGATCACCATGCCGCCGCCCGCGATGGAGGCGCTCATCGCACAGGTTCTCGACGGCTGTGTGAAGTATCTGTCCGGAAGCTCGCGTGACTTCGCCCAAGACGTCCGCCTGGTTCTGGAAATTGCGAACATCTATCCCGGTGATGCCGGCGTTCTGGGCGTCATGTTGCTCAACCGCGTCCAGTTGCAGGCGGGCGAGGGGTTGTTCCTCGCGGCCGGAAACCTTCACGCATACCTGCGCGGCCTGGGTGTCGAGCTCATGGCGAACTCCGACAACGTTTTGCGTGGGGGCCTGACTCCGAAGCACATCGACGTCCCGGAGTTGTTGAAGGTTCTCGACTTCCGGCCGATCGACCCGCCGATCGTGACGCCTGTCCAGTGTGGCCGCGGGCTCGCCCGATACCAGACACCCGCGCCGGAGTTCGCGCTGTACCGCGTCGACATCGAACCGGGCGTCGAGGCCGACCTCCCGGCAGAGGGCCCTCGGATCGTGGTGTGCACGCAGGGGAGCGTTCGGCTGAAGGACCGCAACTCCACACTGGACCTCGGTCCGGGCCAGTCAGCGTGGCTGCCGGCGGCCAATGGCGCGGTGACCGCGTCGGCGGACGAGGCAGCGGTGCTCTTCTGTGCGGCAGACGGGGTCGCAACCAGTGCGAGCTGAACGCCAGCAGTTGCTGCTGCGGACCCACGTCCTCGACGCTTTGCACCGACTGCTCGAAACCAGCGAATGGTCGAAGATCACGCTGGGCGACGTCGCCAAGGCGGTCGGGATCAGCCGCCAGACTCTGTACAACGAATTCGGGAACCGCACCGGGCTGGCGCAGGCTTACGCCGTGCGTCTGGCCGAAGGTTTCGTGGACCACGTCGAAGCGGCGATCGAAGCGCACCAGGGCGACCTCGAGCAGGGATTGACGCACGCGGTCCAGGGGTTCTTCCTCGACGCGGCCGCGAACCCGATGGTCCGATCGCTCTTGCTCGGCGAGAAGAACGGCGAGCTGCTGCGGCTGGTCACGGTGAACAGTGAGCCGATCCTCGTCAATGCGAGCGAACGCCTCGACCGTGTCTTACGGGACAGTTGGGTCAACCCGCCGGCCGTCGAATCAAAGCAGTTCGCGCGGATGGCGGTGCGTATGGCGATGAGCTACATCGCAATGCCGCCGGAGCCGGATGCGGACCCCGCGGCGGACTTCGCGGCCGTGTTGACTCCCTTTATCCACTCATTGTTGGACAAACCTGCGGACTAAGTGTCCGTCATCTGTTCCACAGCGGCATTTTGACCGATAACCTGTCTGCCGTGACCAACACCCTAGAAACTGCGACGGAGGGCGAGTTGATCGCCGACGTTCTCAATGGCATTGACTTCAAGGTCGCCGATCTCGCGCTGGCCGACTTCGGCCGCAAGGAGATCCGCCTTGCTGAGCACGAGATGCCTGGCCTGATGGCTCTGCGCCGCGAGTACGCCGACGTGCAGCCGCTCAAGGGCGCCCGGATCTCCGGATCGCTCCACATGACGATCCAGACCGCGGTCCTCATCGAGACGCTCGTGAGCCTGGGCGCTGAGGTCCGCTGGGCCTCGTGCAACATCTTCTCGACCCAGGACCACGCCGCCGCCGCAGTCGTCGTCGGACCGCACGGTACCCCCGAGGTTCCGCAGGGTGTTCCGGTCTTCGCCTGGAAGGGCGAGACGCTCGAGGAGTACTGGTGGTGCGCCGAGAAGACCATGACGTGGCCGGGCGAGCCATGCAACATGATCCTCGACGACGGTGGCGACGCCACGATGCTGGTCCTCAAGGGCAAGGAGTTCGAGCAGGCCGGTGTCGTGCCGCCGGAGGACGACTCGCACTCGACCGAGTACAAGGTCTTCCTGAACCTGCTTCGCCGCAGCCTCCAGGAGGACGGCCAGAAGTGGACGAAGGTCGCCGAGTCGGTCAAGGGTGTCACCGAGGAGACCACCACCGGCGTACTCCGCCTGTACCAGTTCGCGGCCGCCGGAACCCTTCCGTTCCCCGCGATCAACGTCAACGACTCGGTCACCAAGAGCAAGTTCGACAACAAGTACGGCACCCGCCACTCGTTGATCGACGGCATCAACCGCGGTACCGACGTGCTCATCGGTGGCAAGAAGGTCCTGATCTGCGGCTACGGCGACGTCGGCAAGGGTTGTGCCGAGTCGATGGCCGGGCAGGGCGCGCGCGTCCAGGTCACCGAGATCGACCCCATCAACGCTCTGCAGGCGCTCATGGACGGCTTCGACGTCGTCACTGTCGATGAGGCCATCGCCAACGCGGACATCGTCATCACCTCGACGGGTAACAAGGACATCATCACGCTCGAGCACATGCGCGCGATGAAGGAACAGGCGATCCTGGGCAACATCGGTCACTTCGACGACGAGATCCAGATGGCTCGCCTCGAGAAGTCGGGCGCGGTTCGCCTGAACATCAAGCCGCAGGTCGACCAGTGGACGTTCGGTGACTCGGGCAAGTCGATCATCGTGCTGTCGGAAGGGCGCCTGCTCAACCTCGGCAACGCGACCGGTCACCCGTCGTTCGTCATGAGCAACAGCTTCAGCAACCAGGTGATCGCCCAGATCGAGATCTGGACGAAGCCGGAAGAGTACGCCAACGAGGTGTTCCGTCTGCCGAAGCACCTCGATGAGAAGGTGGCGCGAATTCACGTCGAGGCACTCGGCGGATCGCTCACCAAGCTCACCAAGGAGCAGGCCGAGTACATCGGCGTCGATGTCGAGGGCCCGTACAAGCCGGAGCACTACCGGTACTGACCGTGGCCAACGTCACCCCGGCGTGTCTTGTGGATACAGGACACAACGGGGTGGCGTAACCGTGGCTCTATCGCGACAATTAGCTGTGCGTTCGCGATGGAGATGAGGTGACCCGTTGAACGATTCAACTGGTGCTCTCACCATCGCATTGCTCGCGCCGGCCGTGTTGTCGGTCTTCGGCCTGTTCTTCTGTTGGGCCTGGTTTCTCGACCGGCATCGGACCTATCTGCGTCTGATCGGGATCTCGCCCTTCGTGTTCGCGATCGGCGTCGTGATGCGGGTTTTCGAGGTACCGGCCAACCCGGCGCTCAACGCCGTGCTGTCCGACGCCGCCATCATCGGAGCGGTTCTCCTTCTCGCCCAAGGAATTCTGAAGCGCAGCAACATCGCGTTCCCTCTGGAGTTCTGTCTCGGGGCTGTCGCCGTCGTGACCGGCGGCTGCGGCGCGCTCGTCTACTTCTATCCCCCGAGCACGGCGGAGGTTTATCTGCGCAGTGCCGGATGCGGGTTCGTCCTGCTCGTCGCGGCCTGCCGCTTGTGGCTCCTGCGCACCCACCGCTCGGTCGACACGGTTCTCAACTGGATGCTGACTATTTTCGCGCTCCAGTTCGTGCCACGGACCGCCATCATGGTCGAGCTCGGCAAGTCCGGTGAGGACCCGTACTCCGTCGGGACGCCCCTCTGGGTCGCCATGCACCTGGTGATGGCTCTGCTGGGAGCGGCGCTCACGGGCGCGATCTGGGCGGCGTACCTCGGCGATGTCGTCGTCGCCCTCCGCCGGGAGCGGGACTCCGACCTCCTCACCGGAGTTCTGAACCGCGGTGGATTCGAGGCGCTCGCCGAACAGGAACTTCGCGCTTTCGGCGCCCGCGGACACGTGATGATCGTGAGCGACATCGACCATTTCAAGCTCATCAACGATCAATTCGGCCATGCGGCCGGAGACGCGGTCCTGCGCCGGTTCGGCGTACTGCTCAACGCGTCGGTGCGGCTCGGAGACGTCGTTGGCCGCGTCGGCGGTGAGGAGTTCGCGATTCTCGCCCGAGACGTCGACCTGGCGGGCGGTTTCGCCCTTGCCGAGCGACTTCGGACGGCGCTGAGCGAGGAGAGCCTCGATGACATCGCGCCCCATTCCCGGGTCACCGCGAGTTTCGGAGTTGCCGCAGTCGCGCCGGGGGCCTCGGTGGCCGCGACTCTTGCTGACGCGGACCGCCAGCTGTATCTGGCGAAGCGAGCGGGACGAAATCGCACCTTCGCGGACGAGCTCTCGATGATGTGACGGACCACCGGCGAACCGGTTGCGGTCGAGCAACCGGCCGTGAATCGGGTCCGTGTGTGCATACGATGCCCAAGTGGGCATTCTCATCGCCATCGAGGGCGTGGACGGGGCAGGCAAGCAGACGCTGACGCGGGCGCTTGCGCGCGAACTCGAGGATCGCGGTAAGGACGTCATCCGGGTGGGCTTCCCTCGCTACGGGGAGTCCGTTCACGCCGACCTTGCGGCCGAAGCGCTCCGCGGAGAGCACGGGGACCTCGCGGAGAGCGTTTACGCGATGGCGACGATGTTCGCGCTCGATCGACACGCGGCACTCGGCGAGCTACAGCGCCAGATCAACCGTCACGACGTCGTCATCCTCGATCGTTACGTCGCCTCGAACGCGGCCTACAGCGCCGCCCGGCTTCGGCAGGATGCGGAGGGTTCGGTCGTCAAATGGGTCCGCGAACTCGAGTTCGAGCGCTTCGGCCTGCCGAAACCGGATCTGCAGCTTCTGGTTTCGGTTCCCGTGGAAATCGCACAGGCGCGTGCACGCAAGCGTGAGAAGACCGATTCGGATCGCGCACGGGACAGCTACGAACGGGATTCAGACTTGCAGGCCCGCACGGCGGCGATCTACGGTCAGCTTGCCGAACAGGGCTGGATCAGTCCGTGGCAAACAGTTGATAACTCGTCCGACGCGACGCAACACGCGAACGAACTGGTCAATCAGCTATTCCGGGCCTGATGAGTGACACGATTGAGACATGAAACCAAGGATTCTGGTTGTCGACGACGACACAGCATTAGCGGAGATGCTGACGATCGTCCTTCGCGGCGAGGGCTTTGAGCCTTTCGTCGTCGGGGATGGATCGCAGGCTCTGGCCGCCGTTCGAGAGACCCGTCCTGACCTGGTGCTGCTCGACCTCATGTTGCCCGGTATGAACGGCATCGATGTCTGCCGGGTTCTACGGGCTGATTCCGGTGTTCCGATCGTCATGTTGACGGCGAAGACGGACACCGTCGATGTTGTTCTCGGTCTTGAATCGGGTGCTGACGATTACATCGTCAAGCCGTTCAAGCCGAAGGAGCTCGTTGCCCGCGTGCGTGCGCGCCTGCGTCGGACCGAGGAGGAGCCCTCCGAGGTTCTCTCGATCGCCGACGTGGTGATCGACGTGCCGGCGCACAAGGTCACGCGCGACGACAAGCTCATTTCCCTGACGCCGCTCGAGTTCGACCTCCTCGTCGCGCTCGCACGCAAGCCGCGTCAGGTGTTCACCCGTGAGGTGCTGTTGGAGCAGGTGTGGGGTTACCGCCACGCTGCCGACACGCGTCTGGTGAACGTTCACGTGCAGCGTCTTCGCGCGAAGGTCGAGAAGGACCCGGAGAACCCGGAAGTCGTCCTCACGGTCCGCGGCGTTGGTTACAAGGCCGGCCCGCCGTAAGAAATGCTGGGACTTTCTAGGCTGCAGCGACGGGTCGACCGTGCTCTTGCCCCCTTCATGCGCTGGTTTCACAACCTCGGCGGATCTATGGGGCGGGCATGGCGCCGGTCGCTGCAGCTGCGTGTGGTGGTTTCCACGCTGACGTTGTCGCTGATCGTCATCAGCGTCCTCGGCGTCGTGCTCACCAGCCAAATCACCGATCGACTCCTCGAGGCAAAGATCAACGCCGCCATCGAGGAGCTCGACCGGGCCCGCAACGCCGTCGAGGCGAAACTCGCGGGACCAGACGTTCTCGATGCTCCGGAAGCACGCCTCGAGAGTGCGCGCGCCGCGCTGACCAGTCCGTCACCGGACGGCGGTCAGGAGTCGAGTGCGGCCGGCACGTTCGAGCCGGTGTTGATCGTTCCGGCAAGTGCCACGAGCCCCGCTCTCACGAGCGGTCCGGCAAATCAGATTCCGCAGGCTCTGCGTGATTTCGTCAAGGCTGGTCAGATCACGCGGCAGTACGCGACGGTGTCGGACCCCGACGGCTACAACGGCCGCGCGCTCATCGTCGGCACGCCGACCGTCGGAGAGGTCGACGGTCTCGAGCTGTATCTGATCTATCCGCTGGCCAGCGAAGAACGGATCCTGACGCTCATTCGCGGCACGATGCTCATCGGTGGCGTCGTGCTGCTGGTGCTCCTCGTGGCGATCTCGATGCTCGTGTCGAGGCAGGTCGTCATTCCGACGCGTTCAGCCGCGCGAATCGCCGTTCGATTCGCCGACGGCAGACTCAAAGAGCGAATGCCCGTCCGCGGCGAAGACGACATGGCCAGATTGGCGATGTCGTTCAACCAGATGGCCGAGAGTCTGTCCAAACAGATCACGCAGCTCGAAGAGTTCGGAAATCTGCAGAAGCGCTTCACCTCGGATGTCAGCCATGAGCTGCGAACGCCGCTCACCACCGTCCGCATGGCAGCCGACCTCATCTACGACGACAAGGACGAGTTGAGCCCGAGTCTCGGTCGCGCCTCGGAACTGCTCGTCAACGAGCTCGACCGGTTCGAGTCGCTCCTGGGCGACCTGCTGGAGATCTCGCGTCACGACGCTGGTGTCGCCGAACTCTCGGTCGAGTTGCTGGACCTCCGCATGTGCGTCAACGCTGCGGTCGCGACGGTGCGACAGCTGGCAATCGACTCATCGACTGAGCTCATCGTGGATGTTCCGCCGCAGGGTGTCATGGTCGCTGTCGACCCTCGTCGCGTCGAACGAATCCTGCGCAACCTTCTTGCCAATGCCATCGACCACAGCGAAGGGAAACCGGTGCTCATCCGGCTTCGCGCCAACGACAACGCGGCCGCGATCATCGTGCGCGACCAAGGTGTCGGCCTTCGCCCCGGGGAAGAGAAGCTCGTCTTCAACCGCTTCTGGCGTGCGGACCCATCGCGCGTGCGCCGCTCCGGCGGTACAGGCCTGGGTCTGGCGATCAGCGTCGAGGACGCGCACCTCCACGACGGTAAGCTCGAGGCATGGGGCGAGCCCGGCCAGGGTTCGGTCTTCCGCCTTACCCTCCCGCGTCAGCGCGGCCGCAAGGTCCTCGGGTCGCCGTTGCCGCTCAAGCCGCCGGTCCGGCGCCCGCTGCCGGCCGCGATCGACGCGGACCAGCAGACCTTGGATGTGCGTATTCCGGAGCACCATTCGTGAACCCCGTGAAATCGACTGCTGCGATAGCAGCAGTCGTGGCGTTTGCGCTGTCTACCGCCGGGTGCGCGAGCCTTCCCGACACCTCCACCCCGCAGGCCGTGGGGACCGTGCCGGGCGCGGTCGGCACGAACTTCGCCGAGCCGACGCCGGGCGCGAAGCCGGAATCGTTGCTCCGTGACTTCATTCGCGCCAGCGGCGATCCGACGGACCGCCATGGCGCCGCCCGGCGCTTCCTCCTTCCGGGAGTCGCGCAGGGGTGGGACGACGCAGCTTCGGTGACGCTCATCGAGAGTGTCGACGTGGTGGCCGAAGGCCGCACCGGTGACAACGCGACGTTCGCGGTGCGGGCTCACAAGGTCGGAGAACTGCGTTCCGGGGGCATCTACAAGCCGGACGACTCGCGCCTCGAAGTGAAGGTCTCGCTGGCGAAGGCCGATGGTGAGTGGCGCGTCTCGTCGCTGGCGCCGGGTGTCCTGGTCGAGCGGTCGCAATTCCTCAACACCTATCAGCGTCGGACGCTCTACTACTTCAATGCCTCCGGGCAGATCCCGGTGCCGGATCAGCGGTGGATTTCGGCGAGCCGGTCGCAGACGGCGGGCGCGCTGATGGCTCTCCTCGTTGGCGGACCACGTGACGTGCTTCGTCCGGCATTGGAAAATGCGCTGGACGGCGCCTCGATTCGTGGCGACGTCACCAACGCGGCCGGGGAGTCGCTTGCGGCTGCCGCGCCGGGAAGCGGCGTTCGGATCGATCTCGGTGGGCTGGGCAATGCGACCCCGGAGACCCGTCGTCTCGCCGCCGCGCAAATCGTCTGGACCCTCGCCAAAGCCGAGGTGTCGGGTCCGTACGTGATTCTTGCCGACGGGGAGCCGCTCGACCCGGCGCATGCGTCGGGCTGGTCGACGACCGACGTGTCCGAGTTCGACCCGGTTCGCGCAGCCGAGGCCGAGGTGGGCCTGCACGCACTCGCCGGCGGACAGTTGGTGACGGTCAACGGCAGTCGCCTCGAGCCCGTCCCCGGGTACTTCGGCAGCACGACGAGCCTGCGGTCGGCCGCGATCAACCACGACGGCTCGCTCATCGCTGCGGTGTCGGAAACCGGGCGATCCCAGCCCGAGCCGGCGCGCGCACTCATGCTCGGTGGCCAGTCGTCGGATGCGGACACGGTCGTGACGGGATCGACGATCTCGCGTCCGACGTGGACGGCCGACGGAGCCACGGCCTGGGCGGTCGTCGACGGCCGTCGGGTCATCGCCGCGACCCGCGACCGGAACAATGGTGCGATTTCGCTCGCTGAGGTCGACACCCACGAGTTCAACGACATCCCCGGCTCGATCACCGAGCTCCGGCTCGCGCGTGACGGTGTCCGTGCCGCGCTCATCATCGACGGCAAGGTCTATCTCGCGACGGCGGTACCGCAGACCGGCGGGGGTGTCTCTCTGACTTCGCCGCGACAGATCGCGCGCGAACTCGGCAGTGCGGCTCTCGCCTTGGACTGGGGTACCCCGGAGACGATCGTCATCGCCCGGGCGACGTCGGACGTTCCGGTGCTCGTCTCGTCGATCGATGGTGCCCGCCTCGATGCTTTGCCGAGCCGCAACCTCGAAGCTCCGGTGCTGGCCATCGATGCGTCGCAGACGACAGAGTTCGTCGTCGATTCGCGCTCGGTCTATTCGCTCAACAACAACGACTCCGCCAGCGATCGAGAGTGGCGGGAAGTTCCGGGACTGGCGGGAACTCGGGCGATCCCCGTCATGCCCGGCTGATGCGCGCGCTCCTCGATCTCGTTCTTCCGCAGATCTGTGCGGGCTGCGATCGGCCCGGTGCGGTCTTCTGCGTGGAATGCCAGGGGAGTTTGTGGCCGCAGCCGCGACAAGTGCGGGCTCGACACGATGCCGGTGCACCGTGCTGGGCGATGGGTGACTATGGCGGACCGCTGCGGCGGGCCATCCTGGCAGGCAAGGACCACGGCCGCCGGGAGACCGCTCCGGCGTTCGGCCGGATGTACGCGGCGGCGATTGGTTGGATGCGGACGTTTGGGGAGCTCGATCCGCCGGAGCTCGCGCCGCTCATTCTCATCCCCGCGCCGAGTTCGAAACGTGCCGCCCGGCAGCGCGGTGGTGACCCGGTGACGCGGGCTGCGCGGGAAGCCGCGGCGCGCGTCGGGGCGACGGTGGAGCCGGTGTTGTCGCTCACCAAGGGGGTTGCGGATTCGGCGGGGCTGTCGGCACGTTCCCGCGCCCGAAACCTGGTGGGGCACGTTCGAGCTCGCGAGATTCCGGGCGCACGGGGGGCCAACGTCGTGCTGCTCGATGATGTCGTGACCACCGGTGCGACGACCGCGGAATCAGTGTCCGCTTTGTCCGCGACGGGAGTCGATGTCACCGCGATCTTGGTGTTGGCCCGCACTTAATTCGATGCTGGGGACTTGTTTAAAACCTCGTAACAGAATTATGCGAAGTCCGCGGAAGCGCTGGATTTGGCTGCAAAAGGGGACTACCTTCGGGTCACACACCCGATGCACGGTGGGAGGTGATGCCCATTCTCTAGTGCCGGGAGCACCTGCGCCGTCGGCACGTCATCCAGTTCCTAGATGCGTCTGAGGTAGTGCAGATATCTGCCTCCACTCAGCGAAAGCTGTTCAGACGTAATCGCATTCGGGGAGGTACGAGTGACAACCGTTTCTGAATCACCGGTTTTCGAGGCTCCAGCGGACGAAACGCTGGAACAGACTCCTGAATCGCCAGACGTTGAGATCGTCGTCAAAGGTCGAAACGTCGAGGTACCAGATCACTTTCGAATTTACGTCTCGGAGAAACTATCCCGGCTTCAGCGGTTTGACCCATCCATCCATCTCTACGACGTCGAGCTTTTCCACGAGCGCAATCGTCGTCAGCGCAAGAGCTGTCAACATGTCGAGATCACCGTTCGTCGTAAGGGCCCGGTAGTCCGCGCCGAAGCGGCGGCAGACAGCTTCTATGCCGCACTCGAAGCGGTGTGCGCCAAGCTCGAGTCCAGACTGCGCCGAGCCAAGGACCGGCGTCAGGTTCACTACGGCGGAAAGAAACTCATCTCGGTTGCCGAGGCCACCGCGACTCTCGCGACGGACGGGCAGCAAGCGCCGGAGATGTTCGCACCCACCAAATCAAAGAAGAAGCGTGAGCCCCTTCCAGACGGGCCGGGTCGCGTGGTGCGAGTCAAGGAGCACCCCGACAATCCCATGACAGTCGACGAGGCACTCTCCGCAATGGAGCTCGTCGGTCACGACTTCTTCCTCTTCCATGACAAGGAGACAGACCGTCCGAGTGTCGTCTACCGGCGGCACGCATTCGACTACGGGCTCATTCGGCTCGCGTAGTTCTGCGATTTGTAGCGGCCGGGCATCTCGATGAGGTGCCCGGCGCTCGCGTTTCACGTCATTTTTCGCAGCACGGGCACACCGTGCGCCATGCACATCCTGTGCCTCTCAGAGCGAACGCCTAACATGGGGAATCGTGCCAACGCTTTCGCTGTCAAGCCTGCTCCGGATCGGTGAAGGGCGCACCGTCAAGCGCCTGAAGTTTCTCGCCAACGAGGTCTCCGCTCTGGGGCCTGAGTTCGAGAAACTCTCCGACGCCGAACTGGCTGCCAAGACCAACGAATTCCGGCAGCGGCACGAGAACGGTGAGTCGCTCGACGAGCTTCTTCTCGAAGCTTTCGCGACCGCTCGGGAGGCGTCGTGGCGCGTCTTGAGCCAGAAGCACTACGACGTCCAGGTCATGGGTGGTGCGGCGCTGCACATCGGCAACATCGCCGAGATGAAGACCGGTGAGGGCAAGACGCTCACGTGTGTCCTGCCGGCCTACCTCAACGCGATCGGCGGAGAGGGCGTCCACGTCGTCACCGTCAACGACTATCTGGCCAAGCGTGACTCGGAGTGGATGGGCCGCGTCCACCGCTTCCTCGGTCTCGAGGTCTCGGTGAACATGCCGGAGATGACGCAGCAGCAGAAGAAGCAGGCGTATACCGCCGACATCACCTACGGCACGAACAACGAGTTCGGCTTCGACTACCTGCGCGACAACATGATGCACAACCTCACGGACCTGGTGCAGCGCGGCCACAACTTCGCGATCGTCGACGAGGTCGACTCGATCCTCATCGACGAAGCGCGTACCCCGCTCATCATCTCCGGACCGACGGATTCGAACTCGAAGTGGTACACCGAGTTCGCGCGTCTGGCGCCGCTGATGAAGAAGGACGTCCACTACGAGGTGGACATCAAGAAGCGCACGGTCGGTGTGCACGAAGAGGGCGTCGAGTTCATCGAGGACCAGCTCGGTATCGAGAACCTGTACGAAGCCGCCAATTCGCCCCTGGTCGGCTACCTCAACAACGCGCTCAAGGCCAAGGAGCTCTACCAGCGCGACAAGGAGTACATCGTCCGCAACGGCGAGGTGCTCATCGTCGACGAGTTCACCGGTCGTATCCTCGCTGGTCGCCGATACAGCGAAGGTATGCACCAGGCGATCGAGGCGAAGGAGCGCGTCGAGATCAAGGCCGAGAACCAGACTCTCGCCACGATCACGCTGCAGAACTACTTCCGCCTCTACAACAAGCTGTCCGGCATGACCGGTACCGCCCAGACTGAGGCTGCCGAATTGCACGAGATCTACGGGCTCGGCGTGGTCCCGATCCCGCCGAACCGCCCGATGGTCCGCATCGACCAGTCCGACCTGATCTACAAGACCGAGGTTGCCAAGTTCGAAGCCGTCGTCGACGACATCGCCGAGCGCCACGCGAAGGGGCAGCCGGTCCTCATCGGTACGACGAGCGTCGAGCGCTCGGAGTACCTGTCGAAGGCGCTGACCAAGCGCAGTGTTCCGCACTCGGTCCTGAACGCGAAGTACCACGAGCAGGAAGCCGCGATCATCGCCGAGGCCGGCACGAGCGGTGCGGTCACGGTCGCGACGAACATGGCCGGTCGTGGTACCGACATCGTGCTCGGCGGTAACCCGGACATCATCGCGGACGTCCGCCTGCGTAAAGAGGGACTCGACCCGGTCAACACTCCGGACGAGTACCAGGCCGAGTGGAAGTCCACCCTCAAGCAGGTCAAGGCCGAGGTCGAGGCGGACGCCGAGAAGGTCAAGCAGGCCGGTGGCCTCTACGTTCTCGGTACCGAGCGCCACGAGTCGCGCCGTATCGACAACCAGCTGCGCGGTCGGTCGGGTCGCCAGGGTGACCCGGGTGAATCCCGCTTCTACCTGTCGCTCGGCGACGACCTCATGCGCCGCTTCAACGGTGCCGCCCTGGAATCGATCATGAACCGCCTGCGTCTGCCGGACGATGTGCCGATCGAGGCGAAGATGGTCAGCAAGGCCATCCAGAGTGCGCAGACCCAGGTCGAGCAGCACAACTTCGAGATCCGCAAGAACCTCCTCAAGTACGACGAGGTCATGAACAGCCAGCGCAAGGTGATCTACGCCGAGCGCGCCCGCATTCTCCGTGGCGAAGACATGGAGGGGCAGGTCAGCGGCATGATCGACGACGTCGTGACGGAGTATGTCAACGCCGCCACTGCCGAAGGCTACGTCGAGGACTGGGATCTCGAGAAGCTGTGGACCGCGCTCAAGACGCTGTACCCGGTTGGCATCGACCACCGCAAGCTTGTCGGTGAGACCGAGGTCGGCGAGGCCGGCGAGCTCACGCGCGCCGAACTGCTCGAGGCGGTCCTCGAGGACGCGCACAAGGCGTACGCGCGACGCGAGGCCGAGATCGACGAGAAGGCCGGCATCGGCGCGATGCGTAACCTCGAGCGTCAGGTCCTCATGGCGGTTCTCGACCGGAAGTGGCGCGAGCACCTTTACGAGATGGACTACCTCAAGGACGGCATCGGCCTCCGTGCGGTGGCGCAGCGCGACCCGGTCGTCGAGTACCAGCGCGAGGGCTTCGACATGTTCGTCGCCATGCTCGACGGTCTGAAGGAAGAGTCCGTCGGATTCCTGTTCAACCTTCAGGTCGAGGTCACCCCGCCGCCGGTGGATCCCGGTCTGCCGATGGAAGCCGGACTGACCTCGCCGGTCGGTTCCGCTGCTCCGGCGAAGCCGGAAGTGCACGGCAAGGGCATCGACGAGTCGGACCCCAAGGGCTTGAGTTACTCGGGTCCGACCGAGCAGGGCGGTACGGCAGTTCGTAGGGACCCGGACGACTCGCAGTCAGGCACGCGCCGCGAGCGTCGGGAAGCCGCACGCTCGGCATCCAAGCCGGGCGGCAAGCCGGACAAGTCGCGCCGCAGGCGCTAGTCACCCAAGCGCGAATGCACTGATCGACCATCGCCCGTCCGAGTTCTGCGTGACCCGGGCGGCGATGGCGTGCACCCGGCGTGCTCGCGAGAACGTGCCGAACGCTTCGGCGGCGCCGAGGCCGACGGCCTGTACTTGCACGCGCCGCAGGGTGGCGACGCCGGCGCTCGGCGGTCGCGCAGTCAGGCGCGTCTGCGTGGATTCGCGAATCGCAGGATCGAGATGTGGGCGGAGTTGCGCGAACGCGCGGCGGCGATCCATGACCTCCAGGAGTGTGCGAAGCGCGCCTTCGGCGAAAGCTCGCGCCGTTATCTCGAAGTCGTGGGCCACCCGATCGCTGGCAGGATGTCCGGAGCGTCCGTCGTGCGGTGACGAACGCGGTCCGGAACGGCGTGGAATGCAGGGCGCCGAGTTGCCTATCTCGGGCTCGAGTGCAGGTGCGCGGATCACCGCGGGACGCGTGCTGATCTCGGGGGTCACGCAGCGAGGGTGCCATGCCGAGACCCCCCTCACCGAGTTCCGGATCCCGCGATAGGGTGGGGGCGCACGGGACAAGGCACGCTCTGCGGTCATTGCAGAATCGGCGTCGCGGGAAGGGGTCCGATGGTTTCGAGGCTGACGTTGCAGGATGCCTCGTTCCTCCTGCACGAGACCGCCACGGTGCCTATGCACATCGGTTCCCTTGCGATCGTGGACAATTCGTCCGGCGAACTGACGTACGACCGCCTTATCGAAATCGTCGAACGGCGCCTTGCGTTGGTGCCGCGTTACCGACAGAAGGTTCGGACGGTTCCGCTGAGCCTCAGCCGTCCGGTATGGGTCGACGATCGTGACTTCGACCTGACCTACCACATCCGGCGGTCCGCGCTGCCGAGTCCGGGCACTGACGATCAGCTGTACGACCTCGTCTCACGGCTGTCTTCCCAGCGACTCGACCGCTCGCGCCCGCTGTGGGAGATGTACCTCATCGAGGGTTTGTCGAGCGATCGCCTCGCGATCTACACGAAGTCGCATTCGGGTCTGGTCGACGGCGAGGTCAGCCTCGACATCGGGCACGTCATTCTCGACACGAGCCGGTCGCCGCGCGCGATCGCCGACGACCAGTGGCACCCGGACCGGGAGCCATCCGGCGTCGGTCTTGCGGTCGGCGCCCTCGCGGAGATAGCACTTCGCCCGGGACTCGGGAATGTACTGGTCAAGCGGGCGGCCGAGGAAGTCGGCAAGTCGGTGAAGTCGACGCTGAAGGACCTCGCGAAGCCGATCGCGAACTTCTCGACGGTCACGCGTTCCGTCCCCACGAGCCCGCTCAATGTCCCGAACTCGCTGCATCGCCGGTTCGCGGTCGTCAAAACGCCGCTGTCGGATTACCGCCGCATTCGCGAGTGCTTCGAGTGCACGATCAACGACGTCATTCTCGCGGTCGTCGCCGGCGCGCTCCGAAACTGGATGTATTCGCGCGGCGAACTGCTGACCGCTTCGACGACCCTCCGCGGCCTGGTGCCGATGTCGGTGTATGTCGGAGACTCGGCGGAGTCGGGACCCAGCGAGGTGTCGTCGTTCCTCATCGACCTGCCGGTCGGGGAGTCGAACCCGGTGATCCGCTTGTCCCATATCGCGCATGCGACCCGTAATGGCAACCGTCGCAAGCCCGTTCGGGCTCGTACTCTCGTCCGCCTCGCGGGGTTCGCACCGGCGAGTCTGCATGCAATGAGTGTTCGCGCAGCCGTCGGTTTCGAGCCCGGTGCCTTCAACGTCATGATCACCAACGCACCCGGGCCGCAGGTCCCGATGTACGTCGGTGGGGCGCAGATGGTCGACATGTTCCCGGTGTCGCCGCTCCTACGCGATCAGGCGCTGAGCATCGGCATGACCTCTTATGACGGCTCGGTGTACTACGGACTCAACGCGGATCGGGACGCCATGCCCGACATCGAGGTGCTGCGCAGCCTGCTGCGTGAATCGCTGGAGGAGTTGCTGCGGGTGTGTGACGAGCGATGAGGATCTACGTTCCGGCCACGGTGTCGGTGCTCGAGCGACTCGTCGCGGACGGGCAGTTCTTTCCGTTGTCCGGAACCGCGTTCGCAGTGACGCCGGCCCTCCGGGAGGCGTACGCCGAGGGCGACGACGAAGAACTCTCGGAAATCGCACTCGAGGAGGCAGCGAGGGCGTCCCTGCGGCTGATGTCGGGGGAACACGCTTCCGGTAACCCGGTCGTCTACCGCCGTGCGGTGGTTGCCGCGGACGTACCGAATGCGGTGCTGCGGCCAGACCTGGACGACGCTGTCGTCCGCGTATCCGACCCGATTCGGCTCGATCAGGTGGCGTCGGCCCATCTCGACACCTCGGAAGCCACAGAGGACGTGGAGGCTGCGGTCATGGCCGTTGACGAAGCGGACCTCGGCGACCCGGATGCCGAGTTCGTGGTGAGCACCGCCGCCGACCATGCGCTCGCGTGGTACGCGCAGCAGGAGCTGCCGTTCCTTCTGGAGCTCATGTAGGTACGTGTTTCGCCAGCCGCCGTTTCCGTCGAGACGAGGTAGCGACAGGTCACCTACGATGCCGTAACCTGATGGCGAGTTTGGCACTGAGGAGACATATCTATGGGTTTGCGCGACTGGCTGGAGGCGCCGGCGGCTGCCGTCGCGGCACCCGGTCGACCGCGGTTGAACGTCCTGCGTGGAATCGCCTCTCGGGTGACGACTCCACTGCTTCCGGACGACTACCTCCACTTGGTGAACCCCCTGTGGTCCGCGCGGGAGTTGCGCGGCCGGGTCATGGACGTACGCCGTGAGACGCACGATTCCGCGACGCTGTTCATCAAGCCGGGTTGGGGCTTCAACTTCCGGTACCAACCCGGGCAGTACATCGGCATCGGAGTGCTCCTCGACGGTCGGTGGAACTGGCGTTCCTATTCGTTGACGTCACCGCCGCATCCGGCGGGCAAGCTCATCTCGATCACCGTGAAGGCGATGCCCGAAGGGCAGTTGTCGTCACACCTGGTGAACGGCGTTCCAGAGGGAACCATCGTCCGGCTCGCCGCGCCGAAGGGAAACTTCGCGCTGCCGGAACCGCCGCCGGAGAAGATCCTGTTCCTCACCGCGGGCAGCGGACTGACCCCGGTAATCGCTATGCTGCGGACCATGGATCGCCGTGGGCAGCTGCCCGACGTCGTCCACGTCCACTCGGCGCCGACTGCCGACGACGTCCTGTTCGGCGATGAGCTCAAGGCTCTCGCCACGTCGCACCCCAACATCGTCAGCCACCTTCAACTGACCCGCTCGCAGGGGCGCTTCACACTCGATTCGCTCGACCAGCTCTACCCCGATTGGCGAGAGCGGCAGACGTGGGCTTGTGGGCCGATTGCCATGCTCGAGGAGATCGAGCAGCGCTGGTTGCGTGAGGGGATCGCGGACCAGCTGCACACCGAGCGATTCGAAATCTCCCGCGTGGGTGCTGGCGGCGAAGGCGGAACGGTGACGTTCGCGCGCTCGGACCGCCAAGTCCACGCTGACGGAGCGACTCCCTTGCTGCATGCAGGTGAGTCGGCGGGTGTTCAAATGCCGTTCGGGTGCCGGATGGGCATCTGTCAGACCTGTGTGGTGACGTTGACTGCGGGCGCTGTTCGCGACCTGCGTTCTGGTGCGACGCACCACGAGGGTGAGAGAATTCAGACATGCATCTCGGTCGCCGCGGGCGACTGTGCCATTGACGTCTAGCAACACAATCCATGGAGGACTGGCCGCGTGGCCATCACCGATATCAAAACGTATGCGCACCTGACGGACGCCGATGTCGAGGCGCTGGGCGTCGAACTCGACGCGATCCGCCGCGACATCGAAAGCAGCCGCGGTGAGCGGGATGCACGTTATATCCGACGCGCGATTCGTACGCAGCGCCTGCTGGAACTCGCTGGTCGCGCGACGATCTTCGCCGGCAAGAGCCGTACCGCCTGGGTGGCGGGCACGGTTGCGCTCACGCTGTCCAAGATCATCGAGAACATGGAGCTCGGCCACAACGTCAGCCACGGGCAGTGGGACTGGATGAACGATCCGGAAATCCACTCGACCTCGTGGGAATGGGACATGGCGGGCTCGTCCGAGCAGTGGAAGCGGGCGCACAACTACTCGCACCACCTCTACACGAACGTCCTCGACATGGATGAGGATCTGGGCTTCGGCATCCTGCGGATGACCCGCGACGTTCCGTGGGAGCCCAAGCACCTCGCTCAGCCGCTCGCGAACATCCTTCTCGCGGCGACCTTCGAGTGGGGCATCGCGCTTCACGACCTGCATGCGCAAAAGCTGAAGGACGGTGTGCCGCCCACGCAGCGTTGGTCAGAGGCCGATAAGCAGTTCTGGATGAAGGCTGCGCGCCAGCTCAGCAAGGACTACGTCATCTATCCGGCGCTGTCGGGCCCGGTGTGGAAGCGCACGATGGTCGCCAATGCCACGGCCAACCTCGCGCGGAATTTGTGGACGTACGCCGTCATCTTCTGCGGTCACTTTCCGGACGGTGCCGAGAAGTTCACCAAGGCGCACTTCGAGAACGAGACGCACGCCGAGTGGTACCTCCGGCAGATGCTCGGCAGCGCCAACTTCAAGTCCGGGCCGGCGCTGGCGTTCCTCAGTGGCAATCTGAGCTACCAGATCGAGCACCACATGTTTCCGGACCTGCCGAGCAATCGCTACGCCGAGATCTCGGTGCGTGTGCAGGAGCTCTGCGACAAGTACGACCTGCCGTACACGACCGGCTCGTTCATGAAGCAGTACCTTCTGTCGTTCCGGACGATTCACAAGCTCGCGTTGCCCGATCAGTGGCTCAAGCGCACTGCCGACGACGCCCCGGAGACGTCGTCGGAGCGGAAATTCGCCGACGTGCTGACCAATATGGCCAATCGCCTCGATCCGGACAACGATCGTCGCGAGGGACTGCGGTCGGCGATGGAGAAGGTCAAGCAGCAGGCACGCGAAAAGAAGGCGTCCCTGAAGGCGCAGGCCAAGGACAAGAAGGCCGAGTTCAAGAGTCGGGCCGAATCCCTGCGGCATTGACCTTGATCTGTTTACCCTTCAACGAAGCGGGAACGGAGCCCTAGCCATTCGAGGGACGGCACGTTCCTCGAGGGGTTTACATGGCGATCACCAACATTCGGGCCTTTGCGCACCTGACCAATGACGACGTCGAGGCGTTGGCGGTCGAGCTCGACCAAATCCGTCGAGATGTCGAATCCGATCGTGGGGATCGGGACGCGCGCTACATCCGATCGGTCATTCGCTTCCAGCGGGGACTCGAGGTTTCTGCTCGACTCCTGCTGTTCGGCAGTCGTCGTCGCGGTGCATGGTGGCTCGGCGCCGGGGCGCTCGGCGTCTCGAAGATCGTCGAGAACATGGAGATCGGGCATAACGTCATGCACGGTCAATGGGATTGGATGAACGATCCCGAGATCCATTCTTCGACGTGGGAGTGGGACAACCCGGACCCCTCGGCCCACTGGAAGCAGGTCCACAACCATATCCATCACAAGTTCACGAACGTTCTGGGGATGGACGACGACGTCGGTTACGGCGTCCTCCGCGTCACGCGCGACCAGCCGTGGAAACGCTTCCACCTGGGGAATCCTGTTTACAACCTGGTGCTGCAGCTGCTCTTCGAATACGGCGTCGCGATTCAGTATCTGCAGTTGCACAACGTCAACATGCGACGTCGAGACCAAGTCGAGTTCGAGCAGCGGCGGACGGCCGTCCTCTCGAAGGCGAGCAAGCAGATCGCCAAGGACTACGTCATCTACCCGGCGCTGACCGGTCCGGCGTGGCGGACGACGATGACCGCGAATCTTCTGGCCAACGTCATCCGCAACGTGTGGTCGAACATGGTGATCTTCTGTGGTCACTTCCCGGACGGCGCCGAGAAGTTCACCCGCCACGACCTGCGGAACGAGACCAAGGGGCAGTGGTACCTCCGCCAGATGCTCGGCAGCGCCAATATCAGCGGTGGCCCGTTGATGACGTTCATGACCGGCAACCTCGACCACCAGATCGAGCACCATCTTTTTCCGGACATCCCGAGCAACCGGTACCGCGAGGTCGCGGTGCGCGTTCGCGCACTCGCCGAGAAGTACGACCTGCCGTACACGACCGGACCGCTGCTCGTGCAGTACGGGAAGGCCTGGCGCACGATCTTCAAGCTGTCGGTGCCGAACAAGTACCTCAAGGACTCTGCCGACAATGCGCCCGAGACGCATTCCGAGCGGATGTTCGGCCAGATCGAGCGGGGAGTGGTGAACCCGCGGACCGGCCGGCGACGCGGTCTCCGGACTGCACTGAGTGAGCGTCGCGGGCACCGCGTTTCTCGCTAGACTCCGCGGCATGGGCGGACTCATCGCAGTCAACGGTTCTACTGGTCAGCTTGGCGGGCGCATTGCGCGTCTGATCGCGGCGAGCGGCGCCCATCAACGACTTCTCGTTCGCGAGCCGGCGCGGGCTCCACGGCTGCCGGGTGCTCAGACCGAAGTCGTCGACCTGACCGGCGCGACTGGAACCAGGCATCAGCTCGCCGGCGTCGACACCTTTGTGTTCGTTTCGCTGCCGGAGTCGAAGTATCGAGCGCGGCAGCAGGTCTCGGTGATCGAGGCGGCAGCGGCGGCCGGTGTCCAGCGCGTCGTCTACGTCAGCTTCGTGGGCGCGGCCCCGGACTGCACCTTCACTTTCGGACGCGACCACTGGCACACCGAGCAGGCGATCGTCGGCAGTGGGATGGAGTACGTCATCCTGCGCAACAACTTCTACCAGGACCTTCTCGTGCACTTCGCCGGTCCGGACGGCGTGATCGCGGGTCCGGCCGCACAGGGCCGAGTCGCCGCCGTGGCCCGGGACGACAGTGCCGCGGCGATCGCTGCGGCGGCCCTCGATGAGAGCAAAACCGGGCAGACCTACACGCTCACCGGGCCTGAGGCGCTCACGATGGCCGAGGTTGCCGCCCTGATCACCGAGGTGACGGGCACGCCGACGACCTACAAGGCAGAGACTTTCGACGAAGCGTATGACTCACGTGCGCAGTACGGCGCGCAGGCGTGGGAGGTCGAAGGCTGGGTCAGTTCGTATGCGTCGATCGCGAACGGGGAAACGGCACTGGTCACGAATGACGTCGAAACGCTGACCGGCAAAGCGCCGCGCAGCTTTCGCGAGTTCCTGGCGACTCAGTAGGTTTCGTTCGCGATGAGGCTCGTCAGCATGAGCCGGACGGCGATCACGCGGCGCGCGGACTGACCTTCGAGTTTGTCGAGTTCGCATTCCGGGTCAGCCGGGGGACCGAGATGGGTGCAGCCCCGCGGGCAGTTCTCGATTGCCTCGGCGAGGTCGGCGAACGGCGTGATGACGTCGTTCGAGGAGATGTGTGCGAGGCCGAACGACCGAACGCCCGGTGTGTCGATGACCCAGCCGCGTCCGCTCGGCAGTGGGAAGGCGACCGACTGCGTCGACGTGTGCCGGCCTTTGCCCACGCCGGTGACGTCTCCGACCGGTCGGAAGGCGTCCGGAATGATCCGGTTGACCATGGTCGATTTACCGACCCCGGAGTGGCCGATCAATGCCGTCACTTTGCCGTCGAGGAGGTCGTTGATCGGCTCGATCGGGTCTTCGATACCGGCGTTGACGACGGTCAGACCGAGGTCCTCGAACAGCTGGGCGAATTCCGCGGCGTCCGCGAGGTCGCCCTTCGTCAGCGCGAGAACCGGCGTCAGTCCGCCGGTGTACGCGGCGATCAGCGTGCGTTCGACGAATCCCGACCGCGGCGGCGGATCGGCGAGAGCCACCACGATCAACAACTGCTGGGCGTTGGCGACGACGATGCGCTCGAACGGATCGGTGTCGTCGGCGGTGCGGCGCAAAACGCTCGTCCGATCGGCGACGCGAATGATGCGAGCGAGGGTGTCGGATTTGCCGCTGAGGTCACCAACGATGTCCACGCGGTCGCCGACGACGATCGGCGTGCGGCCGAGTTCGCGGGCGCGCATCGCGACGACGGCGCGATCTGGATCACCGCCGAGAACGCAGCCCCATCGTCCGCGGTCGACGGACACCACCATCGCCGACTCGGCGCTGTCATGGGTCGGCCGAACCTTGGTACGCGGACGTGAACTCTTGCCCGGGCGGACCCGGACATCGGATTCGTCGTAGTCGCGACCTCTCATCGGCGTGCGGTCATCCCTGGAACATTCCCGTCCACAGGTCGACGAAGGTCGGCAGGGTCTTGCTGGTCGTCTCGATGTTCTCGACGTTGACGTCCGGGACCCGGAGGCCGATGATCGCGCCGGCGGTGGCCATCCGATGATCGGCGTAGCTGTGCCAGACGCCGCCATGGAGTGGCTGTGGCTTGATGTGCAGGCCGTCGTCGGTTTGGGTGCAGTCACCGCCGAGCGCGTTGATCTCGGTGCATAGCGCGGCGAGCCGGTCGGTCTCGTGCCCGCGCAGGTGGGCGATGCCGCGCAGCGTCGTCGGACCGTCGGCGAGCGCGGCGAGGGCGGCGACGGTGGGGGTCAGTTCGCCGACGTCATGCAGGTCGGCGTCGATTCCGTGAAGCGCGGTACCCACAACCGACAGGCGACCGTCTGATCCCAGGCTGACCTCTGCGCCCATGTCCGCGAGAATGCCGCGAATCGCGTCACCGGCCTGCGTTGTCTTCGCGGGCCAGTGCGGAACGGTCATGCGACCGCCGGTCACCGCGGCGGCGGCGAGGAACGAGGTGGCGTTCGAGAGGTCCGGCTCGATGACCCATTCGCGTGCCTTGATGGGGCCGGGGGAGACGCGCCAATTCGAACCATTGACGTCGACTGAGACACCCGCGTCGCGCAGCATCTCGACCGTCATGTCGATGTGGGGTTGCGACGGGACCTGCGGGCCAACGTGCTTGACGTTGACGCCGAGGTCGTAACGCGCTCCGGCCAGCAGCAGTGCCGAGACGAACTGCGACGAGCTCGACGCGTCGATCGTGACATTGCCACCGAGCAAGCGGCCGTGGCCGTGAACCGAGAACGGCAGGTGGTCGCTGTCGATGAGGGCGCCGAGTTCACGCAGTGCGCCGATGACGGTGCCCATCGGTCGCTTGTAGGCCTGCTCGTCGGCATCGAAGGTGACGACTCCGTCCGCAAGCACGGCGACCGGAGGAACGAAGCGCATCACGGTGCCCGCGAGGCCGCAGTCGACATGGCCACCCCGCAGGGGATTGGGCCGAACGATTACGGTGGTTGCACTCTCGGGCGCACCAACGTAATCGATACCGATCCCCATCGCGGCCAAGGCCCCGAGCATGAGATCGGTATCGCGACTACGAAGAGTGCCCCGAACCGTCGACTCGCCGTCGGCAAGAGCCGCTAGGACGAGCGCACGGTTGGTGATCGATTTCGAACCGGGGAGTTCGACCGTGGCAACGATGGATTCGGCGGCCACGGGCGCGCTCCACAAACTCACGCACCGATCCTTGCGTGACTGGCACAACTAATCAACCGAGGAGAGGTCCTTGACTGTGCTCGATGAGCGCACCGTCGCACCTTCCGCTCCTCGCTGCGATGCTCGGGTGCTCCTCCATGCGCTAGCCGTTGAAGTCCTGAACCCAGTAAGTCTTGCCGCCCGGTCCGACGGCATAACCGATGCCGATGCGCTTGAGGTTGCAGTTCAGGATGTTCTTGCGGTGGCCGGCGCTGTTCATCCAGGCCTGAACAACCTGCTCCGGCGAGGTCTGACCCCACGCGATGTTCTCGGCCATATAGCCCGAACCGGAGGCGCCGGCCGCGCGCATGCGGTCGAACGGAGTGTCACCGTTCTGGGAGTTGTGGCTGAAGTAGTTGTTCACAGCCATGTCGCTCGCGTGCTCCTGAGCGACGACGTTGAGATTCGTGTTGGTCGCCAACGCTCCGCAGCCGGCTTTGGCGCGCTCGTCGTTGGTGAGGGAGACAACCTTCAATTGGTTTCCGCCAGCCGATGACATGAAGGAATCCATATCGAATGGCGTGTCACCCAAGGCCTGACCAGGGGCCAGAAGAGCTCCAGTTGCGACCGCGACGCATGCTCCGGCAGCGGCAAGCGCACGACGGGAATTGACGCGAAGAACTGAGGCAAACATTGTGAACCGCCCTTCATCGAGCCCGTTGAACTCGAAGTCGTTTGATCGTTTCATGATCATCT
This sequence comes from Nocardiaceae bacterium, assembly GCA_021372355.1. GTDB lineage: Bacteria > Actinomycetota > Actinomycetes > Mycobacteriales > Mycobacteriaceae > Smaragdicoccus. The sequence continues at coordinate 120,405 of JAJFUQ010000208.1, read as the reverse complement.
CGCAACCGCGTCGAGATATGTCGCGGAATGATCACAATTCTCACAAGTTGATAACAGCTTTATCACTGGTTACACGAGTTCAGTGGGATACGTCACAGCCGTCCGGTAGTGAACATGGCACGATTGAGGCGTGTGCGGACGGTATGCAACAACGGTCGGACCTGCGGATTTGGCTGCCGAACTCGGCGCGATCGACGAGACGGACCCGTCCGAAGAGCTCCTCGACGTCGAATCTGGGCCCAACTACAACGTTGCGCCGACGACGAAGGTCCTCACGATCGTCGATCGGCACGATCACGACCATCCGGACGATCCGGCCTCGCGCCGGATTCGGCGAATGCGTTGGGGGCTGATTCCGCACTGGACCAAGGAGTCGTCTCCGGGCGTTCCCGAACGCGGAAAACCGTTGTTCAATGCACGTGCGGAAGCGGCCGCGACAACTGCCGCATTTCGGGATTCGTTTACTTCGCGTCGATGTCTGGTTCCGATGGACGGTTGGTACGAATGGACCGTTTCGAATTCCGGCAAGAAAATCCCGCATTACATGCACCGCGTGGACGACGGTCGGTTATATGCGGCGGGACTGTGGTCGGTATGGCGAGGCGGTGCCGGCAAGCCCGTACTCAGCTGCACGATCCTGACGACGGATGCCATCGACGGGCTGACCGCGGTGCACGACCGGATGCCGCTGCTGCTCGCGGAATCGGAGTGGGCCGCGTGGCTCGACCCGGACCAGCGGCCGGACAAGCGGTTGGTCGCCGGAATCGACCCGGAGTTGGTCGCCCGGATCGAGATCCGGGACGTCTCGCCCGCGGTCAACAGCGTGAAGAACAACTCGCCTGACCTGCTGCTCCCGGCGGATGACGCAGGTCACGACACACTTTTCTGAACGGCGGGGAACAGGGTCGGACATTGCGGCGTTGCACTACCTGTCCACGGAAGGGGAGGCGGAGCGCGATGCAGGGCGTGATGACAGCGACGACGTTGGCGGCAAGCCGTCCTTCGGTGATTCCGCGTGTGGTTGTCCGAGTAGATTTGAAGACCACGCCAACCGGAGGAAATAGTTTGACTAGCGGAGCGCAGCCTGCGGAGCAACCAGAAGACGCTGTCGACGATTCCGGTCGTCCGTCCAAGAGTGCGTCGGCAGATCTTGCCACGCGGTTCGAGACCGAGGCTCTGCCTTTGCTCGATCAGCTCTATGGCGCGGCTCTGCGCATGACGCGCAACCCCGCTGATGCGGAAGATCTGGTCCAGGAAACGTATGCGAAGGCCTACTCGGCGTTCGCCTCGTTCACCGAGGGCACGAACCTCCGTGCCTGGCTCTACCGCATCCTCACCAACACCTACATCAACACATACCGGAAGAAGCAGCGTCAGCCTGCCCAGTACCCGACCGACGAGATCACTGACTGGCAGCTCGCAGCTGCTGCGGAGCACACGTCGCAAGGGCTGCGTTCGGCTGAGGTGGAGGCGCTCGACGCCCTGCCCGACGAGGAGATCAAGGCCGCGTTGCAGGCACTGCCGGAGGAATTCCGAATGGCGGTGTATTACGCCGACGTCGAAGGATTCCCGTACAAGGAGATCGCCGAAATCATGGGAACCCCGATCGGAACCGTCATGTCGCGGTTGCACCGCGGCCGCAAACAATTGCGTGAACTTCTCGCCGATGTCGCGCGCGAGCGCGGCTTCCACGGACGCTCGGAGCAAGGAGTAACCCGATGAGCGGCGACCACGATGACATCGACTGTGCTGCGGTCCTGGCCGACATCTCGCAATTGCTCGACAACGAGTGCAGCGAGTCCATTCGCGACACGCTTCGGCATCACATGGATCATTGCGGGCCGTGCCTCGAGGCGTACGGAATCGAAGAGCAGGTCAAACGCCTGATCGGACGCAAGTGCGGTGGTGAGCGCGCGCCGGAAGGTTTGCGTGCCCGACTTCAGATCAACATCCGGTCGCTGACCATTCGCGGCGAAAGCTGAATTCTTGCAAAGAAAAACGCCGGTCTCCCAAGGGGAGGCCGGCGTCTTGATGTCTTAGCTGTTTGGTCGCTTGCCGTGGTTGGCTGCGTTTCCCTTACGTGCCTTCTTCTTGCGGCCACGCTTGCCCATGAGGTCCTCCTCGCGTCTCGGTCTACCTGCGTTGCACACCATCTTTTCATGTGTGGTTGGCTGGACCGGCATCGGCCATCTTGTCGCCCCGTTCGGTTAGTGTTCTAGGCGCCAGCGGCTCGAGCGTCGCGAGCAGTTTTGCGTAAGAAGAGGGAGCGCGGATGGCGACACTGAGTGAGCTCCTCGCCGAACACACTGACCTACCGGGTAAGGCCGTTGACCACCTTCAACGCGTCGTCGGCGACTGGCAGCTCCTCGCTGACCTGGCATTCGCCGACTTGCTGTTGTGGGTCGGCGTGGGTCCGGTGACGGCGGGCAGTGACGTCGTGTGTGTCGCTCAATGTCGGCCTACCACCGCACCGACCGTGATCCCGGAAGACGCGGTCGGTTCGATCGCCCACTCGAGCGAGCATCCGCACGTCATTCGCGCATTGGTGAGTCACGAAGTCGAGTTTCTCGGCGCCGATTGCAAGCGCTGCCAAGACTGCACGACCTGCATCGCGATCCCGGTCCGATGCGACGGTGACGTCATCGCGGTGATCAGTCGCGACTCCGCGATCGTCCGCGGCCGCATGAACAGCCCGCTCGAATCTGCGTACCTGCGGTGTGCCGACGACTTGTGTCAGATGATCGGCGAGGGCACGTTCCCGACGCCGGAGGACCGGGCCGCGACGCACTCCAGCCCCCGTCCGGGCGACGGTTTCATCCGTCTCGACGACGACGGACTGGTCAGCTACGCGAGCCCGAACGCTCAGTCTGCTTATCACCGAATGGGATTCACGAGCGACCTGACCGGTCAGGATCTTGCCGCGCTGACCCGAGCGCTGGTGACCGACCCGTTCGACGCCCAGGAAGTCGCCAACGACATTCGCGCTGCCCTCGCCGGCCGCACCGGCCGCCGGATGGAAGTGGACGCGCACGGTGCGACGGTTCTGCTGCGGACGCTCGTTCTTCGGCTCGCGGAAGAACCGGCTGGTGCCGCCGTACTCGTCCGTGACGTCACCGAGGTCAAGCGACGTGACCGCGCCCTGTTGTCGAAGGACGCCACGATCCGCGAGATCCACCACCGGGTGAAGAACAATCTCCAGACGGTGGCGGCCTTGCTTCGACTTCAGGCCCGGCGCACCGAGAACGAAGAAGCGCGCGTGGCGCTCGCTGAGTCCGTCGCTCGCGTTCAGTCGATTGCCGCGGTCCACGACGTCTTGTCGATGTCCGTGGACGAAGACGTCAACCTCGACGAGGTCGTCGATCGACTCGTCCCGATGATGTCCGACGTCGCGACGGTCAGTACCCCCGTCAAGATCCGACGACTCGGCAGCCTCGGCGTGTTCAGCGCGGAGCGCGCGACCCCGTTGGTCATGGTGTTGACCGAACTCGTTCAGAACGCGATCGAGCATGCTTTCGAACCGGGCGTGACCGGCACCGTGACGATGCGTGCGGAACGTTCGGCGCGGTGGCTCGACGTCGTCGTGCATGACGACGGCCGCGGCTTGCCGGTGGGATTCAGCTTGGAGCGCTCGGACCGACTCGGACTCCAAATCGTTCGCACGCTGGTGACCGCCGAACTCGGCGGGTCGATCGGCCTGCATCCGGCCGAAGACGGCGGAACGGATGCCGTCGTGCGGGTGCCGTTGGGCCGACGCTCGGGGCGGTAGCCTCCAGGCGCGACAGACCTCCAGACACAACAGAAGAGCCCGGCACTTCATCCGAGTGCCGAGCTCTTCTGTTTGTCGTCAGTTAGACGGTGCTGCGTGCCCGGGTGCGGGAGGTGCGACGCTTGAGAGCGCGACGCTCGTCCTCGCTCATGCCGCCCCAAACACCTGCATCCTGACCCGACTTGAGGGCCCACGAGAGGCACTCAGCGGTCACGGGGCAGCGGTTGCACACCAGCTTCGCCTCGGCGATCTGCGCGATCGCCGGACCCGAGGTTCCAACCGGGAAGAACAGCTCGGGGTCTTCGTCGCGACAGATTGCTTTGTGACGCCAGTCCATCCAAATGCTCCTTATTTGCGCGCGCGGGCGCCAGCCTTATGCGACGAGGGTTTGTCGTTCATCGTGTGGATGGGGCTAGAGGGTGTTTGTTTACATCCTGGTTAGCCCACGTTTCCACGCGGTTGCTTGTGAATGCTTTCACGAACCAGGGAGAAGTCAAGAGGAAAACGGCGCGAGGTGAAGAAGCTCACTAAGTTAGGTTTGCCTACAAAATGATAACGGCGACGCTCTAACCTGCGGCTTTGGGTGGAGCCACCACCGTCAGTGTGTCGGGGACCGCAAAAAACTCGATTTCGGTGCGGTTATCGATGAAGTCCCCGTCGAGTTGGTACGGCAACGGCCGAGTGGACGACAGGCGAACACTGTCCACGTTGTCGTCACGCAGGATCTGTTTCGTCGCCGGGCCGCCTGGAAGCGCGAGCATCTGCCCCGCCGTCGCGAGAATCGGGAACAGATCCATCGTCCGGAGCGCAAAGACGCCCAGCCCGCCCTCGATGCGCGTCTTGGCGTTGGTGTGGACCGGCAGCAGCCCGAAGTACGTCCACGGCGAGGTGTTGGAGATGAATGCGAAGAACAGGTCCTGCGCGGGCGGATGGCCCGGCCGGTAGACGGTCAGCGCGGGCTTCTCGCGGTCGGAGGCGAAGAACGCTCGGAACGCGGTTCGGACGTAGCGAAGCGGATTCGCGGACTTTCCGTGGGCGCGCTGTTCGTCGATGAGTTCGCAGACCGCGGCGTCGAATCCGAGTCCGGCCGCGAACGTGAACCACTGCGTCTCGGCCCAGCCGAGGCCCACCCGACGGTCTTGGCCGGCCGCGAGCAGCTGCGCCAGCTGTTGTGCGGCCTTCGCGGGTGAACTCGGGATGCCGAGCGAGCGGGCGAACACGTTGGCCGAGCCGCCGGGCATGATCGCGAGTTTGGGGATCGAAGTGGGCGGGACTTTGCCGTCGACCGGGGCGGGCACCAGACCGTTGATGACTTCGTTGATCGTGCCGTCACCGCCATGGACGACAACGAGGTCGATGCCTGCCTTCGCCGCCTCCGCCGCGATCTCTGAGGCGTGCCCGCGGTGGGAGGTCGTGCGGACCTCGAAGTGGACCTTGTCGCCGAAGGCGTGCGCCAGGATTTCACCGCACTTCGCCACGGTCGTGGTCGCGAAGGGGTTGACGATCAGCAGAGCGCGCACGGGGCATCAGCCTAGCGTCAGCAGCGCGGTTTGGTCGCTTCGAGCGCTGCGCTCCGGATCGACGCTATTACCCTTGAGTCGTGCCAGATGATCGTGAACTCACCGATTCCGTCGTGACGTCGACGCCGAACACCGTCAAGGTGGCCGGCGGACTCGTTGCGCTCGAGGGAGTCGTCGGCGTCGTCCTCGCGTTGGTGCTCGTCCTTCGTGCCGCGTTCGGTGCTGATCAGACGATCGCGAACGGGGTTGCCGAGGCAGTGTGGTTCATCGTCCTCGGGGGCGGCGTCGCGGCGGCCGGGGTAGCGCTGCTCCTCGGTCATCGGTGGGGCCGAGGAATCGCCGTGGTCAGCCAGATCGTGGTGTTGCCGGTCGCGTGGATGGTCATCTCGTCACAGCAGCTGCTGTACGGCATTCCGTTGGGGCTCGCCGCCGCAGCCACACTCGTCCTGCTGTTCCTGCCGGCGTCGACCCGTTGGGCTGCCGAGATCTAGTGACCGTAGAAGATTGCGTTGAGGGTGTGGATCTGGCGCGACTTCCGCTCGTAGCCCAGGATCGTGCAACCCGCGGGTGACATGGCAAAGGCGACGCCCCCAGCGGGCGGCATTCCGGTCCAGCGTGCGACGAGAACGCGCGAGAAGTGACCGTGGCCGACGAGCACGACGTCCCGTTCCTCCATCATCGGCTCGAACAACGTCAGGGCATCATCCGCCCGAGCCGCCACCTCCTCGTGGGTTTCGCCGCCCGGGCACGGGTGGGTCCACACCGTCCAACCCGGAACGGTCTTGCGAATCTCCTTGGTGGTGATGCCTTCATAGTCGCCGTAATCCCATTCGGCGAGCAGTTCCGTCGTGTGGTCCGGGACCAGGCCGGCGAGTTCGGCAGTCACGATTGCGCGCTGCCGAGGACTGGTGAACACGATCGGGTTGTGCAGGTTCAGCTTGCTCACTGCGAGTCCCGTGGCACGGGCCTGTTCGATGCCCTCAGCGGTGAGCGGCAGGTCGGTGCGCCCGGTGTGTTGTCCGGACTTCGACCACTCGGTTTCGCCGTGGCGTAAAAGGATCAATCGGGGTTTCGAACGCGCCATGCGCCAATGATGCCGGTCGATGACGGCGTGTAGTGGGCCTTTGCCCGGAAGACCACTTTCGTGAAATATTTGGTTCAGAAGTGTCTAACGAGGCGGACACGCAGTGTGACGGTCATCGCATGTGTCGCTCATCTGCGCGAAGATCAAGCCCGTGACCACGGTACTTGCTGTCGCAAATCAAAAAGGCGGAGTCGCCAAGACCACCACGGTGGCGTCTCTCGGTGCGGCGTTTGTCGCGCACGGCCAGCGCGTCCTGGTCGTCGACCTCGATCCGCAGGGATGCTTGACCTTCTCCCTCGGACATAACCCCGATCGAATCACGAAGTCCGTACACGACGTGCTGACGGCTGGTGTGGAAGCCAAGGAGGTTCTCCTCGACACCGCGGACGGCGTCACATTGCTGCCGGCGACCATCGACCTGGCCGGCGCGGACGCGGTGCTCCTCATGCGTCCGGGCCGCGAATACAGCCTCAAGCGCGCGCTCGCGAAGGTCAAGGACCAGTTCGACGTCATCATCATCGACTGCCCGCCGTCGCTCGGCATCATGACGCTCAACGGCCTCACCGCCGCGGACGCCGTGCTCGTGCCGATGCAGTGCGAGACCCTGGCACACCGCGGCGTCGGCCAGCTGATGCGGACGGTCAACGAAGTCAAGGAGATCACCAACCCGGATCTCAAGATCCTCGGTGCGCTTCCGACGCTGTATGACGCCCGCTCGCTGCACACGCGTGACGTACTCGCGGACGTGACCGATCGCTACGGACTGCCCGTCCTGACGCCACCGATCCCGCGCACGGTGCGATTCGCAGAGGCCAGCGCGTCTGGTGCGACCGTCCTCGCGGGACGGAAGAACAAGGGTGCGCAGGCGTACTTCGACGTGGCGGGATCGCTGCTGGGTCAGTTCGGGCTTACCTCGACCGCGAAATAACCGGGCAGGTCGTCGGCTCTGCGGGGAAATCCCTCGTCGCGTCGACGGCACGCTCGTGGGCAAGGTTCCAGTCCAGGATGGACTTGGCTGGTTCCGGCTTGCTCACGATGCACTTGGCTATGTCGAGCGGCAGGCCATCGACGATCGTCGGTATCGCATCGGCACCGAGTGACCGCAGGTAGTCGACGTCGAGCTTGCCGGTTTCGTGGTATCGGTCGATGTTCTGCTGCGCGACCCACGCCTCGGGGTTCGCTGCGCCCATGACCAGGACAAACATCGCACCCGAGAGCAAGGCTGCCCGCGGCAGCCAGGCTGCACTCTCGTGCTGGATGACGCGCGTGACGATGACGAAGACCAGGATGAGGCCCATCCACAGCTCGAAGGCGTCGACGAGCATCCGCATCACCGTCCAGCCGTAGGCCTGCTGGTAGACGTGCATCCGGAACAGCGCTGACGCGACAACCGCAAGCGCCAGGGTGCACAACAGTCCGATGCCACCGCGCAGCAGCGCCAGGTCCCGCGGTGCCTTGCGGCTGATGAGCGCGACCGTGACGAGCGTCAGGAACGTCGCCGCGGTGAGCTGTCCGAACCCCTGATGCACATAATCGGCGTAGGTGAGGCCTGTGGTGCGCTGCACGTAGTCGTGGCCACCCCACATCGCCGTGGCCTGCGCGGCGACGAACGCGGCGAACACCGCGATCACGAATCCCAGCGGTACCGCCCATTCGAACGTCCGGCTCAGTGGCTTGCCGTTGCCGAGCGACAGCTTGTCGACGTTCGGCGGGTTGATCGCGACGTAGGTCGCCGCGAGCACGATGCCGCTGATGAAGAACCAGATGAAGGCACGCTGGACGAAGCCGTCGACGTTGACGTCGGGGATGATCGCGTCCGTCCACGATCCGAACACCGCGTCACCCGAGGCGAACAGGCCGCCGAAGACGACAAGCAGCAACAGCGAGATCGCGACGGTGCGGACCACAGGCCACAGCGACGAGTGCTTGGACAGCGATCCCAGCGTGCGGCCCAGAAGTGGCAGACCGCGGATACCGCCGAGGCCCCAGGAGAAGAAGGCGGCCACCATCCCGGGAACCGAGCGGGCTGCGGTGAGCCCGGAGGTCGTCAGGATGAGCACGATGAAGATCGATAGGACCGCGACCCACTCGGCGGCGCGCAGGGCCACCAAGGAGCCGAGTGCCAGGCAGATGGCAGTGAGAACGAGCGTCCACTTTTCGCGCCGCCGCTTGGCGACGGTCAACACGGTCGCCCCGGCGGCGAGGAACACGATGATGTCGGTCAAGCCGAGGCTGTTTCGGAGCGGGTAGAGGATCGCGGCAAGCAGGCCGACAGACGCGGCGGCCAGCAGGACGCCGGGGCGCACCCGGCGATCGGTCTCGGGCCACAAATCGCCGAACAACGAATCCATCGCAGCGTCGTGTTCCGGCTCGGCCGGCGGTGGAGTGGGCGGTGTGGTGACGGCAACTTGCATCGCCGGTTCCTCCTTCGGGGTCTGCGCCACGGGCGCGGGGTTGATCGGCAGTACTGCGCGCAGCAGTGCGCCGGTTTCGCTCGGCGCTACGGCAATGGAGCCGCCGTGCAGTTCACACACCCAACTGGCGATCGCGAGACCGAGTCCGGTGCTGCCACCGGATTCCGTCCACGATCCGAAGCGGGTGAAGACGTGTTCGGTGCGATCGGGCGGGATTCCGGCGCCCTGGTCCTGGACCTCAAGCACCCAGCGGTCTCCGTTCCTGCGGCCGGCGCGCACGATCACGACGCCGCCCGGCGGCGAATGGCGAACCGCGTTGTCGAGCAGGTTCGCGACGACCTGGGCGAGGCGGCCGGCATCAGCGGTCACCTCGAGCGAGGGCTCCACGTCGACCGTGAATTCCACCCCGCGACTCTGCGCACCGCCGGTGCGCGCCTCGGCGACTCCCTGCTCGACGATCGCCTCGATGGACACCGGGACCAGGTGCAGTCGGGTCAATCCACCGTCGACCCGGCTGAGGTCGAGAAGGTCCGAGACGAGCGAACTGAGTCGCTCGGCTTGTGCGAGGGCGGTGTGGAGCGCCGCCGAATCCGGCGATATGACGCCGTCGACGAGGTTCTCGAGCAATGCCTGCTGGGCGGTCAACGGGGTGCGAAGCTCGTGCGACACCGTTGCGACGAGTTGGCGGCGTTGTTGGTCGGACGCGGCGAGTTCGGCCGCCATCGCGTTGAACGCCCGGCCAAGTTCACCGACCTCATCGAGGGACGTCGCAGCCACTCGCCGCGAGTAGTCACCCGTCGCCATCACCGAGGTCGCTTCGGTCATCTCGCGCAACGGCGAGGTCATTCCCCGGGCCAACCACTGCGTGACGAAGAGAGCGATGGCTACCGTCACGGGGATCGTCAGCAACGCGGAGACCCCAGAGCGATCGGCGGCTTCGGCGATCAGCGCCGCGGCGACGATGCTCGCGCCCACGAGGATGCCGAGTTTGACCTTGATCGAGCGGAAGCCGTCGAGCGGCCGATCGGTTTTCATCGGGTCTTCCCGTCGCTGCGCTCGCCCGGTGCCAACTCGAACGCGTACCCCACGCCATGCACCGTGCGGACTCGCTGCGGCCCGATCTTCGCGCGCAAAGCCTTGATGTGGCTCGCCAGCGTGCGCGTGCCGGACGTGTCCGGCCAGCCCCACACGTCGCGCATGAGGTCGTCGTGGGTCCGCACGGCGCCGGGTTCCTCGATGAGCGCCACGAGAAGATCGAACTCGAGGGGAGTGAGGTGCACCGGCGTGCCGTCGACCTGCACGCGACGGCTGTTCCGATCGACGGTGAGGCCGTCGATCGTCACCGTGTCGCCGGTCGACGACATGGTTCGCGCCCGTTCGACGCGTCGAAGCAGTGCATGCACTCGGGCGACGACTTCGCGCATGCGGAAGGGTTTGGTCACGTAGTCGTCGGCCCCGACGCCGAGTCCGATGATCATGTCGGTCTCGTCGTCGCGAGCGGTCAGCATGAGAACCGGCACCGGACGCGTGGCCTGGATGCGTCGGCACGCTTCGAGCCCGTCGAATCCGGGCAGCATGACGTCGAGAATCACCGCATCCGGATGGTGCGTGGCAGCCGCCGCCACCGCGGCCGGCCCGTCGAAGGCCTGATGGACGACGAAGCCCTCGGCGGTCAGGCGATCGCTGAGCGCCTGGTTGATCGTGGGGTCGTCCTCGACGACGAGCACGGTTGCTGGAGGCATACGAGAAGCCTATGAGGCGGGGCGCGAAGGCTTCGGGGAGAACTTGTGGAGAAGTCGTGAAGAGTTTCGCTGTTTGGGTTGGCCTCCAAGGGAAATGATTGATAGATGGCGTCGCAGATCGTGGTCATGGGGGTTTCCGGATCCGGGAAGTCGGCCGTCGGAGCGGCGTTGGCGCAACGTTTGCGGGTGCCGTTCGAAGACGCCGACGACCTTCATCCGGCGGCCAATATCGCGAAGATGTCGGCCGGGCATCCGCTCGACGATGACGATCGCCGTCCCTGGCTCGAAAAGGTCGGGCAGTGGCTCGCCGACCACCCGGATGGCGGCGTGATGAGCTGCTCGGCGCTCAAGCGGAAGTACCGGGATCAGCTGCGGCGGCACTGCCCAGGCCTCGAGATATTGCACCTGAGTGGCACGCAGGAAATCATTGCGGCGCGCCAGGCCAGTCGGCCCGGTCACTTCATGCCGGCGTCCCTGCTCGCTTCGCAGTTCGCGACGCTCGAACCGCTCGATGCCGATGAACGCGGCGTTGTCGTCGACGTCGATCAATCCATCGACGCGATCGTCGAGGAATACGTGTCGAAGACCGAACGGGAGACCCGATGAACCTCATTCTGGCCGCCGACGCCCCGAAGATCGTCGAGCCGGTGGCGTCATCGTGGCAGCTCATCGCGGCTTTTCTGGCCGGCATCGCGGTCATCGTCGTGCTCATCACGATCGCCAAATTGCACCCGTTCCTGGCGCTGATGTTCGGTGGGCTGACGGTCGGAGTCGTGGCCGGGGAGAACCTGACGACGGTCCTGAAGTCGTTTACCGATGGCTTCGGGTCAACTGCGGCCAGCGTCGGCATCCTCATCGCGCTCGGTGCGATGTTCGCCAAGTTGCTCGCCGACTCCGGTGGTGCGGACGAGATCGTCGACACCATCGTGGGGGCGGCGTCACCGCGGGCTTTGCCATGGGCGATGGCACTGGTCGGAGCCATCATCGGGTTGCCGATGTTCTTCGAGATCGGCCTCGTGCTGTTGATGCCGGTCATCTATCTCGTGTCCCGGCGTTCGCAGCAGTCGCTCATCACGATCGGTATCCCGGCACTCGCCGGCCTGTCTGCGATGCACGGATTCGTGCCGCCGCACCCCGGACCACTGACCGCGGTCGGACTCCTGGGTGCCGACCTCGGCGTCACCCTGGCGCTGGGTGTGGTCGTCGCGATTCCGACGATCATCGTGGCCGGCCCGCTGTTCGGACGTCTGGCCGGCAAGTGGGTCGTCGTCTCGGCGCCGGACACGTTCGACGCAACCGACGCCGAACGAGCCGAGCAGAAGCGCCCGTCGTTCGTGATGACGATGTTCTCGGTACTGCTGCCGGTTGCACTGATGCTCGGCAAGGCCATCGTCGACATCTTCATCGACGACCAGAAGAACCTGGTGCGACAGGTTTTCGACGCTCTGGGCACGCCGCTGATCGCGCTGCTCATCGCCGTGGTTGTCGGGATGTTCACGCTGGGCCGAGGTGCGGGGCTCAGTCGCCAGGCCATCATGAAGTCGGTCGAATCCGGCCTGCCCGCAGTCGCCGGGATCATCCTCATCGTCGCAGCCGGCGGAGGATTCAAGCAGGTCCTCGTCGACAGCGGAATCGGCACGATGCTCGCTCGCTGGGCCGAAGGCGTCTCGATCTCGGTGATCCTGTTGGCGTGGGTGCTGGCCGTGCTCATCCGCCTCGCGACCGGTTCGGCGACCGTCGCCACGATCACCGCATCCTCACTCATTCTCGGCCTCGTCGGCGGGATGGAGAGCGGTCAGGTGTCGCTCGTCGTCCTCGCGATCGGCGCTGGCTCGCTGTTCTTCTCGCACGTCAACGACGCCGGATTCTGGCTGGTCAAGGAGTACTTCCGCCTCGGCGTCGGGCAGACGATCAAGACGTGGTCGCTTATGGAGACGGTGTTGTCGATATTCGGGCTTGGGATGGTCATGTTGCTCGACGTGTTCATCTAGGCGGCGATTCTGGACGGAAGTGTTCGCTGAGCGGGACATTCCGTCCGGTAACCGGGGTGTAGGGAACCAATTGGCCCACCGCGCGTCCATAGGGCGTGAAACTCGACGAGCTCATCGCTCTCCAAGATGGTGTGGTCTCGGCAGAGCAGTTGGCTGAACTGGGCTTGAGCCGCTCGAGCATCCAGCGCCGGGTGAAGTGCGGAGCGTTGGTGCGCACCGGTCGTGGTGTCTTTCGTTCGGCGCAACATCCGCCGACGCATGCAGCTCGTCTTCGGGGGGTTGTTCTCCAAGCAGGCAAGGATGCGGTTGCGTACGGACCGAGCGCAGCCTGGTGGCATGGACTCCTCGATCGCGCGCCGAGTCGATGCTGGGTGACAGTTCCCGCTGTTCAGCGGACCCTGCGAAACACCGCACACGAGGTGCGGAGACGGGATATCCCCGCTGTCTATCTCACGGAACTACGGTCGCTGGCCGTGACGACACTGCCGCTCACGGTGCTGGAAGCAGCCGTCGAACTCACGGACGGATCGATGTTGATGGACCGGGCGTTGCAAACCGGGGTGAAGCTTGCTGACCTGGAAGTCGCGCACCGCGACAATCTCGGCCGGACGGGCTCGGCGGCCGCAGGCAGATTGCTCGCATCCGCGACGAGCGGTGGACGGAGCGAGGCCGAGAGGTTGCTGCACCGCCTACTGCAGGGAGCCGAGATTCAGGGTTGGGAAGCGCAGTTTCGGATCGACCGGTATGCGGCAGACATGGCCTTTCCGAACGCGCGAATCGCGATCGAAGTCGACGGTTGGGCATTTCACGGCGATGCCCGGCGTCACCACAAGGACCTTCGTCGGCACAACGTGCTCGAGAACGCCGGTTGGCGCGTTCTCCGTTTCGACTGGCACCGGTTGGTCGGCGACCCCGAAGGAGTCATCAGCGAGATTCGGAATGCGCTGGAATCCCGGACGCAACGCTCCGCCTAGCGAATCGTTCCGTCCGAAATCAACGCAGCGCCACCACGTCCGTACCCCGCTGCTCGACGATCACGTCCCCGGACACCGCGGTCGTGACGAGCGCGTCCGAATCGCGCTTGACGCGGATGATCCGGTTTTCTTTGCCCGTGTCAGGGTCGAGGACCGCGATCCCATCCTTGACCGGGAGCAGCAGGTCGTGAGCCATCAACGCGCCTGGTCCGAGGGCGCCGGCACGGAACCAGCGAACGTCCAGGGTGATTGTGTCGAGGGCGTAAACGGCCGAGCCACCCCAGACCATGACAACCGATCCGACTTTCGAGGTGACGGGATCGGCGGTGAATGCCGAGGGCAGCACCTTCTCGCCGTCCGGCTCGCCCTTCTCATCGAAGTAGGCAATCCGCGTGGGCTTGCCAGGCTCGGCGATGTAGGCGGCGAATCGATCCGAGCCGGCCGCCAGGAGCCGAACCGTCGCGTCATCGGGGTCGACGTTCGGGATGATCGTCGACGCCAACTCCTCCGGCTTCGCCGCATCCTTCGGCGCGGGATCGAGGATGCTCAGGCGCAGTCCGGCGTCGGTCGCGCAGTCCTCGACAATCGCGAGTTTCGTGCTCGACGACACCGCCGACACCAGAGCACAACCGGTGCGTGGCTGCGCGTTCGCCACGTTCTGATCATCGACTCGGCCGTATTCGAGCGTGCGGACGAGGTCGCTGCGCCACACTTCCATCCGCGTGCTGCCGCGGGATACGACGTAGGTGCCGTCGGCCGTCAGTTCCACCTGATCATCGGCGTCGCTGTTCCGCGTGACATCGCGCGACCCGTCGGCGCCCTTGAGCACGATGACGTCGCCGCAGCCGAGCGAGTTTCGGTAGACGGCGAGCGTCGACGACCAGGTGCCGATGACGTCGCAGAGCGGCTCCGGGCCGGCATACCGCCACAGCTCACGTCCGGTGACTGCGTCGTGGCCGATAATCGTGCTGCCGTCCGCGGTGACGACCGAACCCCGCACGGCGATGGCCGCCGGGGTGCGGGTGCTCTTCGCATGCCACAGCTCGGAAACCGCGCCGGGTACCGCCGAGGCCGACGGCAGCGGGGGGAGAGTCGTCTCCATCGGGGTCGAGGTGGTGTTCCGCGAATCGCTCGTCCACCACATCAACCCGACGAAGAGCGCGACCACAACTCCGATCGCAAGCGCTACTGCGAGATCGGTCCGAGTCCGTCGTTCCGGTGCCAGCACGAATGCAGGCTACTCTGCCGACGCGGCAACCGATTCCGCCGAGGCCGCTGCGCCGGTTCCCTTGCCGCGCCCACGTCGGCGACGGCGGCGCTTCGGCCCGGTGGCACCCTCGCCCTCCACCGCAGGTGCGTCCGAGGCGGTTTCTTCCGCGACGGGTGCTTCCGTGGTGGTCGCTTCCGTGGTGGCTGGTGCTTCCTCGGTGCCGGCTTCGATCGGCTTCCCGGCACGCGTGCGCTGTCGGGTGCGGTTGCGGTTACGTGCGGGGCGCTCGGCCTTTTCGGTCTTCTCTCCCTCGGACTTCGGAGCCTCCGATACGGACTTGCGGAGCCGTCCCTTGGCGTCGGCCGGAATACCGAGGTCGCTGAACAGGTGCGGCGAGCTCGAGTAGGTCTCGACCGGGTCTGGGATATCGAGCTTGAGGGCGTGGTCGATCGACTGCCAGCGGGGGATGTCATCCCAGTCGACGAGCGTGATCGCGACACCGGTGCGGCCGGCGCGGCCGGTACGACCGATGCGGTGGACGAAGGTCTTGTCGTCCTCCGGGCACTGGTAGTTGATGACGTGCGTGACGTCGTCGATGTCGATTCCGCGGGCGGCGACATCGGTGCAGACGAGGACGTCGATCTTGCCGTCCCGGAAGCGGTTCAGCGCCTTCTCACGTGCGACCTGGTTCAGATCACCGTGCACGGCACCGACCGAGAAACCGCGATCGGCAAGGTCGTCGGCAACGCTCTGCGCGGTGCGCTTCGTCCGGGTGAAGATCATCGTCGCGCCCCGGCCCTCGGCCTGCAGGACGCGAGCGACGAGCTCGGCCTTGTCGAGCGAGTGTGCGCGGTAGATGAACTGCTCGGTCCGGTCGTGAACCGAGGACTCGTGTGCCTCTTCGGCCCGGATGTGGGTCGGCTTGGTGAGGAACGTTCGCGCGAGCGTGATGATCGGGCCCGGCATGGTCGCCGAGAACAGCATCGTCTGCCGCTTGTCCGGAACCATGTTGAGGATGCGCTCGATATCCGGAAGGAATCCGAGGTCGAGCATCTCGTCGGCCTCGTCGAGTACGAGGACGCCGATCTTGCCGAGGATCAGATGGCCCTGGTTGGCGAGGTCGAGGAGGCGGCCCGGGGTACCGATGACGACATCGACGCCGGACTTGAGTGCCGCGATCTGCTGCTCGTACGGCCGGCCGCCGTAGATCGCGAGGCTGCGAACTTCCGGCAGGTGCTTGGTCGCGTTGACGATGTCTTCGCTGACCTGCAGGCACAGTTCACGCGTCGGCACGATGATGATCGCGCGCGGCGTGCCATCCATCGGGGCGAGGGAGCCGCTCGCGGTGCTGACCCGATGCAGCAGCGGAACCGCGAATCCGAACGTCTTGCCCATACCCGTACGGGCCTGGCCGATGAGGTCCTCGCCCGCGAGTGCGAGCGGGAGCGTCAGTTCTTGGATCGCGAACGTGCGCTCGATGCGCATGTCGGATAGCGCGCGCACGATTTCCTCGCGAACGCCCAGCTCAGCGAATGTGGGGGTGGTGTGTGTTTCATCGAACTCTGCTTCGAGAACCGGAGTTCCCTCGGCGTCTGGCGTTGCGTCCAGAACCTCGGTCGAAATGGCGATCTTGCTCAGCGTTCCTGGCCTTCCTATGGGTGCGCGCTCGCTGGCGATAGAACGGGGCTCCAGCTCGGGAACTCACCGTTCGCAGCATCGAAGAAAAGGCGTGCGCGCGCAATGACGTGGGGCGCGCTGAGTGATCCGCGAATCTCAACTTTCCGACCGCAGGAAAACAGGCCAGGTGAAATGCAGGAAAACCGCAGCGTAACCCCGCTTACATCCTATCGTGCCATTGTCTGGAACTTCGCAGAGACCCGATAGGCTCACTCACCATGACAGCTGAACAGGCGACCGGCACGCAGATTTCGACCGAACATCCGGGAATCGCGGACCTCTTTGCTGTCCTTGCCTACGGCGAGGTTTCTGCTTTCTATCGCCTGGCTGAGGAGGCGCAGCAAGCCCCCTCGCTGCGTGGCCGAGTGGCGGTCGCGAAGATGGCGGCCTCGGAGTTGTCGCACTTCAACCTGCTCGAGAGGGCTATCGCCGATCGCGGTGGCGACGTTCTGTCGGCGATGGAACCGTTCGTGGCGGCGATCGACGACTATCACGCCGCGACCAACCCTTCGACGTGGGGCGAATCGCTCGTCAAGTTCTACGTTGCCGACGGACTCGCTGCCGACTTCTACGCCGAGATCGCATCCGCGCTGCCGAAGAAGGTCGCCGCCATCGTGCGCGAGGTCCTCGAAAGCACGGCGAGCTCGCAGTTCGTCGTCGATGAAGTACGAGCCCTCGTCGAGAACGACACCGCCGAGCGCGATCGCCTCGTCCTGTGGGGACGGCGTCTGCTCGGCGAGGCCGTCACGCAGGCGCAGATGATCATGGCGCAGCGGATAGAGCTGACTGAACTCCTCGTCAGCGCTACAGGCGACCTCAACAACATCGTTCGGCTGTTCGACCGCATGGAATCGGCCCATAGCGAACGTATGGTCACGCTTGGGTTGGGCTGACCCACTCCTGGGATAGCCTGACTTCCGAACACACCAACGTCGTCAGGAGGGGCTTCTCGTGGAGGTCAAGGTCGGTATTTCGGAGAGCCCGCGGGAGCTTGTCATCTCGAGCGTCCAGACTCCCGAAGAAGTCGAGAAGATCGTCACCGAGGCGCTGTCCGGCTCGGGCGAGGGCGTGCTGTCGCTGACCGATGAAAAGGGTCGCAAGTACCTCATCCAGGCCGGAAAGATCTCGTATGTCGAGATCGGACCTACGCACGGTGGCCGCGTCGGCTTCGCGCCCGTCTCCTAGTTACTGCTAGGCCTGGCCTGGGTGCTGTAACGGCACCCTCGCCATGCCACCCCAGGCCAGCAGGACCGTCATGTCGACCGCTTCGTCCTTGGTGATGGGGCGGTCCGCGTCGAGCCACCACCGGGCGGTCTGCTGGCTCATTCCCACGAGCGCCTCGGCGATGATGCGAGAACGGGCGGCGTCGAGGCCCGAGTCTTCCGAGATCAGCCGGAAGATCTCGTCGCCACAGGCGTTGAGCGTTTCATCGACCCGCTTGGACACCGTTGGTTCGCTTCGAATATCGGACTCGAAGACCAGGCGGAATCCCTCCGACTCGTGGTCGACGAACTCGTAGTACGCCGCGATTGCGGCACGAATCCGCTCGCGGTTGTCCGTCGTCGAGGCGAGGGCATTGCGCACGCCGCTCAGCAGGCTATCGAGGTAGCGCTCCTGGACCGCGATGTACAGGTCGAGCTTGCCGGGAAAGTGTTGGTAGAGAACAGGCTTGCTGACTCCGGCGCGTTCGGAGATCTCATCCATCTGGGCGGCGTGGTAGCCCCGCATCACGAAAATCTCGCTGGCGGCGGCCAATAATTGGCTGCGACGCTCCTCGCGAGGAAGACGACCGCCCTTGCGTTGCGAGTTCCCCGGCTCCGAAAACATTCGGCTGCCTAGCTCTGTCACGCGCGATCGTCCCGTCGACTAAGGCCGCTCGCGACTCTTGGAGCGGGGTTTGTCCATGATAACCGCGTGGCTGGTGGTCCGGTTCGGGCAGCGACATGACATTCTGTGTGGGTGACCGACCTCGACCCGTCGCCGACTGAGACGCCGCGAAAGGGATGGCTGCGCCGGAACATCGATTTGTACGGCTGGCGCATCTACGCGATCCCGGTTCTCGCCGTGGTGACGATCTTGGTTCTCGCCGACACGCTGTGGGGCAGCACGGACACAAAGAAGGGCACGGCGCCGCCGCCGACCGTTGCCGCGGCCAAGGAAACCGGCATCATCGGTCCGAAGAAAGACGGCAACTTCGATCCCTCGACGCCGTCGTATGCCTTACCGGACGGAGCGCCGTTCGAGGTGATGGGTGATGGCACCTGGCACACCGTTCCGGGCACCACGAAGCAAGTCGGCGGTGGACACGTCTTTACGTACCTGGTCGAGGTCGAAGACGGTAACGACACCAAGGCGCTCGGTGGCGACGCCGCATTCGCGAAGCTCATCGACGACACTCTGGCGAGTTCCAAGGGCTGGACCAAGGACAAGAAGTTCGGATTCCAGCGCATCGACAGCGGGACGCCCGACTTCCGTATCTCGCTCGCCGCACAAACCACTGCACGCAAGATCTGCGGATTCGACAGCCTTCCGGTCGACACCTCGTGCTACGACCAAGACAACAACCGCGTCGTCGTGACGACGCCACGATGGGTTCGCGGCGCCGTCGCCTTCGACGGGGACATCACCTCGTACCGCGAGTGGGTCATCAACCACGAGGTCGGACACGCGATCGGCTTCCATCAGCACGCCGCTTGTGAAAGCGACGGCGGCCTCGCGCCGGTCATGATGCAGCAGACGTTCGGCACCGCCAACAACGAGGTCTACAACCTCGACCCGGCGGGCGTCGTTCCCAAGGACGGCAAGGAATGCAAGGCGAACGAGTGGCCGTATCCCCGCGATTAGCACTCGGTTTTGGCGCGTGCCGACCGCTGCGTGACAATGACCGGGAAGTTTGCGTCGCACTAATGCGTTGATCTCAGGTGAAACGCGCGGTCACCCGTATGGGCGTTGCGACATCGCTGTGAGGAGCCCTCAATGTCATTGCCACCGTTGGTGGAGCCAGCTGCCGAGCTGACGCGGGAGGAAATCGCCCGCTACAGCCGTCACCTCATCATTCCGGACATCGGCGTGGTGGGGCAGAAGAGGCTCAAGAACGCCAAGGTGCTCGTCATCGGCGCGGGCGGTCTCGGTTCGCCCGCTCTGCTGTACTTGGCTGCGGCTGGTGTCGGCACGATCGGAATCGTCGAGTTCGACGTCGTCGACGAGTCGAACCTCCAGCGCCAGGTCATCCACGGCGAGCCGGACGTGGGTCGTCCGAAGGCCGAATCGGCTCGCGACTCGATCCGGAACATCAACTCGCTCGTCAACGTCGTGCTGCACACCGACCGCCTCGAGCCCGAGAACGCGGTCGGGTTGTTCCAGCAGTACGACCTCATCCTCGACGGCACCGACAACTTCGCGACGCGCTACCTCGTCAACGACGCTGCCGTTCTCGCCGGAAAGCCCTACGTGTGGGGCTCGATCTACCGGTTCGAGGGCCAGGCATCGGTCTTCTGGGAAGCCGCGCCGGACGAGCAGGGGCTGAACTACCGCGACCTCTACCCGGAGCCGCCGCCGCCCGGCATGGTCCCGTCGTGCGCCGAGGGTGGCGTACTGGGCGTGCTGTGCGCATCGATCGGCTCGATCATGGTCACCGAGGCGATCAAGCTCATCACCGGCACCGGCGAGCCTTTGCTCGGCCGGCTCATGGTCTATGACGCGCTCGAGATGAGTTACCGCACCATCCGGTTGCGCCGCGATCCCGACCGTCAGCCCATCACCGAACTCATCGACTACGAGGAGTTCTGCGGTGTGGTCTCGGAGGAGGGACAGGCCGCGGCAGCCGAATCCACGATCACGGCCCGCGAGCTCGACGAAATGGTTCGCTCCGGCAAGGACATCGCGATCATCGACGTGCGCGAGCCCGTCGAGTGGGACATCGTCCGGATCCCGGGCGCGACGCTCATTCCGAAGGACCGCATCCTGTCGGGTGAGGCCCTCGCGGAACTGCCTCTCGACAAACCCATTGTGCTGCACTGCAAAACGGGTATCCGGTCGGCGGAGGTGCTCGCCGCGGTGAAGAAGGCGGGCTTCTCGAACGCATCGCACCTGCAAGGTGGCGTGATTGCGTGGGCAAAACAGGTCGATAACACTCTGCCTGTTTATTAGTCACCTTCGCGCGTCTCCGGGCGGGTGTGGTCTCGCGGACTCTTACGTTTTCATGCATGCCGACAGCAGGTCCGGTGATCCCGGCCCCCTGCTGCATCGCATCCGAGCATGAGGGGTTGGGATTTCGTGACCACAGCAGCAAGCCTTTCGACGACAGTTGCACCGCCGGAGCACGTGCGGTCGACCTTCGGGCTGCGCGGCGTCGAACCGGAGCCCTTGGGGCTCGACTGGGACGGCGGCTGGCGATGTGGCGATGTCGTACTGACGCCGGTCGCGGACCACGCTCGCGCGGCGTGGTCGGCGAAGGTTCGCGAGACACTGCAGCTCGACGGAGTTCGCCTGGCTCGACCGGTCCGTTCGACTGATGGTCGGTATGTGGCCTCGGGTTGGCGCTGCGACACCTTCATCGAGGGCACGCCCGAGCCTCGCTACGACGAGGTCGTCTCGGTCGCGAATCGCCTGCACGCCGCGACCGCTGGCCTCGAGCGTCCGCGCTTCCTAGCGCAGGGCCCGCTGGCGCCGTGGATTCAGGTCGACACGTTCGTGGCCGCGGATCGCGCTGCCTGGGACAGCCAACCGATGCGAGTGATGCGTGGAATCGCGCCGCCGGAGACGCGCTCGCCGGACACTGCCCGCAGCGTCGACGCGATCGTTCGCTTGGCGTCCCTTCGCAAGCCGGTCAAGACACCGCCGCAGCTCGTGCACGGCGACCTCTTCGGCACCGTGCTGTTCACTGGCATGGGCACCCCCGGAATCACCGACATCACGCCGTACTGGCGACCTGCGCCGTGGGCGGCCGCCGTCTCCGTGGTCGATGCGCTGTCGTGGGGAGGCGCCGACGACGGTCTGCTCGAGCGTTGGGAAGAGCTGCCGGAGTGGCCGCAGATGCTCCTGCGTGCGGTCATGTTCCGTCTGGCGGTCCACGCGATGCATCCGCGCTCGACGCCGGAGGCGTTCCCGGGCCTGCAGCGCACTGCGGATCTCGTGCGGTTGATGCTCTAGTAAGCATCCGGCAACGCGATCGAGTCTGCTCGAATAGTCTGGGTCGCAAGTAGATCAGCCTGTGACGCACGGGAGGCTCTGATGAAGGTCGCCTGCGTCGGCGGTGGACCCGCCGGCCTGTACTTCTCGATCCTGATGAAGAAACGCGACCCGTCTCACGACGTCACCGTCTATGAGCGGAATGCGGCCGGTTCCACGTACGGCTGGGGCGTGACGATGTCGAAGGGACTGTTCAAGAAACTTCACCGCGCAGATCCCGAGTCGGCCGCCGCCCTCGAGGCGAGTGCGGCTCGCTGGGATTCCTACTCCATCGGCGTGCGCGATTGCACGACGGTCAAACAGGGATGGGACCCCGGCTCCGGAATCGGTCGTCGCCAGCTGCTCGACATCCTCGCCGACCGTGCCCGCGACCTCGGCGTCCGCATCGAGTTCGAGCACGAGATCACGTCGGAGGAGGAATTGGCCGACGCCGACCTCATCCTCGCTTCGGACGGTGTCAACAGCGCGCTTCGCCAGCGTCATGCCGACCACTTCGGCGAGAACTTCGTGGTTGGGCAGAACTACTACGTCTGGCTCGGCACGAGCAAAGTCTTCGAGCCATTCACGTACCTGTTCGTCGAGACCGAGCACGGCTGGATCTGGGCTTACGGCTACAAGTACAGCGACGACCGCAGCACGTGCATCATCGAATGTGCCCCCAAAACCTGGCACGCTCTCGGGTTCGATCAGATGAACGAGACGGACAGTCTGCGGATGCTCGAGAAGTTGTTCGCCGGCATTCTCGACGGTCACCCGCTCATGGGCCGCGCCACCCCGGGCAGCACCGCGAACTGGCTGAACTTCCGCACGTTGAGAAATCGCACGTGGCACCGCGGCAATCTCGTCCTGGCCGGAGATGCCGCCCACACCACGCATTACTCCATCGGGGCGGGCACTCGGCTGGCGTTCGGCGATGCCGCGGTTCTCGCCCATCTACTGCATCAGGACCTGCCGCTGGCCGAGGTTCTCGAGCTCTACGAGCGGCAACGCAAATCCGCGCTCCAGAGCACCGGTAGAGCGGCTTATCGCAGTGCGCGGTGGTACGAACACCTGCCGCGCTATGTCGACCTCCCGCCCGAGATCATGATCGCGCTGCTCGGCCTGAGACGTTCCGCGGTACTGACCGTCGTCCCGCCGAAGCTGTACTACCGCTTCGACCAGGCGAGCCGCCGGCTCGGATTGAAGGGGAAGAAGTTCGCCCGGCGAGCCTGACGATTTGTCGGATACGTCGATATCGGTGGCGTCTGTCCGGGACTACGCTTTGTCGTAAGAAGAACTAACCCTGCGTCACGTCAGGGGGCTCCTGTGAAGGTCGCCTGCGTCGGCGGCGGACCCGCCGGTCTGTACTTCTCGATCCTGATGAAGCAACGCGACCCTTCCCACGTCGTCACCGTCTATGAGCGGAATCCGGCCGGCTCCACGTACGGCTGGGGCGTGACCATGTCCAACGGCCTGCTGAAAAAGTTGCGACGAGTCGATCCCGAGTCCGCGCTGACGATCGAGAAAAGTTCGGTGCGCTGGGATAGCTGGTTCTTCGGCGTCCGCGACCGCGCGACGCTGAAACAAGGGCGGAACACGGGGATCGGAATCGGCCGTCGCCAACTGCTCGAGATCCTGGCCGAGCGCGCCCGTGGCCTCGGCGTGCGCATCGAGTACGAGCACGAGATCACGTCGGAGGAAGAGGTGGCCGACGCCGACCTCATCTTTGCCGGGGACGGCGTCAACAGCGTGCTCCGTCATCGCTACGCCGACCATTTCGGCGAGAGATTCGCGGTCGGGCGAAACTTCTACCTCTGGCTCGGCACCACGAAAGTCTTCGAGTCGTTCACGTACTCGTTCGTCGAGACCGAGCACGGCTGGATCTGGGCCTACGGCTACAAGCACAACGAGGATTGCAGCACCTGCGTCGTCGAGTGCGCCCCGGCTACCTGGCGTGGCCTCGGGTTTGACCAGGCCAGCGAGGCGGCCAGCCTCGCGATGCTGGAGAAGCTCTTCGCCGACATCCTGGACGGCCACCACCTCATCGGCCGGGCGGTTCCCGGCAACACGGCAAACTGGCTGCGGTTCCGAACGCTGACCAACCGCACGTGGCACCACGACAACCTCGTCCTGGCTGGGGATGCCGCGCATACGACCCATTACTCGCTGGGCGTGGGTACTCGACTGGCGTTCGGCGATGCCGCCGTCCTGGTTCGCGCTCTGAACCTCGACCTGCCGCTCGCCGAGGCCCTCGACCTTTACGAACGGCAACGCAAGGCCACGACCCGGGGAGCCAGCAGATCGGCGAGTCGCAGCGCCCGGTGGTACGAACATCTGCCGCGCTATGTCGATCTCCCGCCCGAAATCCTGATCGCGCTCTTCGGTCGTCGGCGTTCTGTGCTTCTCCCGTTCGTCCCGCCGCGGCTGTATTACCGCGTTGACCAGGCGATCCGTTGGCTGAAGACGAGAGGGAGACGACCCGGCGGGAACTGACAGTTGTGTGGGCGATTTTGGTTCCTGATCAGCGAAAATCGCCCACTCGCTCAGGGCTCCCGGTTGAGAAACACTTGCCGGCGCTTCGGCGTGAGTCCTGGCACCTTGATCGTCGCAACCGTGCCCTGCAACCCTCGGCGAACTCCGCCGGCAACCGCCCAGACCAGGCACAGCAGAGCGCCGATCCAGACCAGGCCGACGGCGCAGATGAACACGACCATCACCGCGGTCTCCGATGCCCAGTCGGCGTATCCGGGCCACGCCTGCCAGGCCCCGAGAATGCCGACCGCCTGCAGCACGAGCCCACTTGCGAGAAACGGCCGTTCATTCACAACAAGCGACATTAATGCCGAGGGCGCGGGATGAGCCGGCAAACGAAGAATGGCTCCCAGCCGAAGCTGGGAGCCATTCTCGCAGGGGAGGGGATTAGACGCTTGCGTAAGCGAGCGACGGGACCTTGTCCACTGCGAAGCTGCTGCGCAGGTAGACGAACCAGGTGACCGCACCCATGACCAGGAAGACGACCGCGTAGGTCCAGAAGGCCGGGACCATGCTGCCGAGCTCCTTGTTCGAGATACGCAGTGCCTGCTGGACGATGAAGCCACCGAACGCTCCGACCGCACCGATGACACCGATTGCCGCACCAGCCTGGCGCTTGGCACCCGCGATGGCCTCGCTGATGTCCGTACCGGTCTCCGAAGCCTTCTTGCGAGCCTCGGCGCTGTAGATCATCGGGATCATGCGGTAGGTCGTACCGTTGCCGGCACCAGCAAGGACGAACAGCAGCAGGAACGAGATGAGGAACATCGGGAAGCTCTTGACGTCGAGCGACATGACGATCAGTCCGACTGAACCGGCCATACCGACGAAGACGCCGAGCGTGAGCTTCGCGCCGCTACCGATCTTGTCGGCGAGCCAGCCACCGAACGGACGTGACATCGAACCGACGAGCGCACCGAGGAACGCGAGGTTACCGACGAGAACCATGAGCTCGACCTTGGCCAGGTCGGGGAAGTTCGCCTTGATGAGCGTCGGGAACGCGAACGAGAAGCCGATGAACGAACCGAAGGTACCGATGTACAGGAACGACATGATCGCGGTGTGCTTGCTGGTCAGCGCGGCCTTGTACGACTTTCCGTCCGGCTTGGCAGCGGTGAGGCTGTCCATGAAGCGGTAGGCGCAGGCAGCGGCGATGAGGATCTGCGGCACGAAGAACAGTGCGGCAATCGTCAGGCCGAGGCGGTAGCCGGCCGGGTCCTTGGCAGCGATCGTGGTGCCGAGCACGACGATCATCGGCAGGAACAGCTGCGTGACGGCGACACCGAGGTTTCCACCAGCGGCGTTGATGCCCAGGGCGGCACCCTTCTTGCCCTCGGGGAAGAAGAACGAGATGTTGGCCATCGACGACGAGAAGTTACCGCCACCGACACCGGCGAGGCCGGCGAGAACCACGAACACCCACATCGGAGTGGTCGGGTCGTTGATGAAGTATGCGAGGCCCAGGGTCGGGACCAACAGCATCGTCGCGCTGAAGGTCGTGAACGCGCGGCCACCGAACTTCGGGATTGCGAAGGTGTAAGGGATACGCAGTGCGGAACCGACCAGAACCGGGATGGAGGTCAGCAACAGTGCGTTGCTGACGGCCGCCAAGTGGTTCGGGTGGGCGTCCTTTCCGAGGCCGGCGAGGAAAGCAAATCCGGCGTTGCCCATCTGCGTCACGAAGACCGCCCAGATGACCCACACGCAGAAGCCCAGGTGCTCGGCCCACACAGAGAAGATCAGGTTCTTGTTGGCGGTTTTCTTTCCGCCGTTCTCCCAGAACTCGTCGTTCTCGGGGTGCCAGTCTTCAATCCAGCGGCCCTTGCGCTCGTATTCGAACGCCGCCTTGGCAGGCGTGCTGTCGATGGTTGCAGTCATCGTCTGTCCTCTCTTCGTGAGGGAGGAGCTCGCTTTAGTAAGTGTTTTTCGCGAACTCACTCGATCTGGAGGAGACATTACGGAGCGGTTGTTACCTGCCCGTGCCAGCCAATGACGCATTGAGCAACACCTTCTCACGATCCCGCTCCCGGCATTGTGAGAAGTCTTTGCGACTCCCTCCGGATAAGTGCAGGTCAGGCCGGAAAGCTGCGATTGCCGGGCGCCGTTTCGGTCAAATAGGTGACGCAACAAGCGGGCAACGCAGCCGAAACATACGAACAAAACCGCAGGTCAGAAGCCTGTGGCTGGCGGTCGTCGAGGTGCTCCGATTTCGACATTAACTCCGCACAATTGGTCGTGCCACATGCGGAAAGCATTGTCATCTGTGCTTCACATTGCGAAAGATCAGCGCAACACACGCCCGATAAATTGCTCTTACGCGTTCGCGCGGAACTGAATAGCCTGCCGCGCCTCACCGCCAAATCCACGGGCCGGTGAGGAGCTAGTGACGTGCGGGTCATGTGCTGTCACCACGGTGGCAACACTCGCTTCCTAACGTGAAGTCTCACCACTTCGACGGGGAGGCAGAGTGCACGCACTGTTGCGTTCGCGATGGATCGACCACTGGGATCCAGAAGACAGCGAAGCTTGGGAGGCCGGCAACAAGAAGGTTGCTCGTCGCAACCTGATCGCCTCGATCTTCGCCGAGCACATCGGCTTCTCGGTGTGGTCGATCTGGTCGGTGATGGTCCTCTTCATGCCCGAAGAGGTCTACGGCATCAATGCGGGTGACAAGTTCATCCTCATGGCCGTCCCGATCCTCGTCGGTGCGAGCCTTCGCATTCCGTACAGCATCGCGCCGGCGGCGTTCGGGGGCCGCAACTTCACGATCGTCTCCGCATTGCTGTTGTTCATCCCCGCGATACTGACGACGTATTTCATGCTTCACCCCGCGTCGTACGGGACCTACCTCCTCGTGGCTGCGGTGGCGGGCGTTGGCGGCGGCAACTTCGCGTCGTCGATGGCGAACATCAACCTCTTCTATCCGCAGCGGCTCAAGGGGCTTGCGCTCGGCCTCAACGCCGGCGGTGGAAACCTCGGCGTCACCGTCATCCAGTTGCTCAGCCTCTTCGTCATCGCGACGGTCGGTAATCGGCGCCCGGAAATCGTGTGCTCGATCTATCTCGTGCTGATCGCGGCTGCGGCGGTGTGCGCCGCGGTGATGATGGACAACATCTCCGGCCAGCACGCGAGCCTCAAGCGCATGCTCGAAGCGCTGCGGTTCAAGCACTCGTGGATCCTGAGCCTCCTCTACATCGGTTCCTTCGGGTCGTTCATCGGCTTCAGCTTTGCGTTCGGCCAGATCATGCAGCTCAACTACAAGGCCGCCGGCGAAACCGCCGCGCAGGCTGCGCTGCATGCCGCACAGATCGCGTGGCTCGGGCCATTGCTCGGTGCGCTGTTCCGTCCGATCGGCGGCAAGTTCGCCGACCGCGTCGGCGGCGGCAGGGTGACCTTCGCGGTCTTCCTGGGCATGTTCGCCGCGGGTGGCCTGCTTGCGTTCACCAGTCACGCTGACGACGGACAGCCCGGCGCTTCCACACCCGGCCAGATGACGACCTACATCGTCGGATTCTTGATCCTGTTCATGCTCGCCGGAATCGGCAACGGGTCGACGTACAAGATGATCCCCGTCGTTTTCGAGACCAAGTCGCACGAACTCGAGGGACTTTCGGTGGCCGAAAAAGCCATGTGGTCGCGGTCGGTCGCAGGTGCGATGCTCGGCTTCGCGGGTGCGATCGGATCGCTCGGT
Source organism: Nocardiaceae bacterium (assembly GCA_021372355.1). Taxonomy (GTDB): domain Bacteria; phylum Actinomycetota; class Actinomycetes; order Mycobacteriales; family Mycobacteriaceae; genus Smaragdicoccus. The sequence continues at coordinate 92,635 of JAJFUQ010000208.1, read as the reverse complement.
GGCGTGCTGATCAACATGACCCTTCGGCAGTCCTACACCGGGCCGGCACACTCGGGCACCCATGCCTTCTATGTGTTCCTCACGTTCTACGTGATCTGTGCCGTCGTCACATGGTGGTTCTTCATCCGCCGTGCGGACCCGAAGCCGGTCGGTGTGGTCCATCGCACGCCATTTGGCGCGAAATTGGCCGTCGCAGGCGCTTTTTAAACGCCACGGACAACGCTCGGAAACACAGGCGCAACAACCGACAAGCAGTCTTGAGAACAACAGCCGGACCACGGTTTGACCGCGTGCAGCCCACGGGAGTCAAGTCGCCGGCATCCGAAAACGGAGAACGTCCCAACAAGGGACACCCTCCGCAGGATCAGGAGTAAGGAGCACCATGAGCCCGAAAACTGCCATTGTCATCGGACATGGCATGGTCGGACACCGATTCGTCGAGGCCATGCGGGCCCGCGATGAGGCCGGCCAGTGGCGCATCACGGTCCTCTGCGAAGAGCCACTGCCCGCATACGACCGTGTCGGTCTGTCGTCTTACGTCGGCACCTGGGACCACAAGGAACTCGCGCTCGCCGGCAACACCTACGACGGTGACGAGGCAGTCGAGCTCCGTCTCGGCGTCCGCGCCGATTCGATCGACCGCGAAGCCAAGACGGTCACCACCAACACCGGTGAGGTCCTGGCCTACGACACGGTCGTCCTGGCAACGGGCTCGTACCCGTTCGTTCCGCCCGCTCCGGGCCACGATCTCGACAAGTGCTTCGTCTACCGCACGCTCGCGGACCTCGACGGCATCCGCGCCACCGCTGAGGCGGCCGGCCCAGGCGCGACCGGTGTCGTCGTCGGTGGCGGTCTTCTCGGCCTCGAAGCCGCGAACGCGCTCAAGCTCATGGGCATGGAGCCGCACGTCATCGAGCTCGCTCCGCGCCTGATGCCGATTCAGGTCGACGAGGGTGGTGGCGCTGTCCTCAAGAAGCTCATCAGCGACCTCGGCGTCAACGTGCACACTGGCGTTTCCACCGCGGCGATCAAGGAAGGCCCGGGGGGCCTGATCGTCGAGCTGTCGGACGGCAGCACGATCGACGCTGCGCTGCTCGTCTGGTCTGCCGGTATCCGCCCGCAGGACAAGATCGCCCGTGAGGCTGGCCTCGAGGTCGGCCCGCGTGGCGGTGTCATCACCGACCTGTCGATGATCACCTCCGACCCGGCGATCTACGCCGTCGGTGAGGTCGCCGCGGTCGAGGGAGTCTGCTACGGACTCGTCGCTCCCGGATACGCGCAGGCTGAGGTCATCGCCGATCGCCTGCTCGGCGGCGAAGCCGAGTTCCCGGGTGCTGACCTGTCGACCAAGCTCAAGCTGCTCGGTGTCGACGTCGCCAGCTTCGGTGACGCCCACGCGCACAGCGAGAATGCCCTCGAGGTCGTCCTCATGGACGCGGCCAAGGGCACCTACGCCAAGCTCGTCGTGTCCGACGACGCGAAGACGCTGCTCGGCGGCATCTTCGTCGGCGACGCGAGCCTGTACGCGTCCCTGCGTCCGCTCGTCGGCGGTCCGCTGCCGGCAGACCCGGCCGCACTCATCAGCCCGGCAGGTGCCGAGCTGGGGGCCGACGCGATGCCGGACAGCGCAGTCGTGTGTACCTGCAACAACGTCACCAAGGGTGCGATCTGCGAGGTCATCCACGACGGCGTCACCGACCTCGCCGAGGTCAAGAAGTGCAGCAAGGCCGGCACGTCGTGCGGTGGCTGCCTGCCGCTCGTGAAGAAGATCCTCGCCCAGTCCGGTGTCGAGATCTCCAAGTCGCTCTGTGAGCACTTCACGCAGTCGCGTGCCGAACTGTTCGAGATCATCCAGGTCACGGGCATCCGCACCTTCTCCGAACTCATCGCGCAGCATGGCACCGGCACGGGTTGCGACCTGTGCAAGCCGACCGCAGCGTCGATCTTCGCGTCGCTCAAGGACACCAAGCAGAGCGTTCTCGACGGCGAGCAGGCCTCGCTGCAGGACACCAACGACCACTTCCTGGCGAACCTACAGAAGAACGGCACCTACTCGGTCGTTCCGCGTATGCCCGGTGGTGAAGTCACCGCCGAGCAGTTGATCGTCATCGGCCAGATCGCTAAGGACTTCGATCTGTACGTCAAGGTCACCGGCGGTCAGCGCATCGACCTCTTCGGTGCCCGCGTCGAGGAGCTCCCGCTCATCTGGAAGCGCCTCATCGACGCCGGCATGGAGTCGGGCCACGCTTACGGAAAGTCGCTTCGTACGGTCAAGAGCTGCGTCGGCCAGACGTGGTGCCGCTACGGCGTCCAGGACTCGGTCGGCATGGCCGTCCTCCTGGAGAACCGCTACAAGGGTCTGCGTTCGCCGCACAAGCTCAAGCTCGCGGTGTCGGGTTGTGCACGTGAGTGCGCCGAGGCGCGTGGCAAGGATGTCGGTGTCATCGCCACCGAGCGCGGTTGGGGCCTGTACGTCGGTGGAAACGGTGGACAGTCGCCGAAGCACGCCGAACTGCTCGCCACCGACCTCGATGACGAGACGCTCATCAAGTACATCGACCGCTACCTGATGTTCTACATCCGCACCGCGGACCGCCTGCAGCGCACCGCGCCATGGCAGGAGAGCGTCGGCCTCGATCACATCAAGGAGGTCGTCATCGACGACAGCCTGGGGATCGCCGGCGACCTCGACAAGGCCATGGCCATCCACGTCGACAGCTACACCGACGAGTGGGCCGACGTCGTCAACGACCCGGACAAGCTCGCTCGCTTCGTTTCGTTCGTCAACGCACCGACCGAGCACGACCCGACCGTCGGATTCGACGCTTCGGGACCGCGCAAGGTGCCAGTTCTTCTCGGAATGCCAGAAATTCAGCCAGCCGGATGGGGGCAGTAATGACCACCTCAGTTCAGATGACCACTGTCGAAACGACCGGGAGTGTTCCGATGGATAGCGCTTGGATCAAGGCGTGCGCGCTCGATTTCCTCATCCCGAACCGCGGCGTCGCCGTGCTGCTGCCGGGCGGCAAGCAGGCTGCGCTGTTCCGCCTGCCGGGCGACCGGCTCTACGCGGTCGGCAACATCGACCCGTTCGGTCGGGCGGCAGTGATGTCGCGTGGCCTCGTCGGTGACCGCAAGGGCGAGCCGACCGTCGCCTCGCCGCTGCTGAAGCAAGTCTTCTCGCTCATCGACGGCCGCTGCCTCGACGACGACACCAAGTCCCTGCCGGTGTACGACGTTCGCGTCGTCAATGGCATGGTGGAAGTGGCTTCAATGATGCGAACGCGCGAAAGCAGCACGGCGTGACCGAGGAAGACACCACACCGCTGGCGGGATTCACCATCGGTGTGACGGCAGCGCGACGTGCCGAGGAATTCGGCACGTTGCTGACTCGCCGTGGCGCGACGGTGGTGAATGCTCCGGCAATCCGGATCATTCCGCTCTCCGACGACACCGAACTCGAGCGCGTCACCCGCGAGATCATCGTCAACCCGCCCAAGGTCGTCGTCGGTACCACCGGTATCGGTTTCCGCGGCTGGATGGAGGCGGCCGAGGGATGGGGCCTCGCCGAGGAGCTCAAAGAGGTCATGGGATCGGCGCGACTGCTCGCCCGCGGCCCCAAGGTCATGGGCGCGATTCGCGCAGCTGACCTGCGCGAAGAATGGTCCCCGGCCTCGGAGTCGTCGGCCGAGGTGCTCGACCGGCTCCTCGAAGAGGGCGTCGAAGGTGTGCGAATCGCGGTGCAGCTGCATGGTGCGACGACCGAATGGGAGCCGCAGGCTGACGTCTGCGAGGTTCTCCGGGAGGCCGGCGCCATCGTCATCCCGGTTCCGGTGTACCGCTGGGTACCGCCGCAGGACCTGACGCAGATCGACCGCATGATCGAGATGATCGTGACCGGCGCCCTCGACTGCGTCACGTTCACGAGCGCTCCGGCCGTCGCATCGATCCTGACGCGGGCCAAGGAACTCGGTCTCATCGAGCCGCTGCTGTACGCGCTCCGTACGCGGGTTCTCGCCGCCGTCGTCGGACCGATCACGTCGGCTCCGCTCGACGAGCTGAGCGTTCACACCACGGCTCCGCAGCGATCGCGCCTCGGTGCGCTCGCTCGACACGTCGCCGAGGAGCTGCCCCGCCGGGCGAACCGGATTCGGGCCGCCGGGCACACGCTCAGTGTCCGCGGAGGCTGCGTCGTCGTCGATTCGGAGGTGAAGAACCTCCCGCCGGCCGCGATGTCGCTCATGCGTGCGCTGTCACGTCACCCCGGTCGAGTGGTGGCTCGCGAGGAGCTTCTGGCGACACTTCCGGGCGGCGGAGACGACACCCACGCGGTGGAGACGGCGATCGCTCGTTTGCGCTCGTCTCTCGGTGCGCCGAAAATTATTCAGACAGTGGTCAAGCGCGGTTACCGATTGGCGGTTGACCACGCGGAATGCGCGGACGGAGAGGAGTGACGATGCTCGGCCGAAGTGCGGACGGCACCGGAACGACTCTTGTCCTCGTTGCGCACGGAACTCGTAGCCGGCACGGGATCGACATGATCTCGGCGCTGGCCGACGAGGTGCGCAAACATGTCCCCGATGTTCGTGTCGCGTTCGTCGACGTCATCGGCCCCAGCCCGGTCGAGGTGCTGCGGGATTGCGGTGACGATGCCGTGCTCGTTCCGGCGTTCCTCGCGTCGGGCTACCACGTGTATACGGACGTGCCGCGTGATGTCGAAGAGAGCGGCCACGAGACGGTCGCGGTCACCCGCGCACTCGGTCCGGATCCGGTTCTGGCCGGAGTCGTCGGTCGTCGTCTCCGGTCTGCCGGCTGGCGCCCGGGGGACACCGTCGTCATGGCGGTGGCCGGATCGAGCGATCGCCGGGCCCGTCAGGACGCGCGAAAGGCGTCCGCGATGCTGTCCGAAGTCATCGGCCAGCGCGTTCACCTCGCCAATGTCGCCACCGGGACGCCGAAGGTCGTCGATGTCGTCGAGGCTCTTCGCACGCAGGGACACCGCCGAGTGTTCATTGCGTCGTACCTGCTCGCGCACGGACTCTTCCAGCAGCGTCTGCACGAAGCGGGCGCGGACGGTGTTGCCGATCCGATCGGCCCGCACGAAGACGTGGCCGCCCTCATCGTGGCGCGTTATCTCTCGGGTTGCCGGGAACTCGCCAAGCGCGTCCGAAGCGCCTGATTTGTCGCGCCTTTGAAGTAATACACACCACCGAAGGGCGCGTCGCTCAGCATTCTCACAGTTTGACGTTCGAAGCTTCTGGGGTGCTTTCAAATTCAGCGAACGCCACCCGGAAGAAAGCGATCCGTCCGTGGCAGCACGTGCGCGGCGGATTGTCTGAATTTCCGCATATCGCCGGTTCATTTATTGGTGTGCTGGCAATCCTGTGCGGATTCTGGAGTATTTCGCCGACCCTGCGGCATGTGACCCGGGGAATTCGGGCCTACGTCGATACGTACTATTTCGACGCGCCGGACACCTCGCTCGCCTGGGCCGTCGTCCTGGCGCTCGTCGCCGGTGCGGTGGCAAGTCGAAAACGGATCGCGTGGTGGTTCCTGGGCGCCTACGTCCTCGGCTATGCCGTGCACAACGCCTACTGGGCGTACACCAAGGGCGACGTCAGCGCCGGTGTTGCGCTCGCCGTTCAGGTCGTGGTCCTCGCACTGCTCGCTGCCTCTCGGAATGCGTTCTACACACGCGTCCGTCCCGGTGCGCCATGGAAAGCAGTCGGCGCACTCGCGGCCGGATTGACCGTCGGGTCGCTGCTCGGCTGGGGACTTGTCGAACTTTTCCCGGGAACTCTTCCCGGCGACGAACGACTGTTGTATTCGCTGAATCGCGTGACGGCCGTCTTTGTCGCCGGAAATGCGGAGTTCAGCGGTCACCCCCGTTCGATCATCAATTTCACCCTCGGCTTGTTCGGTGCGATGGCACTTCTGGGTGCCGCCCTGATCCTGTTTCGCTCGCAGCGTTCCCGAAATGCGTTGACGACCGAAGACGAACAAGCAATTCGGGCGCTCATCGAACGTTCTGACGTCGCCGACTCGCTGGCCTATTTCGCCACCCGACGCGACAAGGCCGTCGTTTTCGCGCCGAGTGGAAAAGCGTGCGTCACGTATCGCGTGGAAATGGGCGTCATCATCGCCAGTGGTGACCCGATCGGAATTCGAGAGGCGTGGCCACACGCCATCGAGGCCTGGCTCGAGGTAGCGGCGAAGTATGGCTGGGCTCCGGGCGTCATGGGCGCGAGCGAGATCGGTGCACGGGCTTATCAGCGCGCCGGATTGTCGATCCTCCAACTCGGTGACGAGGCGATCCTGCACCCGGATCGCTTCACGTTGAAGGGCCCGGAAATGAAGCCGGTGCGGCAGGCCGCCAACCGACTGCTGCGCCAGGGCTTCAGCGTGCGTATCCGTCGCCACCGGGAACTCGCCGAAGACGAGATGGCCGAGGTCATGGAGCGGGCGGATCGTTGGCGCGACACCGAAGTCGAACGCGGATTCTCGATGGCGCTGGGCCGCCTCGGCGACCCGCTCGACGGTGACTGCCTGCTCGTCGAAGCGCTCGATGCACAGGGCACTCCGCTCGGCATGCTGTCACTGGTTCCGTGGGGCAACAATGGCGCGTCGCTCGACCTCATGCGCCGCGACAAGTCCGGTCCCAACGGCGTCATGGAACTCATGGTGTCGCACCTCGTGCTCGATGCCGGACGCCACGGCATCAGCCGGATCTCGCTGAACTTCGCGGTCATGCGGACCGTGTTCGAAGAGGGTGGACGCATCGGTGCCGGCCCGATTCTGCGCACGTGGCGCACGGTTCTGATCTTCTTCTCGCGCTGGTGGCAGCTCGAGGCGATGTATCGATCGAATACGAAGTACCAGCCCGAATGGGTGCCGCGGTACATCGCGTTCGACGACCGGCGTCAGCTGCTGAAGGTCGGTATCGCCGGGGCCATCGCCGAAGGCTTCATCCCCCGGATCGGCCCGGTTGACGCGAGTGCCCATACGGGCGTGGCCGCGTCCGTCCCCGAACTGGTCGCCGAGATCCTGTCGCAGCAGGCGACACCGAAGGTCAGCCGCCGCCCCGAGCAGGTCCAGGTCCGCATCGACAAGGTCGCCCGCATGGCCGCGGAGAACATCGAGGCGTATCCGGTCGCGGACACGACGGTCCGCATGGATTCGATCGCGCACACCCTCGCTGCGCCGATCGGTACCGATGTTCGAATCGCCGGACGCGTGCTGCGTCTGCGCGATCACGGCGGTGTGTGTTTCGCGCTGCTGCGCGACTGGTCCGGCGATGTTCAGGTCATCCTCGAACGCGATCGACTCGATGCCGACGACCTGGCCAGGTTCATGGCCTCCGTCGATCTCGGCGACCTCCTCGAGGTGGCCGGCGTCACGACGACGAGTCGATCAGGGGAGAAGTCGGTCGACGCTCGCGCCTGGCGGATGAACGGAAAGTCGTTGCACCCGATGCCGGACAAGTGGCGCGGCTTCGTCGACCCCGAGGCGCGCGTGCGGGCGCGCTACCTCGACCTCGCGATCAATCCTGAGGTGCGATCAACGCTCATCGCGCGCAGCGCAGTCGTGTCGGCGCTGCGCGACGGCTTCCGGGAGTGGAAGTACCTCGAAGTCGAGACGCCGATTCTCCAGCCCATCCACGGTGGCGCGGCGGCAAGACCGTTCGTCACTCACATCAACGCCTACGACGTCGACCTCTACCTGCGGATTGCGCCCGAGTTGTACCTCAAGCGCCTCATGGTCGGTGGTGTCGAGAAGGTGTTCGAAATCGGCCGCACGTTCCGCAACGAGGGTGCGGACTCGTCGCACAACCCGGAGTTCACGCTGCTCGAAGCGTACGAGGCGTACACGGACTATCGCGGCATGCTGTCCCGGTGCCAGGACCTCATCGTGCGGGCGGCGGTCGCCGTGCACGGAACGCCGGTGGTCCTCCGCCCGAACGCGGACGGCGAGTTGGCTGCCGTCGACATCTCGGGGGACTGGCCCGTGGTCAGTTTCTATGACGCCGTTTCGGAGGCGGCCGGCGAACCCCTCGGCGTCACCTCGACGCTCAGCGAAATGCGCGCGGCGGCAGACCGATCCGGTGTTCCGTATCTCGCGAACTGGACCGCGGCGCAGATTGCGCTGGAGATCTACGAACGCCTCGTCGAGGCGCGAACCGAGGCCCCGACGTTCTACATCGACTTCCCGGCCGAGATCTCGCCGCTGACGCGTCCGCATCGCTCGATCGCGGGTCTGGCCGAGCGGTGGGATCTGGTGGCCTGGGGTGTCGAACTCGGGACGGCCTACAGCGAACTCACCGATCCGATCGAACAACGACGCACGCTGACAGAGCAGTCGTTGCTCGCGGCCGGTGGCGACGCGGATGCCATGGAACTCGACGAGGACTTCCTGCGCGGACTCGAGCACGCAATGCCGCCGACCGGGGGCCTCGGGCTCGGTGTCGATCGCATCGTCATGCTCGTGACGGGCAAGAGCATCCGAGACACGCTGGCGTTCCCACTGGTCAAGCCCAGCGTGCGCGGCTAGGGCAGTAAAAGGTTGCCAAGGGAACAAAAAGCTGCACTGGGTCCTTGAAACCTTCAGGAGGCAAGCATGTTGGGTGAAGCGATCAAGGTCGTTCGTGGAAACGATCGAATCCACTGGTGGAACGAGTGGCTCGATTCCCGGCAGTCGTTTCCGGCGACCGGCAACTTCGATCTCGAAGCCAATGCACACGGTCTGCTGCTCATCCACAACGAGGACCGAGTCGACCCCGGGGAGGGCTTCGACTCGCACCAGCACCAGAACATGGAGATCATCACCTGGGTACTCGAAGGCTCTGTCGTCCATCAGGATTCGATGGGCCACTCGGGCTTGATCCATCCTGGCCTGGCGCAGCGGATGAGCGCCGGTACGGGCATCCGCCATTCGGAGAAGAACGGTTCGCTACGTGCCCAAGGCGAGTCCCTGCGAGTCGTTCAGATGTGGATCCCACCGGACGAACTCGGTCGGACGCCCAGTTACGAACAACTCGACATCTCGTCTGAGCTGGAATCCAATCGTTTGGTGACGCTGGCGTCGGGGATGCCGAAGCACGACTCGGCGATCCGCATCGGCAACCGGTTTGCGGCGCTGCACGTCGCCCGCCTCGAGCCAGGCCAGTCGGTCGATGTTCCGGAAGCGTTGTTCGGGCACGTCTTCGTGAGTCGCGGAGCGGTCGACTTCGAAACCGTCGGGGGACTTCACGCTGGTGACGCGGTCCGCCTGACGTCGAGCGGCGGACAAAAAATCACCTCGACGGAGTCCGCCGAGGTGATGGTGTGGGAGATGCACGCGGGATTGCGCTAAGTCTCGTGATCTGACGTTGTCTCGCCCTCTGCGGCCGCGTTCTCCGCGTCCTGAGCCGCCTGCTGCGCCTCGACCTTCGCGAGCATGCGACCGCCGAGAACGACAGCCAGAATGATCGCGATGACCGGCACGGCAACGATCAAGACCAGGGCCGCGCCCTCGACGACTGGAATCCCGCCGATGTGTGCAAGGGGGATTCCAGTCGTCATGGCGACAATCGTATTGGTCACTTGCCGGGGAAGATCGGCGAGGTGACTTCGTCGATCTCCGACACCTGACGGTGGCCGGCCGCGTCGGTGAAGAACATCAGACCGGTCAGGCGAACCTGTGGCTCCTTGAGTGGGAGCAGGTTGTGCTCGCGCATGACCGCTCCGTTGACCGACACCTTGAGGTCTGCCTCCTGCCCGGGGGCGACTTCGTTGCCGGTGATCGTCAGGCCCTCGACCATTCCGGTTTCAGGTTTGCCGACCGGAACGAAGGTGACCTCGGCGATCTGCAGCTGCGACAGCTTGACCGGCGACGCGGAGGTGTTCTTCACATGGAGCGTGAAGTCCAGGCTGTCGGTGCTCTTGTTGTACTCCGCCTTGGTGATCTTCGATTCGACGAGCGGCGCAACTTCCGCGGCGGGAACCGGCGTGATGCGGTCGATCTGCAACGGCATCGGGTCGACCCCGGCGGACGTGTTCGCGTAGATGTTTCCAGCGACCAGTACGGCGAGAACGACGACGATCAGTCCACCGGCGACCTTGCGGTCCAGGGGGGTGATCAGCTGGGTTTCTCCGCTTTCGACGCGCGCCAGTCGGGCGATGATCGGGCGGCGCAGCCAGAAGATCAACCAGAAGACCGCAAGGCCGACAGCGATCAGGTGCCAGGCGGCCACCCGGGTGAATCCGTAGGTCGAGGCGTTGACGACCTCCCCGCTGGCGAGCGTCACGTCGTTGCTGAGCGTGCCCGGCTCGACGTCGATCCACTCACCGCGGCCGACGAGTGTTCCCGTGCCCTCGATGGCGAACGACGGGTGAACGTGCCAGTGGCCTTCCGTCCGCGCGGTGACCACCATCTTGAACGGGAACGTCTCGCCCTTGTGAATGTTGACCGACTGCGGCGTGAACTGACCGTTGAGCCAGCGCTCCCGCACGAGGAACTTCGGGCCAGGCGCAACGATCGACAGGAAGCCGGTCTTCGGCTCCTTGATCGTGTGGTCCGGCCAGGAGTCCATGATGCGGACGACGCCGGTGATCGTGAGGTCTTCGCCGACCTTGACCTTGGTCTTGTCGAACTTGACGTCGTAGATCAGCACCGTCGACGCCCGGAGGAAAGCCTCCTGCGTCTGCTCGCCATGTGCGTTCGCCACCGGCGCCGAGATGAGGCCGCCGAGTAGAGCGACGACGAGCAAGAGCAGGACACGGCAAATCTGGCCGCCTGCGCGGCTTCGCGAAATCATGCTGAGGTCTCCTAGTCCGACTGCAGCTTCAGGAACTTGCCGGCTGGAACGAGACCGAGCATCTTTCCGAGGAACACGCCGAACCAGTACGCGCCGACGCAGACCATCGCCGAGAAGAATCCGACGATCGCGACGGTGTCGCTGACGAGTGCGCGGAGGTGCCCTTCCTCGACCATGCGCAAGTACTCCGGTCCCTGCGACATCGGGAGCTGGAACTTGAGATAGTCAGCCACGGTCATGAGGTGATCGTGGTAGACGAGCGGCTGCAGGAAAGCGGACATCATCGGGTAGTTCTCCCACCAGAAGAGACCACCCCAGGCGAGGCTGCCGAAAATCGACGTCAGGATCAGGCTGCGGCTCAGCAGCAGGATCGCGTCCATGATGATGGCGCCGAAGATCAGGGTCTCCGGCCACGTGAAGTTCAGCGGCAGGTCAGCCCAGAAGTGGAAGCTCGACACGCGAGAAATCCACTGGCCGACCACCAGCAGAGTGGCACCGACGGTGGCACCGATCGGGAGACGCAGCTTGGTCCACAGGATGTACTGAACGACGACCGTGAAGACGAGGTTCACCGGCGGCGTCAAGAGCGGCCACCATTGGCGATCCTTCCAGTCGACCCAGAAGGACCAGTCACCCGCCATGAGCATGCTCTCGAGATGCACGGCGGCGGTGACGATTCCCAGCACTCCGACCAGCAGCACCCACTTCCAGTGACGTGGGATCGCCTCCCAGGCCTTGAGGACCGCGTCTGTGTTGCGTACCTCGGTGGTGACTCCGTTGGTCATGCGGTCTGGTCTCCACCGGCCGGCTGCGACAGCTGGGCGGTGATGCCGTGCCACTGTGCGTCTTCGTCCGCCGCTTCCTTGGCCAGAACCTCGTTCTTGACCAGCTCGGTGATGCGCAGCAGGGTCGGGAGCCAGATGGCAGCGACGCCGATGAGCATCCACGCGAAGAACACGAACGGCCAGTGCAGCGGTGCCGAGAAGACTTCCTCGGTCTGCCAGTAGGTGTGGCCGAACTCGTTGAAGGCGACCTGGAACACGAGCAGGGTCGTGCCGCCGATGACGATCGCGAATCCGAGCGGCACAGCCTTGCCGCCCCACATGTGTGGCAGACGCGTGCGGCCATAGAGGTACACGCCGAAGATGACGTAGAACATCATCGGGAACGAGCCGTAGAAGAGCGCGACGTGGCTCGGGGTGAACGCGGTGTCACGCAGCGTGACCTGGTGCCAGGCGCCGTCCTCCTCGCCGAAATGCGCGCCGAAGAACGAAGCGATCGCGAAGGCTGCCATGCCGAGCATCAGGCGCCAGTGCCGCTTCATCTCCTCGTGCGGGGTGAGGGGAGTGGCCGAGGCCTTGATGCCGGTGATGATGATGGCGGCGAAGACGACCGCAGCGATCAGCGGCAGGCCGAACATGTTGAAGCCGAAGATCGAGAGCCAGTACTCGTTGAAGCCCGGCATCGTCGAGTCCAGGCCCTTGTCGAACGCAAAGAGTTGCTGCCAGGTGCGCCAGAAGACGGCCATTGCGATGACAGGCGCGATCGCGAGCGGGATGCTCCACATGCTGCCAACCGACATCACGGACTTTTCGCCCTTGGGGGCGGGTACCGGCGGACCTGAAACCGAGGACTCCCAGATCTTCTGAGCCCGGTCGAGTACTGCAACCATGTGACCCACTCCCTTGTGTTCCGTCACTGTTGACCTGTCACCTGCTGGTGGACAGTTGGCACAGATTTGTGCCGTTGCTTGACAGATAGCTTTCATTGTAAACCTAAACGAAGTCAAGCATTAACACGGTGACGCTGCACTGGCAACGAAGATTTCGCTGTGAATTTCTGGTCCGTGGAGTCTGGTCACCATAGGTGACCAGTCGTTACCGGTTCCGCCCTAACAGGTCGTGGATGCGAACCGCGCGCGATACCGTGAGCATCGGAGAGGCTCACGGCTTGTTGTTCTTGCTTGACGGGCTCGGTTAGCCAGATTCGACAACGCTCGAGTGCGCAGATCCTGTTGAGCGATGTTCAGAGAGCGGTGAGCGCGATGGCGAACACAAAACCTGGCACGGTCGAGAAGGGCGCCAAGGCTCCGAAGTCGACGGCGGCTGCTAAGGCGGCCGCTGCAGCCGCAAAGGCGGCGGCCGCAGGCCCGGGCTTCGCGCCTATGCCCAAGAGTCTGACTCCGGATCTCGTGGCCCGACTGCTCTCGCGCGCAGTCCCTGCCAGCGGGACAGTGACCACCTACGCCCCCTACAACGGCCTGCCTCTTGCGGACATCCCGCAGGTCTCCGCGGAGGAGATAGACACGGTCTTCGCTACGGCCCGCGCAGCCCAAACCGCCTGGGCGGCTAAGTCGGTCAAAGATCGCGCCAAGGTCTTCCTGAAGTACCACGACCTGGTCAAAGACAATCGCGAAACGATCATGGATCTAGTCCAGATCGAGAACGGCAAGACGCGACGCGACGCCTTCCGTGAAGTCATGGACATCATGAATACCGCGCGCTACTACGCGCGGGTCGCGCCCGACCTCCTCGGGCCGCAGGGGCGCACCGGCGTCACGCCCGTGCTCACCGCGGTGAAGGAGATCCACATACCCAAAGGTGTGGTGTCCGTCATCTCGCCCTGGAACTTCCCGTTCATCCTGAGCGTCTGCGACACCATCCCCGCGCTCATCGCCGGCAACGCGGTCGTTCAGAAGCCGGACAACCAAGCCGCCCTCTGTGCGCTGTACGGCCTGGACCTCGCACTGCAGGCCGGTCTGCCGGAGGGACTTTGGCAGATCGCGCTGGGCAGATCCAGCCAGATCGGCACGCCGCTTCTCGACAACGCGAATTACCTGATGTTCACCGGCTCGACCAAGACCGGACGGTACCTGGCAGCCGAAGCTGGTAAGCGCTTGATCGCTTCCTCCATGGAACTCGGTGGCAAGAATCCGATGCTGGTTCTCAATGACGCCGATATCGAACGCACGGTGGAAGGCTCGCTGCGCTCGTGTTACGGCGGCGCCGGCCAGGTTTGCGTGTCGATCGAGCGCTTGTACGTACAGGACAAGATCTACGACGAGTTCGTCGGTGCGCTGACTGAGCGCGTGAGAAACCTTGCTCTTGGTGCGACCTACGAGTTCGGTATGGAGATGGGCTCGCTCACGAGCCAGGAGCAGCTCGAAGTCATTTCCAGCCACGTCGATGACGCCGTCTCCAAGGGAGCAACGGTTCTCGCCGGCGCGAAGGCTCGACCGGACCTCGGTCCGCTGTTCTATGAGCCCACGCTGCTCGAAGGCGTTACCGACGACATGACGCTTTGTCGCAACGAGACGTTCGGGCCAGTCGTTTCGGTATATCGCTTCAAGACGGTAGACGAGGGCGTGGCTTTGGCCAACGACACCGAGTACGGGCTGGCTGCCAGCGTCTGGGGCGGCACCGAAGTGGACGAGATTGCGGCTCGCATCCACGCCGGAATCGTCACGATCAACGAGGACTACATCGCCGCGTGGGGCAGTGTCGACGCACCCATGGGTGGGCTCGGCGACTCGGGCATGGGGAGTCGGCACGGCACGTATGGCTTGCTCAAATACACGTCATCGCAGACCATTGCCCGCCAGCGGGTTCTCACCTTGCAGCCGCCCGGCCCGATGACTCACGAACAGTTCGAGACCGGAATCATGATGTCTCTCGACCTGCTGAAGAGGGTCCGCTGGCGCTAGTCCCGTCCACCGTCTCTATTGAAGGCTCCCTACAGCCACTTCCGTGGTTGCGGGCGGGCCGGAACCTCCCAGGCCTTTCCGTACTTGCGACCGGCACCGACCGGCTCCTTGCTGCGGTACACGACGTACGGGCGCACCAGGTAGCCGACCGGTGCGCTGAACATGTGAACGAGGCGCGTGAATGGCCACATCGCGAAGAGCAGCAGCACCAGGAGCGCGTGGACCTGGAAGGTGATCGGGACACCGACCATGAGCTCCGGCTTGGGGTTCAGCGTGAACAGGCTCCGGAACCACGGGGAGATCGTCTCGCGGTAGTTGTATCCCGGCCCGAACAAGTTGACGCCGATCGTGTTCATCATTCCGGTGATCAGCACCGCGATGAACACGAGGTACATCGCCTTGTCGTTGGTGGTGGTGGCCTTTCGGACCATGCTGACCGTCGCACGTCGGTACAGCAGGATGGCGATACCGGCGCAGGTCATCACGCCGGTGACGACACCGCCGACCAGCGAAACGTAGTGATAGATGTGGTCGTCGACGCCCACGGCATCGGTCCAGCTCGAAGGGATCGCGATGCCCATCACGTGACCGGCGAACACACCGAGGATTCCGAAGTGGAACAGCGGGCTACCGAGGCGCAGCAGCTTCGACTCGTAGATCTGCGACGAGCGCGTGGTCCAGCCGAACTGGTCGTTCTTGTAGCGCCACACGTGTCCGACGGCGAACACGGTGAGTGCGATGTACGGGAATGTCGTCCACAACAAGTTGGTCATCGACGGCCTCCTTGGTCGTTGTACAGAGTCGGGTCCATCGCGAACGGCTCGAGGCCGACCTCTTCCTCGGGCGGACCCTCGGCGGCGAGCTGCTCGATCCGGCGCCGGTCGGCGTTCGTGATGGGCGGAAGCGTCGCAAGGATCGCCGCAATCACGTGCTGGTAGGGCGACTCGTTCTCCTCGAGCGAGAGCCGAAGCAGTTCGAGCGGGGGCAAGTGCTCGCCGAGAAGGCGCGCCCCGACTACTGGCGCGACCGTGGCGGCGAACTCGAGAACCACGGTAATGTGATCGGGGAGCTCGCCGGAGTCCTCGCCGAAAGGTGTCCCGGCCGCCTTGTACGCATGCTTGAACCGCAGCAACGCCATCCCGCGCTTGCGGGTGTCGCCGCACGCGTAATACGTCAGATGCAGGCAGCTTCGGCGCTTGAGGTCGAACGTGGCGACGTACTCCTGGCCGAGACTGATCTGGTTCTGCGCCAGCGCGTAGTCGATGAACTTCAGCAACGGCCCACCGAGGTGCGGAACCATCGATTCGGCCGACGCACGAAGATCGGGCAGCATCGCGAGCGTCTGCTCGTTCGGATAATCGAGCAAGAATGCTGCGATGCGCCACGTCAACCGCTGGTCGCGGTCGGGTTCAACCGCGATGGTGCCGCGCCGCTGAAGCAGCTTCACTGCTTCACCGGAACCACACCGGCGGATCCGTTACGACCGTCCCAGTTCAGCAGGTTCACCCGTCCCTGCTTGTATTCCGGTCCAGCGCCATTGGCGTCATCGAGCAGGTGGAACTTGTCCGCCACGACCTCGAAAGCGGTCGTACCCGGGCCGTCGACACTGCAACCAGTGGCGAGCGCATCGAGACGGTGCGCGTCCGACGAGGCGTTGTTCGGGATGACGTACCGGTCGTTGTACTTGGCGATCGCGAGCAGGCGGTACATCGCTTCGATCTCTTCGGGCTGCAGGCGGATCGCCTCGCAGATGTCGAGGTCGGGCTCTTCGCCGAGGTTGATCGAGCGCATGAACGAACGCATGCCGGCCAGGCGGTCGAGCGAAGCGCGAACCGGGCCGACGTCGCCCGCGGTGAACAGTTCCGCGAGGTACTCGATCGGGATGCGCAGCGCGTCGATCGCGCCGAACAGGTTGCCCACGTTCTCGGCGTCGTGGCCGGTGTCCTTGAGGACATCGACGACGGGGGACAGCGGCGGGATGTACCAAACCATCGGCATCGTGCGGTATTCCGGGTGCAGCGGCAGCGCGACCTGGTAGTCGACGATGAGCTTGTAGCACGGCGAATCCTGCGCGGCCTTGATCCACTCGCTCGTGATGCCCGCATCCTGAGCCGCCTGGATGACGCGCTCGTCGTGCGGGTTCAGGAAGACATTGAGCTGGGCCGGGTAGAGGTCCTTGTCGTCCTTGACCGAGGCTGCCTCGAGCACGGCGTCCGCGTCGTAGAGCATGACGCCGATGTAGCGCAGACGCCCGACGCATGTCTCCGAGCACACGGTCGGAATGCCGACCTCAACGCGCGGGTAGCAGAACGTGCATTTCTCGGCCTTGCCGGTCTTGTGGTTGAAGTAGATCTTCTTGTACGGGCAGCCCGTGACGCACTGGCGCCAACCGCGGCATTTGTCCTGGTCGACGAGCACGATGCCGTCTTCCGAGCGCTTGTAGATCGCACCCGACGGGCACGATGCGGCACATGCCGGGTTGAGGCAGTGCTCGCAGATGCGCGGCAGGTAGAACATGAAGGTCTCTTCGAACTCGAGCTTGACCTTGTCCTCGAGCTTGGCCAGGATCGGGTCCTTCGCGACCTGCTCGGGGCCTGAGCCGAGGTCGTCGTCCCAGTTCGCGCCCCAGGTGACCTTCGTGTCCTCACCGGTGATGAGCGACTTCGGGCGCGCGACCGGCGTCGTGTCCGACGGGCCCGAATTGAGGATGTTCTCGTAGTCGTACGTCCACGGGTCGTAGTAGTCCGACACCGTCGGCAGCACCGGGTTGGCGAAGATGTTGAGCAGACGCTTGGCGCGTGAACCCGACTTCAGGGTCAGCTTGCCCTTCTTGTTGAGCGTCCAGCCGCCCTTCCACTTCTCCTGATCCTGATACTGCCGGGGGTAACCCTGGCCGGGCCGGGTCTCGACGTTGTTGAACCACACGTACTCGACGCCACCACGGTTCGTCCAAGCCTGCTTGCAGGTGACCGAACAGGTGTGGCAGCCGATGCACTTGTCGAGGTTCATGACCATGCACAGCTGTGCCATTACGCGCATTGTTTAGTACTCCACATTCTGGCTACGGCGACGGATTGTGGTCACTTCGTCACGCTGGTTTCCGGTCGGACCGTGGTAGTTGAGCGCGAAGGATTGCTGCGCGTAACCACCGATGAGGTGCGTCGGCTTGATCATGATTCGGGTCAGCGCGTTGTGGATACCACCGCGCTTGCCGGTCTTCTCGGTCCTCGGTACGTCCACCGCACGGTCCTGGGCGTGGTACATGAACACCAGCCCCTCGGGCATACGGTGGCTGACGACCGCGCGAGCGTTGACGACACCGTTGCGGTTCGTGCACTCGATCCAGTCGTTGTCCTTGACGCCGATCTTGGCGGCGTCGACGTCGGACATCCAGATGTTCTGGCCACCGCGGGACAGCGTCAGCATGTACAGGTTGTCCTGGTAGGCCGAGTGGATCGACCACTTCGAGTGCGGCGTCAGGTAGCGCACGGTGATCCCGGCTTCGCCCAAATCGCCGACGCCAGGCTCGGCGAACAGCGCGGTCATGTCCAACGGCGGCTTGTACATCGGCATCTGCTCACCGAGTTCGCACATCCAGTCGTGATCGAGGTAGAAGTGCTGGCGACCGGTCAGGGTGTGCCACGGCTTGTCACGTTCGACGTTGATCGTGAACGGTGAGTAGCGACGTCCGCCGGTCTCCGAACCCGACCACTCCGGCGAAGTGATGACCGGAACCGGTCGCGCCTGCGTGTCCGCGAACGTGATCCGCTTGCCTTCCATCTCCTCGGCGAGATCGGCGAGGTGGGTACCGGTGCGGCGCTCGAGAGCCCGGAATCCCTCGACTGCCATGCGGCCGTTGGTGGTTCCCGACAGCGCAAGGATCGTCTCGGCGTTGTGGGTGTCCTTGACGAGCAACGGACGGCCCGCGGCGACGCCGTCCTTCACCGTGCCGTTGAACCTGGCCAAGTACTCGACTTCTTCGTCCGGGAAGGTCGTGACGGCCTTGGTGGTGAGGCCGAGCTTCTCGACGAGCGGGCCGAGCGCACCCATCTTCTCTGCGACGTTCGGGTAGTCACGCTCGACGACCTTGATTCCCGGCATGGTCTTGCCGGGGATCGGCTCGCAGTCGCCGGCCTTCCAGTCGAGGACCTTGCCGCCGGTCTGGGCGAGGGCATCCGCGGTGTCGTGGAACAGCGGGACCGCCACGATGTCCTTGCGGATGCCGAGGTGCTTCTCCGCGAGCCACGAGAATCCACGCGCGATACGGTGGAATGCCTCGAAGTCCGTCTTGGTCTCCCACGGCGGTGAAATCGCGGGACTGAACGCGTGCACGAACGGGTGCATGTCGGTCGAGCTCAGGTCGTGCTTCTCGTACCACGTCGCCGCCGGCAGGATGATGTCGCTGAACAGCGTCGTGCTGGTCATGCGGAAATCGAGGGCGACCAGCAGATCGAGCTTTCCGACCGGTGCTTCGTCGCGCCACTTCACTGTCTTGGGGCGGGCGCCCTGCTCATCCTTCGCCTCGACGTTGTTGTCGGTGCCGAGCAGGTGCTTCATGAAGTACTCGTTGCCCTTGCCCGACGAACCAAGCAGGTTCGCTCGCCACACGGTGAGGCAGCGGGGGAAGTTCTCCGGGGCGTCCGGGTCTTCGACGGCGAATTCGAGGTCTCCCGATTGCAGGCCGTCGACGATGTACTGACCGGCGTCAACGCCGGCTTCCTCGGCTGCGTCAGCCAAGTCCAGCGGGTTCTTGTTGAACGTCGGGTAGCTCGGCATCCATCCCATACGCGCCGACTGCGCGATGGTGTCGGCGGCGGTCTTGCCGGCGAACTTGCCCTCGGCGAGCGGCGACTGGAACACGTCCGTGGTGAACGGGTCGTAGCGCCACTGGTCATTGGCCATGTACCAGAAGATCGTGCCCTGCATCTGGCGTGCGGGGCGCTGCCAGTCCAGTGCGTAGGCAAGAGTCGCCCAACCGGTGACCGGACGGCACTTCTCCTGGCCGACGTAGTGCGCCCAACCGCCGCCGTTGACGCCCTGACATCCGGTGAGAGTCGTGAGTGCGAGGAATGAGCGGTAGATCTGGTCAGAGTGGAACCAGTGGTTGGTTCCAGCGCCCATCAGGATCATCGAGCGACCGCCCGAACGCTCTGCGTTGTCGGCGAACTCGCGTCCGATGCGCTCGGCCGCGGCGGCCGGGACGCCGGTGATCGACTCCTGCCAAGCCGGGGTGTACGGCTCGTCGGCGTCGTCGTAGCCCGTCGGCCACTGGCCCGGAAGTCCTTCGCGGCCCACGCCGTATTGGGCAAGCATCAGGTCGAAGACCGTCGTGACGCGCTTGCCGGCGACGATCTTGGTCGGGACTCCGCGGCGCAGGATCTCCGCCTTCGGGGTGTCGAAGCGGGGGAGGAGGATCTCTACAGGTTCACCAGGAGCGGAGCCTGCGGAGCGACCATTGGGCAGAGCGCCGAGCGTCAGGAGCGGGTCCACTTCCCCTAGGTCGAGATTCCACTTGCCTTCGCCGTCGCTCGCGAAGCGGTCGCCGAGGCTTCCGTTCGGGACGACCGGGTTGCCATCCTGGTCGAGCAGGACCGTCTTCGACTTCGCGCCTTCGCTCTTGTCGCCGAGGAGGTCGGCGGTGAGGAACTTGCCTGGCACGTACGCACCGTGCTTCTCCTCGACCTCGATGAGGTAGGCGAGGTCGGTGTACTTCTTGACGTACGAGTCGAACCGACTCGTCGTGCGGTCGACGAAGAACTCCTTGAGGATGACGTGGCCCATCGCCATCGCGAGGGCGGCGTCGGTGCCCGGACGGGCGGGGAGCCACTCGTCGGCGAACTTCGTGTTGTCCGCGTAGTCCGGCGAGACCACGACGACCTTCTGGCCGCGGTAGCGCGCCTCGGTCATGTAGTGCGCGTCCGGGGTCCGGGTCACCGGGACGTTCGAGCCCCACATGATGAGGTAGCCCGCGTCGAACCAGTCGGCCGACTCCGGAACGTCGGTCTGGTCGCCGAACATCTGCGGCGAGGCGACCGGAAGGTCGGCATACCAGTCATAGAAGGACAGCATCGAGCCACCGATGAGCGAGATGAATCGCGCACCGATCGAGTGGCTGACCATGGACATCGCGGGGATCGGCGAGAAGCCGGCAACACGGTCCGGGCCGTACTTCTTAATCGTGTAAACGTGTGCGGCGGCGGCCATTTCAGCCGCTTCCCACCACTCGGAGCGGACGAATCCGCCCTTGCCGCGGGCAGACTTGTAGGCCTTGGCCTTCGCCGGGTCTTCGACGATGGACTCCCAGGCGTCGACGGGGTCCTTCTTCTGCGCCTTGGCCTCGCGGTAGTACTCGAGCAGGGTGCCGCGGACGTACGGGTAGCGCACGCGCGCCGGGGAGTACGTGTACCAAGAGAATGATGCGCCACGCGGGCATCCACGCGGCTCGTACTCGGGCTTGTCGGTGCCGACGGAAGGGTAGTCGGTCTGCTGGGCTTCCCAGGTGATGACGCCGTCTTTGACGTAGATCTTCCAGGAGCACGATCCGGTGCAGTTCACGCCGTGCGTCGAGCGGACCACCTTGTCGTGGGCCCAGCGGTCGCGGTAGAAGTCGTCGGCCTGGCGGCCACCGACCTTGTGGAGCGTTCGCTCGTCGGTCGATATCTCGCCTTTGTGGAAATACTTGCCAAGGCCGAGGAGTGAGTCGGCCAGGTCGGCACGGGCGAGATTGGTCGCCGTGCCTGAATCGTCGAGCGAGTCGATCGAAGACACTGAACAGGTCCCTTCCTGCGAATCCCAGCGGGCTGTAGGGAATCGTTTGGATCGACTGTAAGTTGCCTGGATCAGGCCTCAAAACGGCTTGAAACGGCGCACATGCTGCGCAAATGGCATGTGCGTGCGGCGAAACATGGTGGACACAATCGCCGCCGGTGACCTTGTTGCGGTGACCTGTACGGATGCACTTCGCTGGTCCGTTGTGCGCTGCTCGAGGCACATTTCACCGCGTTTTTGAATACAGCGGCGTAGTGAGGATTTATCGCGCCGTTTACATTTCCCCGGACGGTATCCGGACCACTTCGACGAGGTCATCGGAGGTCGTTCCGGGTGGGATGACCAGCAGGCCCGACTGTCCGGTGAGCGCCGCGAGGTGTGCGGTCTGGAACCTCGGATGATGTGCGATCCATCGTCCGGATCCGTCGGGATTGCCCGGGATCACGCGCGTGCTGTCGGCACTCACGTCCTCGGCGTTCGCGAGCTGAACCAGCTCTTTGGGGCGCCCGGAACGGCCGGTCAGTGCGGCGGCGATACCGGGGACCTGGATCCCCGCCGTCGCGATCGCCGCGAACGGATTTCCGGGCAACCCGACGACGACGCGGCCGTCTGGCAGGCACGCCACGATCTGCGAACCACCCGGACGCGTCTGGACTCGTTCGACGAGAAGATCAGCGCCCGCCCGCTCTAGAGCGGTGCGCAACTGGTCCGCGGCGCCGTGACCGGTCGCGCCGATGACGACGATGAGGTCCGCGTCTGCCTCGGCGAGGACAGCGTCGAATCCGCTCGCGGTGTCCCGCAGGTGCGCTTCGGATTTCGTCTGCACGCCGAACCAACGCAGGAAGTTCGGCAGGATCGGCCCGATCGAGTCGCGCGTTTGGCCGTCCCGCAACGGGCCCTCGCGCCGGATCTCGTCGCCGGTCACGACGACATGTGCTCGAACCGGACCGCGGACCACGAGTTCGGAAACCTCGGCGCTCGCGGCCACCGAGATGACTGCCGGAGACACCACGGTTCCGGACGCGACGAGCACATCGCCGGGCTTCCACGACTCGCCCGACTGGCGGCGATCGTCCCGTACCGGAGTGCCCTCGGTTCGAGTGACGACGTCGTCCCGGACCGTCGCGAACTCGTCGCGCAGGACACTCGTGGTTCCGGGCGGCAGGTGTGCGCCGGTTGCGATGCGTACGGCCTCGCCGTTCTCGAGGCGGTCGGGGCGAACTCCACCCGCGTATCCGACCTCGGACCGCAGCCGCCACGGACCGTCCCCGGAGACCGCGTAACCGTCCATCGCGGACAAGTCGAAGCGCGGAAGTGGCGAAGCGGCGACGAGCGGTTCCGCCAAGGTCGATCCCAGTGCGTGAGGTGCGGGAACCGGACGCGGTGCGAGCGGGCGAAGTGCCGCCGCGATGGTCTCCCGGGCTTCATCGACCGAGAGCGAACGAGTGCTCGCGCGGCGGGCGGCGGTGACATCGGCCGGGGTGTCACAGTCGGTGATGTCGGCGAGCGGCACGGTGATCAGGTGGGCCGGAACGAGTCGCTTCATCGGCTGGTTCTCGAGCGAGCCGACGCTCCGGAGTTGTTCGCGGAGCGCGGCGGTGCGCCATGCGGCGGCCAGGTACTGGGGGTTGCCGTCGGAATCGGACGCGAAAGCGGCGTCACCGTTCTGACAGGCATCGATCAATGTCTGGATTGACGCGCGCGAGATGAACGGTAGGTCGGCGGCAAGCACCACGACGATTTCCGAGCCGTCGGGTAGGGCGGCGAGACCGGCGGCGATGCCGGAAACCGGTCCCGACCCGGCAGGCGATTCCTGAACCTGAACGATCTCCGAAGGCAGGTCTCGCTGCGGCCCGACCACGACGATCGTCGCGCATTCGGACACCACGTCGATCGCTGTCGCGAGCATCGAGCGACCACCGACGACGAGGCCGGGCTTGTCGACGCCGCCCATTCGAGTCGCGCGTCCGCCCGCGAGGATGATCGCGTCGGCGCGGCGCAACGGTGGCGTCATGGGGTCAGCGTAGCCCGGGCGATCTTCATGTCCACGCGGCCGTCGCGGATCGGCGCACCCTCCTGCCGCAACAATTCGAGTTGCTTAGCGGCGATGTGCGGAGCCGGTGTCCCGTCCGCCCGGACGACCCGATGCCACGGCAGGTCGGAGCTGTCGTGCTTCATGATCCAGGCGCTCATGCGCGGGCTTGGTAAGTGGGCCGCCTCGGCGAGGTCGCCGTACGTGGTCACTTCTCCTTCGGGAACAGATCGGACGAGTTCACGGACGCGCTCGATCTGTTCATCAGTGGGCACTCGCAACCTTCCGGATGAGCGCTGCGACCTCGACAGGCCGGGCCTGGGCGACCATGTGATCACAGTCCCATTCGCGCAGGTCGAAGTCGGCTCCGAGCCGTTCGCGTAGTCCGTTGATCAACGCCGGTGTGACATAGGGAGGCTTGACCGTCAGTGCGCGCACGAGCGCCGTGGGGCAGCTGGGCAGCACCAGCGGACGGGCCAGTTCGCCGTAGAACGCGGCCACCGCCGGAATGCACATGCGCCATCCCACGCGTCCGTTATCCGTGGGGATGAGGTGCTCGGCAACCTCCGCGTCGAGCAGATGGTTCGGTACCTCGCCCCAGCTTCCGGACGTTTTGTCGCGGCGTGCTTCCGCTTCGTCCGCGTAGTCGGGGCTCTTGAGCGTCCCCGTGACGTGGTCGAGGATCATGTCCGGGCTGAGCCCGATGGCCGGATCCAGGAGAACCAAGGCCTTCACCAGCTCCGGGTGCGCATGTGCGAGGTGCAGCGAAACGGCGCCGCCGAACGAGTGGCCCACGACGATCACGGGCTCGTCGATAAGCTCGACGAGGTCACCCGCCACATCCTCGAGGCACCACGGAGGCGTCCACGGCGAGCGCCCGTGCCCTCGGAGGTCTGGGGCGATGACGTGGAAGTCTGGGAGGTGGTTCGTGGCGAGATCTTCCCAACGGCGACCGTGGCCGGTCAGTCCGTGCAGCGCGAGGATCGTCGGGTTGTCGGGGTTCCCGAAGCGGTGAACGTTCAACACAGAATCAGTGTGGCAGTTACTGCCTAAACTGGGGTTTGGCGGCGTCGGCTGCGGCACGAGGAGGGTCTGACCATGGCTAACGAACAATGGCGCGAGATCAGTGACGACTTGAAGCGGACCGTCGAAGAAGTCCGGCGTGCAGCCAAGCCGGTGTGGGAACAGATGAAGCCACGGGTGGCCGAAGGGTCGGATTTCGCTGCCTCCCTAGCGGCCGACCTCAAATCACGCGCCCAGGCGAAGTCCTCCGAGGTCGAATCCAAGGCGGACGACACCGCGGCGAAGATCGCGCGTTTCGGCCTCGACGTTGGCGGGTTGCTCGCTGATGCGGTCGGCAAGGGCGCCGACTGGGTGGGTCGGAAGAGTCGCGAGCCCTAGAGAGTCAGTTGCCTCCGTAGTGCCTGTTCGGCGTCGCCGGAGATCGGCGCGTCGAGCGATTCGATGAAGACTGCGGCGATGACCGACGCATCGGCCGCGGCCGTCGCGCGCCACGCGGCGAGGTTCGGGTGCTCGATGTCGGTGGCGGCTTCTGCGGGTGCGAGGTTCGCGATCGCGGCGGCAAGCTGCTCACGGCTCAGCGCGTATTCGCGATCACCCGATGAATGTCCGACGATTTCGGCGAGGACAACGGCAGGCAAGACGTGGATCCCGTGCAACTCGTTGATATACGGAAAGACCCATTCACCCTGGTCGCGGTAGCCGACGGCATACGTGAGCGGGTCGCGCCAGCCCGGGATCGCCGCGCTGCGCGCGAGCCGAATCGCCTTCAGTCCAGCTGCCGTCGTCCAGTCAGTCATCCGTCCATCTAACCTTCCCGGATGAGCGACTTGTCGCACCCTCGTGTTGGGATAGCCACTGTGGGAAGCGCGCCGTCGGTCAATCTCGTTCGACCTCGACTTGTGGAGGCTCCGCCTCGCGAGTGGGGTCCGGATGTGCGCGCACTGTTTGCCGACCACGAGGTGCGCCCCGGCTGGCGACCATGGCAGGTTCTCGGCGGTCCGGGAACGGGGAAGACTGCCCTGATCGCCGACCTCGCTGTTCACCGGCTCGCGGCCGGAGCTGACCCGGAGTCGGTACTGGTCCTGACGGCGAACAAGCGTGCGGCGCGTACTTTGCGCGATGACATTGCCGAGCGCTTTCTCGCTGGTAGCCCGGATGGCTTCGGTGCGACGCGCGAACCTCTGGTCCGGACGATTCACTCCTACGCATTCGCGATTCTTCGACTGCAGGCGAGTGTGCACGGGAATCCGCCGCCTCGGCTACTCACCGGTGCCGAACACGACGCGGTCATCCGCGAGATGCTTCTCGGCGAACTCGAGGACGACGATGGGGCGCAGTGGCCCCAACACCTCCGCGGTGCCCTGAACACGTACGCATTCGCGGCGACGCTGCGAGACCTGCTCGCTCGTGCGAAGGAGCGCGGCGTCGGACCCGAACTGTTGGTGAAGCTCGGCAAGAAGTTCAACCGGCCGGAATGGACGGCCGCGGGCAAGTTCTCGCTCCGCTATGAGCAGGCGATGCTGTTGCGCTGGTCGGTCGGCATGGCGGTCCCGGAGGCATCGGCGCCGGCACTCGACGCCGCGGAGTTGGTCGGAGCCGCATTGTCTGCCCTGCTCAACGACGACGAGTTGCTTCGTCGTGAGCAGTCGCGCGTGCGCTACCTCTACATCGACGACGCCCAGCATCTCGACCCGCAGGCCGCAGAGCTCATCGAGACGGTCGGTGCGGGCACGCACATGACCGTCGTTGCGGGAGATCCCGACCAGGCGGTCTACGGGTTCCGTGGTGCGGACGCACGCTTTCTCAGCTCGCTTGGCGACGACGACCGCACGCGACGCATCGTGCTGACACAGTCGTTTCGCGCCAACGACGCCATCACCGAGACACTCACCTCGATCGCATCGCGCTTCCCAGGGCCGGCGCGGGTGCCGCTCGAACCTCTTTCGACGGACGCCGGTGTAGTTCGGTTCGGCGTCTTGCCAAGCCCCGCGCAGGAAGCCGCTTACGTTGCCGACGTCTTGCGTCGTGAGCGGACCACGCGCCAGACCGATTGGCGGGACATGGCGGTCATCGTTCGATCGGTCCCGCGTTCGGCGATCACGATGCGCCGAGCGCTCTCCGCGGCCGGAATTCCGGTCCGCACACACGCGGCCGATCTGCCACTTCCGCGGCAACGCGCGGTGTCGGCGATTCTCGGAGTTCTTCGTGCTATCGGCGAGCCGAATCGGATCACCGCCGATGATGCGATTGAGCTGGTCAGCGGACCGATCGGCGGTGCCGACGCGGTCGCGCTTCGCCGCCTGCGTCGTGGTCTGCGGCGAGCCGATCGGAAGCAGCATGATTCGGGCGAACTTCTTCGTATCGCGGTGCTCGGTCACGCGGATGAGTTGATCGCGGAGCTGACCGACAATGAGTCGGCGCCGTTGCGTCGCGTACAGAAGGTGCTCGCCGCCGGCCATGCAGCCCTTGCCGCGGAGGGCGGCGTCGAACCGGTCCTGTGGGCGGTGTGGCGCGCCTGCGGTCTGGAATCTGGCTGGGTCAGGGCGAGTATTCGACAAGGCGTCGTCGCCGACCAGGCGAACCGCGACCTCGACGCGATGGTCGCGCTCTTCGACGAGGCTGCCGCCTACACCGACCGCCTCCTGCGGCCGACACTGTCCGGGTTCGTGGGATTTATTACGGCGCAAGAGGTTCCGGCGAGTCCAAAGGACCCAGCCGTCGTTCCCGACGCGGTGACGTTGATCAGCGCGCACGCTGCCGGCGGCCGGGAATGGGACGTTGTTGCGGTTGCCGGGGTCGAGGAAGGAGTGTGGCCGAACCTTCAGGTTCGCGGCAGTCTGCTGCACACCCCGGAGATGCTCGATGTTCTCGACGGTACGGGCGACGGTTCCGGAACCCTCTCGCGCATGGCGCCCGTTCTCGCGGAAGAGCGCCGGCTGTTCTATTCGGCGTGCTCACGGGCTCGCCGGACCCTGGTTGTGACCGCGTCGGAGTCCGCGGACCAGGAGACGATGCGGTCCCGCTTTCTTGCGGAACTGCTCCCTGACGACGTCGATCCGATGCGGTTCGACAGTCGCGCGGAGCGGTCGTTGCAGGGGCCGGCGCTGGTTGGGCAATTGCGCCGGGTCGTGTGCGATCCGACGACCGATCCGCAGCGGCGTGAGCAGGCGGCCCGACACCTCGCCCGGCTCGCGGCTGCCGGCGCTCCCGGAGCGCATCCCGACGAGTGGTTCGGCCTCGCGAACGTCAGCACGCGCGATCCGCTCGGCGACAGCAGCCAGCCGATCGCGCTGTCGCCGTCGGCGGTCGAGCAGCTCATCGAGTGCCCACTTCGGTGGGTGCTTCAGCGCGTCGGTGGAGACAAGCAGGGCGCGACCGCGGCGACCACTGGAACCATGGTGCACACACTCGTACAGGCCCTCGCCGAGCACCAGTCACCTGACGAAGCTCGTCGCTGCCTGGAAAGTGCCTGGTCAGAGCTCGACATGGGGGCGGGTTGGTATTCCCGTGCGGAACTGACGCGCACGGCGAAGATGCTCGAGAACTTCGCCGCCTGGCACCAGGTGACGCGCACCGATCTGACACTCGTGGCCGTCGAGGAGCCGGTGAAGTGCGAGGTCGGAGCGGAGGGACCCGACGATCCCGACGTTCTCATCACGGGTCGTATCGACCGTCTCGAGAAGGACCCGCTGGGCCGGCTCGTCGTTGTGGACATCAAGACCGGGAAGAACCCCGTGTCCAACGACGAAGCCAAGTCGCATGCACAGTTGGCGACGTATCAGCTGGCGATCGCCGAGGGCGGGATCGAGGGTGGCCCGCAGGAACCAGGTGGGGCGCGGCTCGTCTACGTCAGCAATTCGCACAACAAGGACGGCGCCACGCAACGCGAGCAGCCGGCGCTCGATGAATTCGCGGCCGCGCAGTGGCGCATCACCGTGCGCGAAGCAGCGAAGTCGACCCTCGGACCGACTTTCCGGGCGGTCGTCAGCGACAAGTGCCGACACTGCCCGGTACAGAATTCGTGCCCGGCTCAAGACTGCGGCCGGCAGGTGGGCCAGTGAGCAGGCTGAGCGGAGCGAGGGAGAAGACCCAGTGAGCGCACAGTTCTCCCCATCGCTTATCGCGCAGGCACTCAACCTGCCGCGACCGACGCCCGAGCAGGCCGCGGTCATCGAAGCTCCGCCGTCTCCGACGCTCGTCATCGCCGGCGCGGGTGCCGGAAAGACGGAGACAATGGCGGCGCGCGTGGTCTGGATGGTGGCCAACGGCTATACCAACCCGGACGAGGTCCTCGGCCTGACGTTCACCCGGAAGGCCGCCCAGCAGCTGACCCAGCGCATCCGCAAGCGGCTGCATCGGCTCGCCGGATCGGACCTGCTGCGCACCAATCCGGATCTCGTCGAGCGGTTGAATTCCGCTGAGCCGGAAGTGAGTACGTACCACTCGTACGCCGGCCGGCTGGTCTCGGAATACGGGCTGTTGCTACCGGTGGAGCCGTCGTCGAAGCTGCTCTCGGAAACCCAGCTCTGGCAGCGAGCCCACCATGTCGTCCAGACCTGGGACGGCGAACTCGACACGCCGAAGGTCCCGTCGTCGATCACCGCGGCCGTGCTGGCGCTTTACGGCCAGCTGTCCGAACATCTCGTAACCGCCGATGACCTGCGCAAAGCGTGCAACGACCTGGCGTACCTCGTCGCGGTTCTTCCGGGCGGGCGTGGCGGAGTGCCCATTGCCGACATTCGCAACCTCGTCGCCACTCAGGAGGAGCGCGTCGCACTGCTGCCGCTCGTCGATCGACTTGCGCAGAGCCTCAAAGCGCGCGGCGAAATGGACTTCGGCAGCGTCATGTCCCTCGCGGCACGGCTCGCCGCCGATCATGCCGAGGTCGGCAAGGCACAGCGTGAACGGTTCCGGCTGATTCTGCTCGACGAGTATCAAGACACCGGACACTCGCAGCGGATTCTCTTGGCGTCGCTTTTCGGCGGGCGAGCGGGCGGCGGCATGGCCGTGACCGCAGTCGGCGACCCGATGCAGTCGATCTATGGCTGGCGCGGGGCGTCGGCGGCGAACCTTCCCCGATTCGCCGACGACTTCCCAGATTCCCGCGGACGTCCGGCCTCGATATTGCCACTGACGACGAGTTGGCGTAATCCGATCGAAGCTCTCGCTTTGGCAAACGAGGTCACAGATCCGCTACGTGATCGCGGGGTTCCGGTCCCGAAATTGAACGCCCGACCCGACCCACAGGTCGGAGATGTGCGCATCGCACTCACGGAAACCGTTGCCGGCGAACGAGAGTGGATCGCGGAGCAGATCGCGGGGGAGTACGAAGCCGCGCGGGCAGCGGATCGCGACCTCCCGACCGCGGCGGTGCTGGTCCGCCGGAATGCGGATTCGGCTCCACTTGCCGAAGCTCTTCGGGCGAAGGGACTGCCCGTCGAGATCGTCGGCCTCGGCGGTCTGATCCACACGCCCGAGGTCGCCGACCTCATCGCCTGGCTTCGCCTCATCGCCGACCCGACGTTCGGTCCGGCGTCGTTGCGCCTGCTCACTGGTGCGCGTTGGCGACTCGGTCTCCGTGACGTCGCCGAACTGTGGAAGCGCGCAAAGGAACTGGCACCCCCACCCAAGCGCGACAAAGCCGGAATGACGCTCGAAGAGTCCGTTCGCGCTGATCTGCCACAGGATGAGGCGGAAACCGCGTGCCTACTTGATGCCGTCGCCGACCCCGGCGATGCGAGTCGGTATTCGGTCGAGGGTTGGCACCGACTGAAGTCCTTCAATCGGCTCCTCGGCAATCTGCGGGACAAGGTCGGCCTGCCGCTGCCCGAACTCGTCGCGGAGGCCGAGCGCCTCACGGGAATCGCTGTCGAGATGGCCTTTGCCCAGCCCGGGCTGCAGTCCCGCGCGAATCTCGACGCCTTTGCCGATGTCGTCGCGAGCTACTGGCGGGATTCCGGCGCGACGCTGGGTGGATTGCTCGACTTCCTCGACGCTGCCGATGCGATCGAGGACGGGTTGCCGCCCGGCGAGGTCGACGTCAGTCCGAACCGGGTCCAGATCCTCACCGTTCACGCGGCAAAGGGCCTCGAGTGGGAGGTCGTGGCCGTCCCGCATGTGGTGTCCGAGGTATTCCCCTCGACACGGTCGACCGGCACCTGGATGACGATTCCCGGCGAGTTGCCGCCGGCGTTGCGTGGCGACCGTTCGATTCCAGGCGAGACGGCCGAGGGCGTTCCGGTTCTCGACACCGACAAGGTCAACGACCAGAAGCAGCTCAAAGCGTCGATCGACCAGCACAAGAAGGCGCTGGCGTCCCGCCGTGCGGATGAGGATCGACGACTGTTCTATGTCGCTCTCACGCGGACCGAACGTGCGCTGTTCGTGTCGGGACACCATTGGGCCGAGAAGGGCGCCAAGCCGAAGGGTCCGTCGGAGTTTCTCGAGAAGCTTCGCTCGGTCGTCGCCGAGGAGCCGAGCATCGCGAGCATCAGCTGTTGGGTCGATCCACCGGCGGTGGGTGCGGAAAACCCGATGATCGCGACCCCTATCGAGGCCTCGTTCCCGATCGATCCGCTGGGACTTCGCCGGGCGGATGTCGAGGTCGGCGCGGCGGCGGTCCGCGCCGCCATGAAGCGCACGGACGATCCTGAGCCCGACGAGTGGTCGGCGGACGTCGACGCTGTCCTCTCGGACCTGCGACGCGATGCAAGCGTTCTCGAAGCACCTCTGCCGCGCCAACTTTCGGTCAGTCAGCTCGTTTCGCTCCACAGCGATCCGGTGACGATGGCGGCGCGACTGGTTCGCCCGGTGCCGCTTCGTCCGAATCCGTTGGCCCGTCGCGGCACCGCGTTCCATGCATGGATCGAGCGCCGCTTCGGTGCAACCCGGTTGCTCGACGTCGACGAACTGCCGGGCGCGGCCGACTCCGATGCCGCGCCGGACGATGACTTCGAGGCACTTCAGGAAGCGTTCCTGGATTCGGCGTGGGCCGATCGGACACCTGTCGAGGTCGAGCTTCCGTTCGAGACGACGATCGGCCACACGACCGTGCGCGGACGCATCGATGCCATCTTCGCCAATCGCGATGGCGGGTGG
This sequence comes from Nocardiaceae bacterium, assembly GCA_021372355.1. Taxonomy (GTDB): domain Bacteria; phylum Actinomycetota; class Actinomycetes; order Mycobacteriales; family Mycobacteriaceae; genus Smaragdicoccus. The sequence continues at coordinate 61,219 of JAJFUQ010000208.1, read as the reverse complement.
ACTGTCGTCGACTGGAAAACCGGTGCCGAGCCCGGACCCGCCGACCTCGCGCATGTTGCCGTCCAGCTCGCGGTCTATCGAACCGCGTGGGCTCGACTGGTCGCGTCGCGGACCGGGGAGGCCGTGGACGCGGTCGAAGCGAGGGTCGGGGCCGCGTTCCACTACGTGCGCAGCGGCCGGACAGTGGCCCCCGCCCGCCTGCCGAGTGTCGACGAACTCGCAACGATGATCGGATAGGCTCAGCCGCGATGGCTCTACCGCGCCCGACGGCCGCCGACCTCGACCGTCTCAGTCACCGGCCTGGGTTCGCGCTGGTCGGCATCTTGCGCATCCCGGAACTGCAGTCCAGTCCGCTGCGCGCAATCGTTCAGCGGATCGCCATCGGCCTGCTCGCGCTGCTCGCGGCGGCGACCATGGTGTATCTCGATCGGTCGGGATATCGGGACGTCAGTGGGGACGAACTGTCGTTCCTCGATTCGTTCTACTACGCCACAGTGTCGCTATCGACGACCGGATACGGCGACATCACGCCCGTGAGCGCTGAGGCGCGGCTCATCAACATCCTCGTCATCACTCCGCTGCGCATCCTCTTCCTCATCGTCCTCGTCGGCACGACACTCGGGCTGCTCACCGAGCGCTCCCGGCAGGCTTTCAAGATTCAGCAATGGAGGCGCAAGGTGCGCAATCACACCGTGGTCATCGGCTTCGGCACCAAGGGCCGGACTGCGGTGAACGCGATGATCAGCGACGATGTTCCGGCAGACGAGATCGTCGTCGTCGACACCGATGCGGCGGCGCTCGAGGCCGCGGCGGGAATGGGACTGGTGACGGTCCACGGATCGGCCACGAGATCCGAGGTCCTGCGTCTGGCCGGCGTGCCCAACGCATCGTCGATCATTGTCGCCGCCAACCGCGACGACACGGCAGTTCTCGTCACTCTCACCGCGCGTGAGCTCTCGCCCCACGCGAAGATCGTCGCCGCGATCCGAGAGGCGGAGAACACCCACCTCCTGCGGCAATCCGGCGCAAACTCGGTGGTCGTTTCGTCAGAGACGGCGGGTCGTCTGCTCGGCATTGCGACGACCACACCGCGCGTCGTCGAGATGATCGAAGACCTTCTGACCCCGGAGGCCGGATTCGCGGTTGCCGAGCGCGAGGTCGAGCGCGAAGAGGTCGGTGGCTCGCCGCGGCACCTGCGCGACATCGTCCTGGGTGTGGTCCGCAATGGCCATCTGGTTCGCGTCGGCGATTCGGAAGTCGACGCGCTAGAGGCGGACGACCGACTTCTCTACATCCGACGAGTGCACGGCTGACCATGAGCGTGAACCGATTCGAACGTGCCGAGCATCTGCGCTCGGATCCGACTGCGCTGCGAGAGGGCTGGACCTCAGCGAAGGTGCTTCGCTTCGGTGTCCCGGACGCCGCGATCGTCAACCAGGGGTCGCTGCAGCTCGAGGACGCCGTCGTCATCGGAGCCGCGCCGCCGGAGGATGCGGTCTTCCTCGGACTCTGGAACGGTGAGCACACCTGGGCCTACCGCCCGGCGAAGACGCGGATGGGTGACGAGGCGCTGCGGATGCTTCGGCTTCTCGGTGCGGAACTCGAATCCGATGCGCGGGCGCTGCTGTTCACCGCGTTGGCATTGCTCAACTGGCACGATGCGTCCGCATTCAGTTCGTTCGACGGCAGTCCGATGCAGCGTTCCCGGGCCGGTTGGACGCGCGTTCATGCCAGCGGCAGGGAGGAGTTCCCGCGTACCGATCCGGCGGTCATCTGTCTCGTTCACGATGGCGCCGACCGTGCATTGCTCGCCCGCCGCACCGGAATTTCGGGTCCGCGGTACGCGTTGCTGGCGGGCTTCGTGGAGGCTGGCGAATCGGCCGAGGAATGTGTCGAGCGCGAGATCCGCGAAGAGGTCGGAATCGATGTTTCCGACATCAAGTATTTCGGTAGTCAGCCATGGCCGTTCCCGCGGTCGCTGATGCTCGGATTCACCGCGCTCGGGGACCCGCAGCAAGCACTCGAATATCGCGACGGTGAAATCGCCGAGGCTCGCTGGTTCACGCGCGACGACATCCGTCGCGCCCGCGAACTGGGGGACTGGACGTCGGCACAGACGGATGTTCCGTTGCTGCTTCCGGGCGGGCTATCGATCGCCCGGAAGATCATCGATCACTGGCTCTGACGACTGCGTTCTAGCGACCGGCGAGCATCCGTTCCACGACGGCAAGGGTTGGGTTGGTCGCGGTGCGGCCATCCGGGAACTTGACGGTCGGGACCGTGTGGTTTCCGCCGTTGACACCACGGACGAAATCGGCCGATGCGCTGTCTTCCTCGATGTCGACTTCGACGAACGGGATTCGCGCGGCCTTGAGCTGGATCTTCAGGCGACGGCAGTAACCACACCAGGCAGTCGAGTACATGGTGATGGGCTCACGAACAGCTTTGTTCACGGTTTGCACGGCACTACTCACAGCCTGGTTAACGCTCGGTGTTCAACAACATTTCCCGCGTGTGCGCAGACTCACAGCCTAGGCCCCGTCTGACAAATCCCATCCGACCGGATTTGTCAGACACGGCCTGATCGCGACTTGTCGTAGGTCGCTGCAATGATGGGCGGCATGCAACTTGACGGCCTCGATCCAGAACAGCTCGCCGCGGTCACCGCACCCCGCGGTCCGGTCTGTGTGCTGGCCGGTGCCGGAACAGGCAAGACCCGCACGATCACGCACCGCATCGCCCATCTCGTGCAGCGCGGTCATGTCGTGCCGAGCCAGGTACTCGCGGTGACGTTCACCGCCCGCGCGGCGGGTGAGCTGCGGTCTCGTCTGCGCGCCCTCGGGCTCGGTGGCGCCGCGAATCAGGTTCAGGCGCGTACCTTCCACGCTGCCGCGATGCGTCAGTTGCGGTATTTCTGGCCCAAGGTCGTCGGCGACATCGAGTGGCAGTTGCTCGACAGCAAGTTCGCGCTGGTCGGCCAATCGGCACGCCGCGTGGGGTTGCCGTCGTCCACCGACGATATTCGAGACCTCGCCGCCGAGATCGAGTGGGCCAAGGCCTCGCTCATCGCCCCGGAGGACTACTACAAGGCCGTCACGCGCGAGAAGCGAAACGTTCCGGCCGAAGCCGGCAAGGTCGCCGCGGTCTACGACCAGTACGAGGAGTTCAAGCGCCGCGGCGATGTCATGCTCCTCGACTTCGACGACATGCTTCTCCACACGGCGGGAGCTCTCGAGGACAACGAGCAGATCGCCATCGAATTCCGCGACCGCTACCGGTCGTTCGTCGTGGACGAGTTTCAGGACGTCACGCCGCTTCAACAGCGAGTTCTCGATGCCTGGCTGGGCGATCGCGACGATCTGACGGTCGTCGGTGACGCCAACCAGACGATCTTCTCCTTCACCGGCGCTACGCCGAAGTTCCTGCTCAACTTCACGCGCAAGTACCCGGACGCGACCCTGGTTCGCCTCGAGCGCGACTATCGGTCGACGCCGCAGGTCGTCTCACTGGCCAACCGTGTGATCGGTGGCGCGCGCGGCCGGATCGCGGGAACGCGGCTGCAGCTCGTCGGCCAGCGGCCGCCAGGGCCGGAACCTGTCTTCACCGAGCATGCCGACGAGCATGCGGAGGCGGCCGCCGTCGCCGCGAAGATCAAGGACCTCGTCGATCAGGGGACCGCGCTGTCGGAGATCGCCGTCCTGTACCGCATCAACGCACAGTCGGAGCTTTACGAGCAGGCGCTCACCGAACTGGGGATTCCGTATCAGGTGCGTGGTGGTGAGGCGTTTTTCCACCGCGCCGAGGTGCGCCAGGCGATCACGGCCCTGCGGAACACCGCTGCCCGATCTGACCTGCCGGAAGAGGCGCGCTCAGCCGAGGGTCTGGTGAAGCTCGTCCGCGCGACGCTCGTACCACTCGGGCTGACCAACGCCGAACCGGAAGGAACGCAGGCGCGCGAACGATGGGCCTCGCTCAACGCGCTCGTGACCCTGACCGAGGAACTGCTGGCGCACGCCCCTGACCTGACGATCGATGCGCTGCTCCAAGACATTTCGGCCCGGTCCGAGGCTCGCCATCCTCCGGTCGTCGAAGGCGTCACCTTGGCGTCGATGCACGCGGCCAAGGGGCTCGAGTGGGACGCGGTTTTCCTCATCGGTCTGTGCGACGGCACGCTGCCGATTTCGCACGTGTCCGGCGACAGCGAGTCGGGACCGGACTACGAAGGGCTCGAAGAAGAGCGTCGACTGCTTTACGTCGGCGTCACCCGGGCGCGTACCTACCTCGAACTGTCGTGGGCGCTCGCACGCAATCCGGGCGGCCGCCAGGGGAGACGGCGCTCGCGCTTCCTCACCGGGCTCGTCCCGGACAATCTGCCGTCGGCCCGGGTCGTTTCGGACAAACCGCAGCGCAAGCGTCCGACGTGCCGGGTCTGCGGAAAGCCGCTCAATGGTGCCGCGTCCGTGCTGTTAGGACGTTGCGAGGAATGTCCGTCGGATCTCGATCTCGAATTGCTGGAGTCGCTGAAGGCCTGGCGGCTGGAGAAGTCACGCGAGCTGTCGGTCCCGGCCTTCGTCGTGTTCACCGATGCGACGCTGGTCGCGATCGCGGAACTCGCGCCGGCGGACGAGCGAGCGCTGGTGGGTATTCCGGGAATCGGGGCGAAGAAGCTCGAGCGGTTCGGCGAAGACGTGCTGACGATCGTGAAGGAAAAGAGCGCCCGATAGGGCCAAAACCGTTGTAAGCGGCGCAATCCGGACATGACCTTGCTACTTTCCGATTGCGTCCGCGCGGACGAGAAGCCCTTCGCCCTGGGAGGCGACATGCGCCATTTCGGTCTCATCGTTTCGGCCATTTGCGCGCTGTGTGCGTTCAGTCTGGCGGGCTGCGGGGGCGGTGGAGGGTCGGTGACCCAGACGTCCTCCGTCACGACGACGTCCGCCCCGGCGACTTCGCCAACCGCGACCACGACAACCCAACCACCGGCGCCGGCTCCAGCCTCGGCGGCGGCCTGCCCGTCCGGCCAGGTGTATTCGTCCTCGATGGGGCAGTGCATCAGCGCCGACGAAGGTCGAAACCAGTGTGCTGGGGGTGAGGTGTATTCGTCGAGCATGGGCGGTTGCGTTCAAAGCGAAGAAGGAACGAACCCCTGCCCGGACGGCGAAGTGATGTCGTCGAGCATGGGTGTCTGCATCCCAGCGCGCGAAGGACAGTAGCTCGGGAGCCTGTTTTCGCAGGTAGAAAATATGTTGTGCGAAATGTCCACCGTTGCGTACCGTGGATGAAGTCACCTTACGGAAATGGAAAGGACGGTGCCCGATCATGATTCTGCTCGCCGCTTACAAGCAGACAATCACCGCTGCCTCTGCGCAGCCCATGCGTGATCGTGGCCCGTGGCACTTTGCCGTAAATCGGCAGTGGCATAGCTGATCTGAATTCAGCACCTGGCCACTGATCATCGCGAATCGTGGCCAGTTTTTTTCTCTCTCGATGAGGGAAGTCGCCCGGTTCGCACCGAGATACCAAGACTTTCCAAATCTGAAGGAGAAAACCTCATGACCGCCGTGTTGACCGGCCGGCCTCCGCTGAAATTGCCCTGTCGGGAAGAGCCCGACCTGTGGTTCGCTGACACCCCGAACCTGCTCGAAGAGGCCAAGCTGCGTTGTTCCGCTTGCCCGGTTCGGCAGCGTTGCCTCGCTGAAGCACTGAGCCGCGAGGAGCCTTGGGGCGTCTGGGGTGGAGAGATCTTCGAGCGCGGTGTGATCGTCGCTCGGAAGCGTCCGCGTGGTCGTCCACGTAAGGACTGCGCGTGACGGCGACATCGTGTCGCGCCCTGCACAATGGCTGCCTGGATTTGCCGAATCCAGGCAGCCATTCTGCGTTTCAGCGCGCGTAAAAGCGGGTCGGCGACGCCTGCACTATTCGATCCATCCCAGCCCGACGCAGCAGGGCGAACCTGCCATCCGGCACGTCCCGCGCCTCGCGCCGGATGAGAGTCGGGATCGACTGATGCACACCAGCTGCGGGGTGTTCTCGGTAGGCTCGCGCGAGGAGACCGCCGGGTAGATCCCACATTCGTAGACCGGCGAGATCCGCCATCGCGCCGGCCTGCACATAGAACCCGACCGGATCATCGGCGACCGACAGTCCCGGACTCGCGTGCGCCACCGCGGCGTCGGCCGCCAGCAGGCCACGAGTTTCGGGTTCACCCGCTCGGGCGAAGACATCGAGCAAGAGTTCCGCCGACCGAACCGTGAAGTCCTGACCTGCGACCTCACGCATCATGCCCGAATCGTGAAGCAGGGACGTGACGTAGAGCAGTTCAGCGTCCACGTTCTGACGATCAGCGGAGGCCAGCGCACTTCCCAGCATCCACGTGCGATATCCGTGGCCCACGATTGCCGGCAACTGCTCGGCCGCGGCTTCGACCGCGGTTCGAGTGAGGCGAGAATCCGGCGGCGCCTCAACATCGACAGCCGGCGGCCGGTGAAACAGTCGACCTGCCAGGCCGCGAGCAATGTCGACATACCCCGCACGAATACCCGCCCGAACGGTCGCCTTCTGCGCGACGGTCAGGCGCCCGCCCGTTTCGCATGCCCACGCGTAGGTATGCGGGAGGTCCCGCGGGTCGGTCAATGCTGGTCCGCCAGACCGGGCAGCCACTGCTGCGCGATCTGCATGTACGGGGCTTCCGCGCTCAACTGTGAGCACACGCCCACGGAGCCGGTGAGCACCCGGAAGATCATGAGGTACTCGGGCGGCATCTGGAGCGTGCGGATCGTGCGGAATTGCGCGTCGAAGTCCGAGGCCGCGGTGCCGGCGGCCTTCTGCAACCACGCACGACTGAAGTGGAAGCGCTCGCTCTTGATCGGATCGGTGAAGGGACGCAGATAGTCGTCGATTTCTTCGGCGGTGATCTGCTTGCCGGGGATGACGAACTTGTGTTCGTGCAGGATGTCGATCAGCTCGTCGAATTTCTCCGCGGCGGCGAGCCGCAGCATGACACCCAGTCCCTCCGGCAGTCCACCGGGAAGCGGCGCGCACGCACCGAAATCCACGACCACGAGTTGCTCGGAGTTACGGAGCATGAAATTGCCCGGGTGCGGATCGCTGTGTAGCAGTCCCACCAAGGCCGGCGACGAGAAATGGAACGTGGCGATCAGCTCGCCGGCAAGGTTTCTCTCGTGCTGGCTTCCGCTCTTGATGATCTGCGAAAGCGGCTGTGCGTCAACCCATTCCGTCACGACGACCTTCGGCGAACTCGCCACGACGCGCGGCACCAGGAAGTTCGGATCGCCGTTGAAGATCTTCGCGAAGCGACGCTGGTTGTCTGCTTCGATTCGGTAATCGAGCTCTTCCTCAGTGCGTTCGTTCAGCTCGCTGATGATCGGCTTGACGTCGATACCCGGAATGACGTTCGTGATGAGTCCGACGAGACGCCCGAGGGTCTTCAGATCTGCGCGGAGTGCCTCGTCTGCGCCCGGGTACTGCACTTTGACCGCGACTTCGCGTCCGTCCGACCACACCGCACGATGAACCTGACCGATGCTCGCGGATGCGGCGGGATTGTCGTCGAAGTACGTGAAGCGTTGCCGCCACATCGTCCCGAGTTGCTGGTCGAGCATCCGGTGGACGTGCTTGGCGGGCATCGGCGGAGCCTGCGCCTGGAGTTTGGTCAGCGCATCGCGGTAGGGCTCGGCCCATTTGTCCGGGACTGCCGCTTCCATGATGCTCAGCGCTTGACCGAGCTTCATCGCGCCACCCTTGAGCTCGCCGAGGACCGTGAACAGCTGGTCAGCGGCCTTCTGGCTCAGCTGTGCCCGGATCTCCTCGCGGTCGCCGCCGGCAAGCCGCCTGCCCAGTCCCGCCGCAGCACGTCCCGCCATCCCCAGCGGGATGCTCGCGAGCTTCGCGTTCCGCGCTGAACGACGCCGCGGGATATCTGACACGAGCCCCATCATGACACGGTATCGGCGAGCCGTCCGGGGTGGTTGTGAAGGTTCTGGCAACCGCAATCCGGATGAATGGGCCAGTGGCGTTTTCCCGTGTCGAGCCGGTCGGTACAGATCTCAACGGTTGCGTTGCGAGTGACGGTCCCGTGGCTCACGTCAGAGCGGAAGTGGTTGTGAATCTCTGCTATTGCGAAAGACGTTGTGGCCGAAAGTGTTTCCGGTCCGCCCATACCTGTCTTCCCGAGGAGTTGCGACGCCAGCAGTGGCCATTCCGGGTCGAATGCGGACCGTGTGAGGTCAGCACAAAGGAGGCAGCTGGTGATGCCCGGGTCGACGAGCGGACCGACGATTCCCTTCCCGTCACGGACCCGAACCTGAAGATGAACAAGCCCGGTACTCAAGAGTTCGGCGATGAACGAGGGGTCCCAGACGAGGCTGTCGGCGAGCACCACGAGGTCGCAGCGCCAGCGCCGGACGTCTCCCAGCGTCCGAACCGACCTCGAGCGAACAACGGAGACCGAGGTCGCGGACAAGCGAGCCGAAATCGACTCGGCGAGCGGCCCGTCGCCATGGATACGGATAGTGCGCGCAGGACCACTCCGGTCATCGAGGATGTGTCCTGATCTGCGGAGGGCCGCGACGATCTGGGTAGAGCGGTCGACGGGAAGTCCCGCGGTAGCGGCTCGTCGGACGGCGACCGCGGTGGGCATGGTGCCGTCGAGTAGGCGGAGGAGTTCGAGAACCGCGCGCCGATCCGCACTCGATTCGACCGGAACGACGACCGCGGAGTCGGGGTCCCAGCCGAACTGAACGTCGCCATTGCGACGGTGCAAAACGATGGTTTCGGGGTTGAGTCGAAGCGTCTGCGAGCGGGCCACGAGCTCGAGTATTGCCAGAAAAGGGGATCGCGTGGACATCGCTATCCACAGGCCTGACCATTCAGGTGGGAGGAATGATCGATGAGAGTCGTTGTGACGCTATTGAGTGCGCTCGCTCTGCTCGTTGCGGCGTGTGGCAACAGCACCGATGGAAGCGCGGTTTCGGAATCCGGCTCAAAGGCTTCCGGTGAATCGGTGGAGCGCGCGATCGGCAAGAAAGCCTGGTACGACGGCTTTGAAATCACCGTCGACAAGGTGACTGCGAAGTCCCTCCAGGACTCCCAGGTGCAGATCGACATCGCGCTGACCTATCGGAACCTGATCAATGCGGCGCATCGACCCGGCTTTGACGGAACCGACAACGACACGGGGCGCGTTGGTCATCTCGAGTGGAAGGACGACTACTCGGACCTCGAGTTCACGAGTCCCAAGATTCCGGGGTTGGCTATCGGGCAGGGCACTGCGAAGCGGGAGATCACGGTGCAAGCGCAGTTCGCCGGCCTCAACCAACTCCTCGACACGATGGTTCTCGTCTACGGCGACGCGGGAACCAACCAGACGCGGATTCCGTTTGGGCCCAACGGCACCGTCGTGACCGAGGAACCGCGCGGAATTTCCGTCGGTCAGACGATCGGGTCGGGACCGTCGCTGCAGTTGGCGAGCGCCTACCTCTGGCCGAGCTACGCCCAAGGCGAGAAAGGCAAGCACGAACTGTGGATCGAGTTCACGTTCTCGTGCGCGGAATCGTGCGGCGACATCTTCTATCAGGCGAGCTCGTGGACTCTGACCGACCCGAATGGGCTGCAGATGCACATGGACGACAGAAGTCCGGCCGTCTATGAACAGCCTGGTCCGGGCGGCAAGACTGGCTCCAGCTACGCGGTCTTCGTGCTCGACAGTGTGCCCAGCGGGACCTACACACTCACTGTGAAGGGCACGCAGGACACCATCGAGTTCGACGAAACGACGCAGCTCCAGCTCTAGTGTCCTGGCGTCCGCTACTTCGGCTCTTCGCCGGGCTCCTCTTCGTTCAGCTTCCGCAGAGCCTCGTCGAAATCCGAGCTCGAGACGCCGGTGTGCGCGATGAACGCGGACGGGTCGTCGAGGTCGCGCGCGTCAGGCATGAGGTCCGGGTGCTCCCACACGGCGTCGCGAACTTCGATTCCGCGCTGGTCGGTGAGTTGCTGCCACAGTGCGGCTGCCTCACGCAGCTTGCGGGGGCGCAGCTCGAGTCCGACGAGCGTCGCGAACGTCTGCTCGGCCGGCCCACCGGCTGCGCGGCGGCGACGCAGCGTCTCCGACATCGCGCCCACGCCTGGCAGCCGCTCGCCGAGTGCCTGCTTCACCACGGTGTCGACCCAGCCCTCGATGAGCGCGAGGAGGGTCTCGAGGCGCTCGAGCGTCGCCTTCTGCTCGGGAGTCGTCTGCGGCTCGAAAGCGCCCTTCGACAGGATCTCCTCGAGCTTCGACGGGTCGCTGAACATCGTCATCGGGTCGATTCCCGAGGCGAGTTCCTCGATGGCCGAGGTGTCGACCTTGATACCGCGCGCGAATTCCTCGACGGTCGCGAGCACGCGCTGACGCAGCCACGGAACGTGGTGGAAAAGTCGCTGGTGCGCAGCTTCGCGAGCCGCGATGAAGACGAACACCTCGCGCTCGGGCTGCTCGATGTCCTTGGCGAACTGCGAAATCGCGCCCGGCAGAACGGCGGCGACACCGTTCGGTCCGAGGGGGAGTCCGATGTCGGTCGAGGTCAGAATCTCTTTGGACAGCTGGGCCAGTGCCTGTCCGAGCTGAGAGCCGAACGCCATACCGCCCATCTGACCGATGATCCCGAGGACCGGGCCCGCGAACTGTTGTGCCTCCGCCGGGATGTTCTGCGTCCACATGCCGTTGATCTGCGCGGCCACGGGGTCGCACAGGCGCTTCCACGTGTCGATCGTGCCGTCGATCCATTCACGCGGGCTCCACGCGACGGTGCGGGTGGCGCCGGCCGGGAAGGTCGTGGCCTCGTCGAGCCACAGTTCGGCGAGGTGAACGGAATCGGCAGCCGCCGACGACGCACCTGCGGAGATCGATGGGGTCGACCCGACGAACTGGTGGGCGAGCTGCTTGGCGAGGTCGTAGTTGATCGGGGAATTGGACCCCGATCCCGTTTTCGCCGCCTGGCCCATGTTCGTGAGCATCTGGCCGAACTGCTGAAGCATCTGGCCAAGCGCGTTGGCGTCGAAGCCAGCACCCTGGCCGGGGCCGCCGGCGCCGAAGCCGAACGGATTGCCCTGACCCTCCGGGCCGCGCTTGCGGTCGGGGTCGGAGTCCTCCGGCGAGAAGCCGAAACCGAAATCGCTCATAGTTTCAACCGTACCGGGAGGCTCCGAAGTTGGGACCGGCCAGACTACGCCGTGGGCGAAAGTCAGCTATGAGCGAACCTGCTTTACGCTGACGGTGATGAACGTACGGATCGCCACGATGCTTGCGGCACTTGTGCCGATCGCTGCCTTGGGTGTGCTCGGGTCTGAGGTCACCGTTCCGTATGTGGTCCTCCTGCCCGGGCCTACGTACAACACCCTCGGCAAGGTCGAAGTCAAGAAGGACGTCGAGAAGCCCGTCGTTGACATCGAGGGTGCCGTCGTCGACCCGAATCCGCCGGGCAACCTCAACATGACGACGGTTTCCGTGCGCTCGAAACTCTCGATCTTCGAGGCGCTCGCGTATTGGTTCGACGGCAGTGCGGGCGTCGTCCCGCGTTCTGAGGTCTATCCGCCCGGACAGTCGAAGGACGAGATCGACAAGAGCAATCAGGCGGAGTTCAAGAGGTCGGAGAACTCGGCCGAACTCGCCGCCGCGCGCTACCTCGGCTATTCGATCGAGGTCTCGGTCGGCGAGGTCGCCACCGACGGCCCGTCTGCCGGCAAGCTCGAGCAGGGCGACAAGATCATCGAAATCGCAGGTCAGACGGTTGATTCAGCGCATGCCGCGACCGAGATCATCGGCTCCCGCAAGCCCGGCTCGACACTCCCGCTCACGGTGAAGCGCAACGGCGCGGACACCAAGGTGGAGGTCGTTGTCGGTGCGCGACCTGACAACAAGGCGCGCGGCTACCTCGGGGTCGGGATCTCGGAGGACGCCGACGTTCCGTTCACGATCACGTTCAATCTCGCCGACATCGGCGGTCCTTCGGCAGGTTTGATGTTCACCCTCGCGGTCATCGACAAGCTGACGCCAGGGCCGCTCAACGACGGCAAGTTCATCTCCGGCACCGGCACGATCGACTCCGTAGGCGCGGTCGGACCGATCGGCGGAATTCGCTACAAGATGGAAGCGGCCAAGGACGCGGGCGCGCAGTACTTCCTGGTTCCGGCGGATAACTGCAAGGAAGCCACGGCGAACGCGCCGGATGGGCTCAAACTCGTCAAGGTGACGCGACTTGCCGACGCTGTGGACTCCCTCAAGTCCCTCAGTTCGGGCGGGAAGAACCTCCCCGCCTGCTGAGGACACGCCCTAATCGAGCGTGCGAAAAAGTGCTTCTATGAGATTCGTCGCAAGGCTCGGGTGAATTCGGAATTCCCGCACGCCGTCGACCGTGATCTCGAGGAGCGCGACGGAAACTCCGCCGCGCAGGACGCCGACGTGCAGACGAGCGCGCTGATGCTCGGGATGTGACGTGGCGGCCGTCCGGGCAGCCTCGTCCGCGGCGGTCGGGTCGGCGAGAAGCGGTTCGAACGCGGAGTCGAGGTCCTGTTCGGCTTGCGGCGGCAGCACGACGATCGGCTGAACCAGAACGCACCCGATGACCGTCGGCGGCCACGACGTCGTCGCGAGCATCTCTTCGACGTCGTCGGCGTGGGATTCCTGCTCGATCGCGGTGAGGACCGAACCGTCGCTGAGCTGGTCTGCCAGCGCGGGGTCTTGCTGCAGGAGCGCGCTCGTTTCGACCAGTGCAAACAGTCCCGGACGGGCGTTCGCCTCCGCTATGTCGCCCAGGTGGTCGGCGATGTCACGGATGGCGCGGCCGAGGTCGGACTGGGTGGGTGTGCCTGCCATGGGGGGAATCTTCCCATGCGTGATGGTTCAGTCCGCTCCTCAGTCCGCTCCTCGCTCCTTCGTCGCTGCGGTAGTCCCTGCGATACTCACTCATCGACTCCCGCTCACAGCAAGATCGTTCTTCGAGATTCTTACTGGCCAAACCGGGCCGTCGTTTACGTAGAGTGGGCGACAGATCACACCCCCTAACATGTTTGGAGAGTGTCACGTGGCCAATCGGGCATCGTCCGGGCTGCCAACGATTTCCCGGCGAAGTCGAATAATCGCCATTTCGCTGGCCGTCGTGGCATTGCTGCTGATGTTCGGGCCACGGCTCGTCGACGCCTACACGAACTGGTTGTGGTTCGGGGAAACGGGCTACCGCAGCGTCTACGTCAAAATGCTGCTCACTCGCATTCTCGTGGGCGTCGTCGTTGCGCTTCTGGTTGGTGGCGCACTGTTCGGCGCGCTGGTCATGGCGTACCGCACTCGCCCGGTGTTCGTCCCGGTCGCCGGCCCGAACGATCCGCTCGCTCGGTACCGCGCGACGGTCGTCAGCCGCCTGCGCAGCTTCGGCGTGACGCTCCCGATCGTTCTGGGTTTGCTGTGCGGTCTCATCGCACAGACCAACTGGACGACGGTGCAGTTGTTCCTGCACGGTGGCGACTTCAACATCGACGACCCGCAATTCGGCCTCGACGTCGGCTTCTACGCCTTTGACCTGCCCTTCTATCACATGCTGTTGAACTGGCTCTTCACCGCGATCGTGCTCGCGTTCATCGCCAACCTGGTCACGCACTACATCTTCGGTGGCCTGCGCCTGTCGGGTCGCGACGGCGCCCTGACGCGTTCGGCACGCATTCAGCTCGCGGTGCTGGCCGGAACGTTCGTGCTGCTCAAGGCGGTTGCCTACTGGTTCGACCGCTATTCGCTGCTGTCGAGCTCGCGTAAGGAACCCACGTTCACCGGTGCCGGCTTCACCGACATCAACGCCGTGCTGCCCGCGAAGCTGATCCTGCTGTCGATCGCGCTCGTCTGTGCGATCGCGTTTTTCGGTGGAATCTTCCTGCGCGACCTGCGGATTCCGGCACTGGCGACGGCATTGCTCGTCTTCTCGTCGATCCTCATCGGAGCGGTGTGGCCGCTGGCGATCGAACAGTTCTCGGTGCGCCCGCAGGCTGCCCAGAAGGAAGCCGAGTACATCCAGCGCAACATCGCGGCCACGCGCCAGGCGTTCGGCATCACCAATGTCGCGTACGAGGCGTACAGCGGCGAGGGGACGAGGGACCCCGCGGATGTGCCGGCGGACCGCACGACGATCGAATACGCACGATTGCTCGACCCCAACGTGCTCGGTCCGACGTTCAACCAGCAGATCAACCTCAAGAACTTCTACGGTTTCAAGCCCTCGCTCGACATCGACCGGTATGTCATCAACGGCAAGACCCAGGACTACATCGTCGCCGCGCGTGAACTCTCACCGGGCAACTTCCAGGGCAACCAGCGGGACTGGATCAACCGGCACGTCGTCTACACCCACGGCGACGGCTTCGTGCTCGCGCAGGCGAACAAAGTCAACGCGGTACCGGGCGACACCAGCGACACCAGCAACAGCGGCTACCCGAAGTACCAGGTGAGCGACCTGGCCTCGCAAAAGGCCAATCAGCTTGTGAAGGTCACGCAGCCGCGTATCTACTACGGCGAACTCATCGCGGAGGAGGACCCGGATTACGCGATCGTGGGTGCGGCTCCAGGTGAGGCTCCGCGTGAGTACGACACCGACACCACGAACTTCACCTACGACGGCAAGGGTGGAGTGTCGGTCGGGAACTGGTTCAACCGCTTGGCCTTCGCGGCGAAGTACATGGAAAGCAAGATCATCCTCGGCGGGCTCAACGAGAACTCGAAGCTCATCTTCAACCGGGACCCGCGGGACCGCGTCACCGAGGTAGCGCCCTGGCTGACCACCGATGGCGACGCCTACCCGGCGGTTGTGGGTGGCCGGATCGTCTGGATCGTCGACGCTTACACGACGTTGGCGAGTTACCCGTACGCGCAGAAGACCTCTCTGCAGGATTCGGTGAATGACAGCATCGACCAGACGACCGGTCGAGCGCTTCCGCAGAAGGAAGTCTCGTACATCCGGAACTCGGTGAAGGCGACCGTCGACGCCTACGACGGCACCATCACGCTGTACCAGGTCGACGACAAGGACCCGGTGCTCAAGGCCTGGATGGGTGTCTTCCCGGGGACGGTCAAGCCGCAGAGCGCGATCTCGAAGGAACTGCGGGACCACTTCCGCTACCCGGAGGATCTGTTCAAGGTCCAGCGCGAGATGCTCACGCGCTACCACGTGGACGACCCGCGTGAGTTCTTCACCAACAACGCCTTCTGGTCGGTGCCAGACGACCCGACGGTCGACGGTGGTGACGCCGGCCCGCAGCCGCCGTATTACGTCCTGATGGGTGATCAGAAGACCGGGAAGCCGGTATTCAACCTGACCAGCGCGATGGTGGGCTTCAACCGTCCGTATCTGTCGGCGTACATCATGGCCAGCAGCGATCCGGCCACGTACGGGAAGTTGACCGTCCTGCAACTGCCGACGGACTCGCAGACGCAAGGTCCGCAGCAGATGCAGAGTTCGATGACCACGACCGACCGGGTCGCGAATGGTCTGACGCTGTTGCAGGGTTCGAACACGGTCAAGTACGGCAACCTGCTGACGTATCCGTTCGCTGATGGTGGCGTCCTGTACGTCGAGCCGCTGTACACCGAGCGTAAGAACACGACGACGTCGTTCCCGCAGCTGTCTCGTGTGTTGGTGAGTTACCGCTTGCCATCGAGTGCGGGCGGAGTCGTCCGGGTCGGGTACGCGCCGACCTTGGAAGAAGCGCTCACTCAGGTGTTCGGTGATCGAATCGCAAGCGAGGCCGCCACCGCCGATCAGGGTGGGGGAACGCCTCCGGCGCAGCCCACTCAGCCGAACCAGCCGAACCAGCAGGGTGGAGCGTCCAACCCGGCACGCGATGCCGCGGTGAAGGAGATCGACGCTTCGCTCGAGGCCGTCCGCACGGCGCAGACGAGCGGTGATCTCGGGCAGCTTGGCGCGGCGTTCGATCGTCTGGACAAGGCGATCAAGGCGTACGAGGCTCTCGGGGGCTAGTCCGTAAGACGACTAAGGGCCGTTCCGCACGCGCGGAACGGCCCTTTTCGTCGAATCAGGGGCAGTCGTGGCCTCGCTTGCCGTGCGGCAGGAGGCCGACGATACGGTCCTTCACGGCCTCAATACGCGACCTAACTTCGTCGGTCCGAACCTCGACCCGCACGGCGGCCTGATCCGGTACCTGATCGAAGCTGGTCTCGACGATCGCTTCGGGCACGGGAGCCTCATAGAAGTCAGCCTGCGGTGCCGTGAACGCGACGGCGCGCAAGTGCGGTGCCGGAGCCTCATTACTCACGAGCGTGGCGGCCGGTGCCGGTGCCGGCGCGGACTGGGGA
This sequence comes from Nocardiaceae bacterium, assembly GCA_021372355.1. Classification (GTDB taxonomy): domain Bacteria; phylum Actinomycetota; class Actinomycetes; order Mycobacteriales; family Mycobacteriaceae; genus Smaragdicoccus. Next base: position 44,871 of record JAJFUQ010000208.1, on the reverse strand, counting down.
GAGGGCGTCGACCCGCCGCTGAGGTACTGCCCGCACGTCGGCCACGCGCCCTGGCCCTGAGTGGCGAGCACGTTCTCGGCGACCGCGATCTGCTGGTCCTGGGTGGCTTGCGCCGCGGTGGGTGCATACGCGGTGCCGCCGTTGGCCTCCCAGGTGCCCTGCGCGAATTGCAGGCCGCCGTAGTACCCGTTGCCGGTGTCGGTGCTCCAGTTGCCGCCGCTCTCGCATTGCGCGACGCCGCTCCAGTCGTGAGTCTCGGCGGCTGCGCTGGCCGGACCGGTCGCGAAGGCGACGGGAACGGTGGCGAGGGCGCCGGCGACCGAGGCGAGGCCCAGGGTGCGCGAGTTCTTGACGAGGGAAGACATGTTTTTCGATCCTTTCGACACTGGCGGAGGGGTGCTCCGCAGGCGAGACCGAACGTACCGACGTATTAAAGGCATTGCAGCGCTTAATAATTCGAGAAATTGACCCATGCTTGACAGGCTTCGGCCTGCTCCGTCCGGGGGCCCGGGCAGGACTCGCGCAAAGGGGTCCGAAAACTTTCGAGGCGTAGATCACGGAATCTTTGCGATCTGGGTCACTTTGACGTCTCGCTGACCTGGGAATTTGTGCGGGAAAAGCCTCTGACCACGCGATTTGGAGTGTGATCTAGCTCTGGGTAATGTTGTGTTCACACCGACGCGGGGTGGAGCAGCTCGGTAGCTCGCTGGGCTCATAACCCAGAGGTCGCAGGTTCGAATCCTGTCCCCGCTACTACAGACCCCCTCCGGCATTGCCGGAGGGGGTCTTATCCATTCTGGGCCTTGAAGTAGGTATCTCCGCGGTACGATTTTTGCCGCCACAATGAAGTGGCCGGCAGTTGGAGACCTCATGAGCCACAGCAGATCGGGTCTGGACGACGCGCTGGAAAGTGCCTGGCGCCGCTTTCTGGCATCACTGGCGGACGCTCTGGACGAGCTTGAACCGCGTGCCGCACTCGACGTTCGCCGCGAAGGCCTCGACGAATTCGATGGTGTTGCAGCATCCGTCCACATGCGCCGCGACGGCGATCACATCGTCGTGGAAGCCGCGAGCAACCGCGTGCTCGCGTCGAGTCAGAAGCTCAGCAAGACAGCTCGGCGCCAGCTTCGCGAACTCGGGTTCGCCAAGTCGTCCAAGGGTGCCCAGCACTACACCGTCGTACTTCCCGCGACCCACGTTGACCAAGTGGCGAGTCTGGTCGTGGATGCGCTTCGGCGTGCGTACGTGGTCGTGCATCCGTCGTTCCTCATCACCAGTGTTGATTGGCATGTCGCACGGCACCTCCCGGAAGCGCGGGCGAGTGTCGAAGTAGTTCGTCCCGGCGGAAAGGTCCACCTCGATGAGTTGATCGAGGAAGTCCTTCGGCCGATGCTCGGGCACCGGCCGATCCGGGACTTCGACGGCGACTTTCGGTATCCCGAGGGCTCAGCGGTCGTCTTCATTCAGACACGTCGCCATTCGCCGCTCATCCGACTGTTCGCGCAGATGGTCCTCGGTGTGCAAGACCATGACGCAGCGTTGCGTGCGGTCAACGACCTCAACCGCGAGATTCTGGGAATCACGTTCACACTCGATGGCGACAAGGTTGTCGCCAGTGCCGAACTGCAGGGATCGCCCTTCGTCGCCGAACATCTCGAGATTCTCGTGACTCACCTTGCCGACACCGTTGCGAGTCGTGACGCCGAGCTGGCGGAGCGTCTCGGGGGCCGGGTGTACGCCAATGTCGACGTCTGTTCGAGCCCGGCGGACGATGCGCCGCCCGAGATCCATCCGGTGATGGTGGATCTGTTCCACGTCGAGTCTGCGGGCCCCGGCTCGTTGCGGGCGTCGGTGGTCGCCGCGATGTGTGGGTACGACGCCGGATTGCTCAACAACTTGATCCGCTGGAATGAGGACCAGGAGGAACGCTGGCGGAAGTCGCGCGATCACGCACACGGTACGAACGAACATGACTTTGCGCAGGTGTGTGAGGCCCAGCGGGCGCACGCCGCGCGCACCGTGCGGACCCTTCGGAAGGCGTTGCGCCGGCAGCAGCCGCGGTGACCGTTCGTCGGTAGCATTGACGGCAGACCCTGGCAGTGGGGCCGCGCTCTCGGCGGAGGGGTGCCATGGGACAAGCGCAATCTTCTGAACTTCACAAACACACTGGATCGGTGACATCCGACCGGTCGAGTCGTGTCTTCAGTTTCCTCATCGCTCTGTCGAGTTTCACCGTTGTGTTGCAAGGCGTGTGGGCAGGCCTCTTCCTTCGCGAAGGCGAGGGCTACGACGAAGAGTGGATCGACGTCCATGGCGATGGCGGGCTTATCGCACTCGGTCTGGCGATTCTTGCCTGCGCCTTCGGGTTGTTGCAGCTGCGCGCACGACGATGGCTGGTGGCTCTCGGGCTCGTCTACGCCGCACTGCTTGCGGTCGAGGTCTACCTCGGCGGACTCGTGGGCGAAACAGGTGGGCTCGCGGCGATTCACATCCCGTTGGCTCTGGTGATCGTCGCGCTCGGAACGCATCTGTTCCTGCGATCGTGGAGCTGACTCGGTAGACGCCGGATTACCGTGATCTGGTGACGATGCCCGCGGCATTCCTTGGTCATGGCAACCCGATGAATGCGCTCGACCGCAACCGATATACCGAGGCCTGGCGAATATTCGGAGAGTCGGTTCCCCGTCCGCGTGCGATTCTCGTGATCTCCGCGCACTGGTACACGAACGCGACGGCGGTCACCGCGATGCCGCGACCGCGCACGATCCACGATTTCTACGGCTTCCCGCAGGAGTTGTTCGACGTCGAATATCCGGCGCCCGGATTGCCCGAGCTCGCGTACCAGGTCGCAGACGTGTGCCAGCCGCGCTGGGTCGGGCGCGATATCGACAGCTGGGGGATCGACCACGGCACCTGGTCCGTGTTGCTGCACGCCTTTCCGGAAGCCGATATCCCGGTGGTCCAGATGTCCCTCAACGCGTTCAAACCGGCGGATCAGCACCTCGAGTTGGGGGAGAAGCTGCGACCGCTGCGCGACGACGGAGTGCTCATCGTCGGCAGCGGCAACATCGTGCACAACCTGCGCGCGGTCAACTACAAGATGCCGGATTCGCCCTTCCCCTGGGCGCAGCGTTTCGATGACGATGCCCGTGAGATCCTGACGAGTCGACCATTCGACATCGCAACGCTCGACGGGCACCGTGACTACGACCTCGCGGTGCCGACTCCCGACCACTTCTGGCCATTGCTCTACGTCGCCGGACTGGCTGGCGACGAGCCGCTGCAGCCACTTGTCGAGGGCCATGCCGCGGGCTCGATCTCGATGGCGGCGTACACCCTGGGGCTGTCTTGCCCTTCGGAGGGCCGCGGCGACGGACCAGCGGCCGGGTTGCCTGAGGATGTTCCGTGGGATGAGGGCAATGTCTAGAACTGCAAACTCCACGAGTCGATCGTTCCGGTTCTCAGCCGGGCCCGGTCGACGACCTTGAGCTTCCAGACGCCTGCCGCGATCTCCGACGATGCGTTGACCGTGAACGTCTTGATGATGTTGTCGGTGGTGCCGCCCTGGCGGTTCTGCAGCACGTAAACGGTGCCATCAGGGGCGATCAACGAGACGACGAGATCGCCACTGTTCGGATGCAGGATTCGAACCGAGGCCTTGAGCGTCGAGGGCGCGTTTCCGGTCCGGTCCACGGTGATCGGGCTCGTGACGCCGGTGGTGTTGTAGTCCGGAATCGCGTAATCGGTCGTGTTCTCGAAATAGCTTGGTGGAGGCGGCGGGGGTGTGGTGCCACCGACCTCGGCCAGGGTCCAGCGGCGGGTTGCTGCAGTCGAGCATGGCAGCTGGTACAGCCTCGTCCCGGCGGTGGAGGCGTCACCTTCGGTGCCGAGGCACTTGCCGTTGCCCTTGTTGACGAACGCGACGCCGCCGAACGGGTGCTGACGCACGCTCCACGACTGCTGGCCGTTGGCGGTGCAGTACCAGATTCCGATCGTGGTCCCAGACTGCGCGCTGTCGTCGATGCAGCCGTTCTGCGACTGCTCTTTGAGCATGTAAGTCCCGTCGGAGGTGGGCATCAACGTGAATCGCGTACCCACGCCTTCAGTACGCAGGATGACGTTCGCGAAGCCGGTGGAACCAGCGGGGATGCCGGCGTGCAGCCCGGAGGTGGCATTGACGATCTCGTACGGATTCGTCGTCGCCGGTGACAGGGCAGGCCACTCGGACGCGGGCGAAGTACCCAGATCCCAGCGTTGCGAGCGTGCGATTCCACACGTCACCTGTACCAAACCAGCCCCGATTGAGAGCGATCCATCCAGTGGCGCAAGACATTTTCCGGTCGAGGCGTTGATGAACGAGGTACCGCCCGAGGGATTGTTCGCCACCCGCCATGTTTGGTTCGTCCCCCCGTGGCACGCGTACTGAAGCACTCGGGTGTTGTCGGCCGTCGACGATCCCTCGACGTCGGCGCACAGTCCGGTCGCCTTGTTCTTGAGGGCGTAGCCCGTGCCCTGGGGTGACATCACGAACTGTGCAGCTTGGTCACCTCGCGCTCGTTGGACCAGCTGTGCCGTCCCTGTCGCGCCGACCGGAGCCGCGGCGACGAACCCCGATTGCAGGTTGCGGATCTCGTAGGTTCCGCCCGCCACCGGTTGTGCACTCGTCCAGGTGTTTGCGGCGGGCGGCGCTACATAGGGATTGAGGCGGAACAGCATGACGCCGGTGGCGGTCTTGCCGGTCGCGTCGCTGACGACGTACTGTGCCCAGTCCACAGTCTGCGTCGACACGGCGGGCGGCGTGTAAGTCACGGCGTTTCCGCTGCGGGTAAGAGTCCCGCCGGAATGGCTCGTCGCATCGACAGCGGTCAGCGACAGCGCATCGGCGTTGGCATCGTGGTCGTTCGCGGTAGGCAGGAACGAGACGGGGACCGTCGCGTCGAGGTCGTCAACGAGGTCGAGCGCGGCATACGGCGGGAGTGGTTCTGCAAACGTTCCCTCGGCCGTGAAGGGTGCGGTTGCGGCCTGACGCGATGCTCGATAGCGGAAGATCGCGCTCAATTCGGTGCCGTCGAAGCGGTCGTACTGATTGCCAGAGTTCACGGTCGGTCCCTCGGGGCCGTTGGTGTGGTTGTCGTGCGCGCCCCAGTTGTGGCCGACTTCGTGCCTGATGACGATCGGATTCGAACCCGAGCCGTCGTTGTCGCTTACGCCGGACGTGGTACCTGCCGTGGACACCCAGGCGACTCCGCCGCCACCCGAGGGGTTGCTCTGCAGGATCACGTTGTCGACGCCGGCGGCGGCCTGGTTGGTCTGCCATTCGGCCTTCGCCTTATCGAGCGTGCCGCCTGCGCTGTACGGGTCTTTCGTCGCGTCGCCTCGGATGACGACGCGACGGATCGCGGGGCGCAGCAGTGCGTTCGACTCGTAGAGCGCGAGCATCGAGGACGCTGTGTACTCGACCGCATCGAGGGCTTTGTCGACGGACCCGTTGATGGTCCCCGGATCTTTGAACCAGTCGTTGGCGAGATCGAATCCGAGGTCGAAGCGGTAAGTGGTCGTGCCGGCCTGGCCGGGAGTCGTCGACACGTTCAGGGCGGCATCTGTCGCCGATGGCCACTTGAAGGCCGCGGGCGGCGTCAGTCCGCGTGTCTCGTAGACCGTGCCGTCGCGGAACCGCCACGTCGACCCACGATCGAAGGCGACGAACCCCTCGAAGACGCCGTCGGACCGCACGATGCCGGATGCCCGCGCCGATGTGTCCCCGTCAACGGACCCGAGCCAAGTGCGTTCCGCACCGACCGTTTGCGGCGCGAGGGTGCCGTCTGCCTTGTGAAGGAGCACCTCAAAGCCCGGCGCGCGGAGCGTCACCGGGTGCATGCGGGCGGTGATCGTCTTGCCGCCGTAGGAGACGGTGACGGTCTTCTCGGGTGTGGCTGCCGCTGCGATGGGATTGCTGACGAGACTGGATGCGACTGTGGCAGAGGGCATCACAAGACAGGCGAGGCTCAGGCGAAGGGCGGAGTGCACGGCTGAACGCTGGCATGACACCGGGATCGGTCGATGACTGACTCGCCGTCGGGGCAGGACAAAAAAGACCTATTAGTTTGTTTTTCGAGACAATAATCCGAGAGACCAAGAAGCCGAAATCGCGAACAGGTACTTCCTGGCCGAGCGCACCCAGGAGAACCATCCGAATCGATCACTGAGGAAACTGGGCATGACGTTCCGCACGGCGCTGGCGGCTGGTATACCCGGGTTGGGGCTGTGAGAATCGCGGTACGGTCTGGACCGGAATGTCCGAATCCAGTAGGTTGCGCCAAAGCACTCTTTTAGGAGAACCGAATTGTCAAGTTCAGACAACCGAACTAGCTTGCCGAGCTGCCTTCTGTATTGGGCAGAGAAGACGCCAGACCGCGTCTTTCTGACGCAGCCGGTCAGTGAGTCCGGTGAGGTTGCGACCTACACGTGGGCGCAGGTCTCCGATGAGGTCCGCCGCATGGCTGCCTACCTCAAGGCGACGTATCCGGAGGGCAGCAAGATCGCGGTCCTCGGAAAGAACAGTGCGCACTGGTTCATGGCGGACCTCGCGATTCTGATGGCCGGTCAGGTGTCGGTACCGATCTATCCGACGATGGATGCGCCCACGATCACGTACGTACTCGAGCACAGCGACGCGAAGGCGATCGTGGTCGGCAAGATGCAGGAACTGTGGAAGTTTGCGGCCGACGCTATTCCGGCGAAGCTGCCCGTCATAGCGACGCCCCTGTCGCCGCTGCCGGATGCGCCGCAATGGGACGACCTCGTCGCCAAGACCGAACCGCTTCCTGCCAACGCCGACCACATCGACCCGACGGCGGTTGCCACGCTTCACTACACCTCAGGCAGCACCGGCCAGCCTAAGGGGGTCATGCTCTCGCATGAGGCGATGATGTCCGCCCCGGTCGGACTCTCGGAGATGTTCCCCGTCGACGAAAAAGATCGCTTCCTGTCGTATCTGCCTCTCGCACACGTCGCCGAGCGGGAAGCCGTCGAGACGCTTTCGCTGTACTTCGGCAGCGCGGTGTACTTCGCGTGGACGCTCGATACCTTCGTCGAGGACCTCCAGCGTGCCCAGCCGACGATCTTCTTCTCCGTTCCTCGCCTGTGGACCAAGTTCTATCAAGGTGTGTGCCACAAGCTGCCGCTCGAGAAGCAACGCATCCTGTTCCACATTCCGATTCTGAACAAGGTCATCAAGAAGAAGATCCTCACGCAGCTGGGTCTGAACCATGTTCGCGTCGCCTTGACCGGTTCCGCACCGCTCCCGGCGAATATCACCCAGTGGTACCGCAGTCTCGGACTCGAACTCCTCGAGGTCTACGGAATGACGGAGAACGCTGCTTACTCGCACGCAAACCGCCCGGGTCACGCGAAGGTGGGCACCGTCGGAGTGGCGAACCAGGGGGTCGAATACCGGATCGACGCAGAGAGCGGTGAGCTCCTGGTCAAGAGTCCGGGCAACATGCTGGGCTACTACAAGAACCCGGAGAAGACCGCCGAGGACCTCGGTTCCGATGGCTTCCTGAAGACCGGTGACATGGCCGAGGTGGACGATACGGGTCATGTCCGGATCACCGGTCGCGTGAAGGACCTTTTCAAGACGAGCAAAGGCAAGTACGTCGCGCCGGTGCCGATCGAGAACAAGCTGTCCGTCAGCTCGGCTATCGAGGCTGTGTGCGTGGCCGGCTTCGACCTGCCGCAACCGATCGCGCTGATGATGTTGTCGGAGGACGCCCAGGAGCGTCTCTCTGCAGATTCGGGCGCCAAGGATGTGCTCACCAAGGAGCTCGGTGCTCTCCGCGAGGAGGTCAACGCGACCCTTCCGCCGCACGAGCACCTGTCGAAGATCATCATCGTTCACGATCAGTGGACGATGGACAACGGCATGCTGACCCCGACGATGAAGATCAAGCGGGCCGTGGTCGAGAAGTTCTACGCGCCGAAGATCCCCGAGTTGATCAAGGCGCCCGGAAAGGTCGTCTGGGCCTGACGTTCGTCGGTACCGTGTCGGTGTGGAAGCGCCGAAACGATGGCCAGGCTGGATCTACGAGACCGGGGATGAACCCGATCCGCGATTCAGTCTGGCCAACGAACGGACCTTCCTGGCCTGGATACGGACCTCTCTAGCCTTTCTCGCCGCCGGCGTGGCGGTACATGCCGTGCCACTCGCCATTTCCCCGGCGGCGAAGAAAGTGCTCGCCCTTCTCCTTGTCGTCCTCGGGATCGGCGCGGCGATCGCGTCGTGGTTCCGGTGGGCGTTCGCCGAGCGGGCCATGCGCAATGGGCAGCCGCTTCCCATGGGAATTCCCACCATCGTGGTTGCCGTCGGACTCATCGGCGCGGGCCTGATGCTCTTCCTGGTGGATCTGTAAATGGATCCGGGGATGGCGCCGGAGCGGACTGCCCTTGCGTGGCAGCGAACCGCTTTGTCGATCATCTTCGGTTCATTGTTGTTGGCCCGGTTGACCGTTCGCGAGATCGGCTTTCTCGCGATCATTGCGGTCGGGATTTCGATACCGCTGGCACTTTGTGTGTACGCCGAAAGTCGCCGCCGATACCAGTTCGAACTGGGGTCGATCCTCACCGGTGGCAAGACCACTGCGGCGATCGCCATAGCCACTGTGCTGGGCGGACTCGCTGAGCTGACGTCCCTGCTGCGCAGTTGATCCGGGCGCCCACCGAAATTCTCAATGAATGAGTATTCCCCAACTCGGTGAACATTTGTACACTCGTTGGCATGCAGCAACCTCAGCCCACCGAATTCGGTGCGCTCGCGGAACTCGGTCTCACGGAGATCGGCGGTGCCGCCGAAGGAATTCGCAAGGTACACCGGGCGATTTCGGATCGGATTTTCGGCTTCGTCGGCCTCGGTACCGGTCCGGGCGCGAAGCCGGTCAAGTACCTCCACGACACCATCACCGACGGCATCTACAGCGCGATCGAGCTGTCGACGAAAACCGCCGGACCCCAGATCGGGAACGCGATCGACACGCTCGCTCCGAACTCTCGAAAGCTATCCGAGGATGCCCGTGCGGCCGCCGTGATCGCGGTCGTCCAAGGCCTCATCGGCGACAAGCTCCTCGAGCAGGGGTCGCCGCTCGCGACGGAGATGTCGGTCCGCGTCGACGGCAAGCGCATCGAACTCGACCGCTGGTCGCTCGCGACCGCGTACCCCAATGCACAGAGCCACATCGTGGTGTTCCTCCACGGGCTGGTCGAGAGCGAACGGGCTTGGCGGCTCGGCGGTCGTCCGACGTACGCCCAGCGCCTCGGCGAAGAGGCACCCATGACGGGTGTCGAGATCCGCTTCAACTCGGGTCTGCACATCTCCGAGAACGGTCGAATTCTCTGCGAACTGCTCACGCAACTGGTCGATCAGTGGCCCGTGAAGGTCCAAACGATTTCGCTGGTCGGACACTCGATGGGTGGACTCGTGTCCCGCTCAGCATGTGTGACGGAGGCGCCTTGGACGCGTTACGTTCGTCACGTCGTCACCCTCGGCTCGCCGCACACCGGAGCACCCCTCGAGAAGCTCGCACACTTCGGTTCCGCGGCCCTCAATCTGGCGCCGGAGACGCGTCCGTTCGCGACCTTGCTGCGCCGCCGGAGCGCGGGAATCCGCGACTTGCGCTTCGGATCGCTCGTTGACGAAGACTGGCTCGACCGGTCCCCGGACTCGCTGAAAGCGCAAGTCGTCCAGGAAGTTCCGTTCCTGCCGCACGCGCAGTACTACTTCGTCACGGCGGTGATCACGAAGAATCCGCGCAACCCGCTCGGCCGCGTCATCGGCGATGGACTCGTCCTCTCCGCGAGCGCGGGTGGACGTAGCCGAACCCGAACTCTGCCGTTCGAAAAGGAGAACGGATTGCACCTTTCCAAGGCCAACCACTTCACGCTGCTCAACCACGGGGCGGTGTACGAACACCTCCTCAAGTGGTTAGCGTGAGTGCATGACCAAGGCGATCGCAGCGACAGGGGACGGCGCAGAACCCACGAAGGTGGTTCTTGCGCTGGGTAGTGGCGGTGCTCGGGGGTACGCACACATCGGCGTGATCAAAGAACTGGAGCGACGCGGCTTCGACATCGTCGGTGTCGCCGGCTCGTCGATGGGCGCGCTCATCGGAGGCGTCTACGCCGCGGGCAAGCTCGACGAATTCGCCGAGTGGACCAAGACCCTGACGCAGCTCGAGATGATTCGTCTGCTCGACGTCGCGATGTCCGAACCGGGCGCGATCCGGGCAGAGAAGATCCTCGACCGGATCCGCGAGATCCTCGGCAAGACGCAGATCGAAGACCTCGCTATTCCGTACATCGCGGTCGCGACCGACCTCTCGACCGGCCGTTCGGTGTGGTTCCAGCGTGGTGCACTCGACTCGGCGATCCGCGCATCGATCGCGATCCCCGGTTTCATCACGCCGACCATCGCCAACGGCCGCATCCTCGCCGACGGCGGCATCCTCGACCCACTCCCGATCATCGCAACGTCCGGCATGGAAGGCGATCTCGTCATCGGGGTCAACCTCAACGGTCCGGCGAGCGACGGCGACTGGGGCGGCGGCGACGGCATCCGGCCGGTGGACGAACTCGTCGGGCGCATCCGCCGGAGCGCCGAGCGGCTGCGGGCGCCGGTGAACTCTGCGTTTGCGCGGTGGGCCCCGAGCCTCATGGAGCCCGAACACGACCCAGAGCCCTCGAGCCACGAGCCTCGGCTGGGGCGCCTCGAGGTGATGAACCGATCGCTCGAACTCATGCAGGCGGCGCTTGCGCGCTACCAGCGAGCCGGAAATCCGCCGGACATCCTCATCGATGTCCCGAGGAACTCGGCGAAGGTTCTCGAGTTCCACCGCGCGGAAGAACTCATCACGCTCGGCGAGAAGCTGATGGCCGACGCACTCGATGCAGCCGGAGCGTCATCAGTCGTTAACGCGTAGCGCACCTATCGGACGGCAGCGGAAACACCTAACCGGTACGTTCGGTTGGTATGGGAATCCGCGTCGCTCTGGAACATCGGACGACCTATCACTTCGATCGGTTGGTCGACGTCTATCCGCATGTCATCCGCCTGCGGCCGGCACCGCATTCGCGCACGCCGATCGAGGCGTACACGCTCAAGATCGGCGGCGGCGAGCACTTCCTGAACTGGCAGCAGGACGCGTTCGGTAACTACCTCGCGCGATTGGTGTTCCAGGAGAAGATGCGGACGCTCGACATCACCGTCGGGCTCGTCGCCGACATGGAGCCGGTCAATCCGCTGGACTTCTTCATCGAAGAGTTCGCGGAGATGGCCGGGTTCGCATACCCGAAGGACCTTCTCGAGGACCTCGAGCCCTACCTCCGCCAAGTCGATGACAGCGCTACGGTGTGGGCTTGGGCGGATCGGTTCGCGGGTCGTACCGACCAGCGGACGATCGATTTCCTCGTCGAGGTGAACCACGCGGTCCGGGCTGAGGTCGATTACTCGGTGCGGATGGAACCGGGCGTGCAGACTCCCGATCACACGCTCGCCTCGAAGATCGGGTCGTGCCGGGACAGCGCTTGGTTGCTCGTGTCGATTCTTCGCCACCTGGGTTTCGCGGCGCGCTTCGTCTCGGGCTACCTCGTTCAGCTGACGGCTGACGAGAAGGCCCTCGACGGGCCGAGCGGGCCCCTGGCCGACTTCACCGACCTCCATGCCTGGACCGAGGTGTACATCCCGGGTGCAGGCTGGATCGGTCTCGACCCGACGTCCGGGTTGTTCGCCGCCGAGGGGCACATCCCGCTGTCGGCGACGCCGCATCCGTCGTCCGCCGCCGCCATCACCGGTGCAACCGGGAAATGCGAAGCGACGCTGGACTTCTCGAACACCGTCACCCGCATCCACGAAGACCCCCGCGTCACGCTTCCGTACACCGACAAGCAGTGGGAACAGATCGTCGAACTTGGTGCAGAGGTCGACGAAAGGCTCGTGGAGGGCGACGTCCGACTCACGATGGGTGGCGAGCCGACCTTCGTGTCGATCGACCACCGCGACGAGCCCGAGTGGATGACTGACGCGGATGGCCCGACCAAGCGCGTACGGGCGAGCGACCTCGCCGAGCGGCTTCGACAGTGCTTCGCGCCGGGCGGCTTGGTTCAGCGCTCGCAAGGCAAGTGGTATCCGGGGGAGCCGTTGCCCCGCTGGCAGATCGCCGTCATGTGGCGGACGGACGGACACGCACTGTGGTCAGATCCGTCGCTGCTTGCCGATCCCTGGTCCGATGGGGAGGCACACGCGACCGACGACGATGCACGGCGCATCGCCGAAGCGGTGTCCGAGGCGTTCGGGTTGTCTGTCGATGCCGTGCAACCGGCGTTCGAGGATCCCTTGGCTCGGCTCGCTCGACTCGTTCGAATGCCTGCCGGACCACCGCCGGACGAACCGCGCAAGGCCTTGGTCGCGGATCTCGATGCTTCAGTCGAGTCGCCGACGGCCTTTGTGCTGCCACTGCACCGCATCTCGAACGGCTGGGAGAGCGTTCCGTGGCGGTTGCGGCGCGGCCGGATCGTGCTGGTCGAGGGCGATTCGCCGGCCGGACTGCGACTGCCGCTCGACGCGATCGCGTGGGACCCGGCCCAGGAGCCGCCTGAACAGGATCCGACCGTTCGTTCCGGGCCCCTGCCGATCAATCCGCAGCCGGTCATTCACATGTCCGGAGCGGGACCGGCGAAGGCATCACGCACCGCCGTCGTCGTCGAGACTCGCGACGGGATCGTGCACGTCTTCCTGCCGCCGCTACCGGATCTCGCCGGCTTCGTCGAGGTCGTCGCTGCAGTCGAAGGGGCGGCCGCTCAGCACGGCATTCCGGTCGTCGTGGAGGGCTACGGGCCGCCGGCCGACGCCCGTCTACAGTCGATCTCCGTGACCCCCGATCCGGGCGTCATCGAGGTTAACGTGCAGCCCGCAACGTCGTTCGCCGAACAGTGCGAGATCCTCGAAACCCTCTATGAACAGGCACGATTGGCCCGTCTTAGCACCGAAGGCTTCGATGTCGACGGCTCGCACGGCGGTACCGGCGGTGGCAACCACATCACCCTCGGCGGCCCGACGCCGTGGGATTCGCCGCTGCTCCGGCGCCCCGATCTGCTGGTCTCGTTGCTGACCTACTGGCAGCGGCACCCGTCGCTCTCGTACTTGTTCTCCGGACGGTTCATCGGTCCGACGTCGCAGGCTCCGCGCGTCGACGAAGGTCGTCCCGAGACGATCTACGAACTCGAGATCGCGTTCGCCGAACTGGCGCGCCTCGCCGACCGGGCGCAGTCGGGGGAGGCGGCGCCCTGGCAGGTCGACCGCGCGCTGCGGCACCTGCTCACCGACCTCACCGGGAACACCCACCGCGCCGAGTTCTGCATCGACAAGCTCTACAGCCCGGACTCCACGCGCGGACGTTTGGGCCTGCTCGAACTTCGCGGGTTCGAAATGCCGCCGCACTATCAGATGGCGATGGTCCAGGCGCTTCTCGTGCGCGCGCTTGTGGCCCGGTTCTGGGACGAGCCGCTGCATGCGCCGCTCATCTCGCACGGTCCGAATCTGCACGGTCGCTACCTGCTTCCGCACTACGTCATCAACGACATCGCCGATGTCGCGGCGGACCTGCGGCAGCACGGAATCGATTTCCCGACGAGTTGGCTCGACCCATTCACCGAGTTCCGCTTCCCGCGGATCGGGACGATCGTCGTCGCGGGAGTGGAGATCGAGCTTCGATCGGCGATCGAACCGTGGCATGTGCTCGGTGAGGAGTCGACCGCGACCGGAACGGCGCGGTACGTCGACTCATCGGTCGAACGTTTGCAGGTGCGGGTCACCGGCGCGGATCAGCGACGATTCGCGGTGACCGTCAACGGGATTCCGATTCCGCTGCAGGCGACCGACAAGGCCGATGTCCAGGTCGCGGGCATTCGGTATCGCGCATGGCAGCCACCGAGCGCGTTGCATCCGAGCATCGAGGTGCACAGTCCGCTGGTCTTCGACGTCGTCGACCTCGGACAAGGCGTCTCGCGCGGCGGGTGCACGTACCACGTGGTGCACCCGGGTGGTCGCGCGTATGAGGATTCGCCGGTTAATGCGGTGGCCGCCGCATCGCGCCGGAATCGTCGATTCGATCCGATCGGTTACACCTCTGGCGAAGTCGATGTGTCACGACTTCGCGAAATTCAAGCCCGAATTGCCACCGATATTTCTGCACCTGGCATTCTGGACCTTCGCCGGGTTTATGCAGTTCTGCGATGAAGCTGACCGGTTTTCGCGATGGAAGTAGGGCTTGAAATCAGCGTCTGAGGAAGCAACGATGACGGTTCTGGACGACGAAGTCTCCGCCTATCGCACTTCCGCGCGCCGTGTGTTCGACGAGTACGTCGATCGCGACGGTCAGGTGCGGCCACAGTGGCAGGAGTTGTCACAGACCGTCCTTGCTGGTGACACCTCGAAACTCTCCTTGTTGCGGGCCCGCGTCGACCATCTCGTCGAGAACGATGGCATCACCTACAACGAGCTCATCGACGAAGCCGCGCGGGGTGTCGCGCCCAAGCACGGCATTCGTAAGTGGCAACTCGACGGCTTGCCGCTCATCGTTTCGTCGGACGACTGGGCGGTCGTCGAGGCGGGGATGCTCCAGCGGTCGCGACTGCTCGACGCGATCCTCGGAGACCTCTACGGTCCGATGAAGACCGTCCGCCGCGGGCTCATCCCGCCGGAAGTTGTTTTCGCGGACCCGGCATACATCCGGGCCGCGCGCGGAATTCGACTACCGGGCCGCCACCAGCTCTTTCTGCACGCAGCCGATGTCGCGCGTCGTGCTGATGGTTCGTTCTTCGTCGCTGCCGACCGCACGCAGGCACCGTCCGGGGTGGGCTATTCGATCGCCGATCGCCGGGTCATCTCGCGGGCCTTGCCGGCACTGTTCCAGGAGGTCCGGCCCCGACCGTTGAGCGGCTTCGCGCAGGCGATGCGTCTGGCGCTCATCGATGCCGCGCCGTCGGCGACCGACGATCCGCTCGTGGTCGTCCTGAGTCCCGGCTCGCACTCGGAAACGGCCTTCGACCAGGCACATCTCGCGACGGTTCTCGGCTTCCCACTCGTCGAGAGCGCCGACCTCGTCGTCCGCGACGGTCGATTGTGGATGCGCGCGCTCGGCACGCTGCGGCCCGTCGACGTGGTGCTCCGGCGCGTCGACGCGGCCTACGCCGACCCACTGGACCTGCGCCCGGACTCGCGGCTCGGCGTCGTGGGATTGGTCGAGGTGATGCGCCGGGGAGCGGTCACGGTCGTGAACTCGCTCGGCAGCGGCATCCTCGAGAATCCGACGCTGCCCCGGTTGCTCCCGCAGCTCTGCCGCGACCTGCTCGACGAAGACCTCCTGCTGCCATCGGTTCGCCGGTATTGGGGCGGCGTCGACACCGAGCGCCAACACATGATCGCGCGCGCGGGCACGTTGGTTTTCGAACGGATCAGCGGCGGCCACTCGATCGTGGGCAGCATGCTGTCGCGCCCGCGCCGCAAGGAGTTGGCTGCGGCGATCGAAGCCGATCCGTCCGGCTGGGTCGCTCGCGAACTTCCGATATTCTCCTCGGCGCCAACGTCTTACCGCGGAACCGTGCAGTCGGCACCGGTCGAATTCCGGATGTTCACCGTCGCCGGCACGTCGGGTTATGTGGCCCTCAACGGCGGCCTCGGCTCGGTTCTCCACCACCTCGACGACAACGGTCTGCTCGTCTCGACCACGGCAAAAGACGTGTGGGTCCGGCCCGCAGCGAAGGCCGAAGTCGGTTCGCCGAGTGCCTTGGCGCTGCCGGAGATTCTGGCCGCCGAACACGAGACCCCGGAATCGATCACGTCGCCCCGTGTTCTCTCCGACCTGTTCTGGATCGGGCGGTACAGCGAACGTGCCGAGCAGACGGCGCGCATGCTGCTGGCCGTGCGCGACAAACTGACCGACTACCGCGACCGCCCATGGCTCGCTGGCGGCGACTGCCTGCCGGTCCTGCTCGATGCCATCAACGCCCTGTCGCCGAGCGACGCAGGGATGACTCCCGACGAGACGCTGCGGTCGATGACGATCGATCCGGCGCGGCCAGGCTCTCTCCAACAGTCGATCGACTGCCTGCAGGACGCCTGCCGTGCAGTGCGCGACCAGATGTCGCTCGATTCCTGGGCGTTCCTCGCGACGCTCGATCGAGCCGTCAACATGTCCCGCAACGACGATGACGAAGTCACCGAGTCCGAGGCGCACCGCGCGATCGTCGGAGCCTTGCTGGCGCTGTCGGGTCTCGCGTCGGAGTCGATGGTTCATGACGCCGGTTGGTATCTGACCGACGCCGGCAAGCGCATCGAGCGTGCGCTTCAACTGACGCTCTTGATCACCGGAACCTTGACGCACGCACACGCTCCGAGCGCGGAACGCGCGATCATCGACTTCGTCCTGGCCGCGACTGAATCGTCGGTGACCTACCGCCGCCGGAACCGTGGTCGCGCTCAGGCGTCGGCTCTCGCCCAGCTCATCCTGCTCGACGAGACGAATCCGCGATCGCTCGCCTTCCAACTCGAGCAGCTGCGGGTCGACCTCCAGAAGACCCCGGGCGCAACGGGCTCCACGCCTGCCGAGCGGCTCGCCGAGGACGCCCGCGCACTGCTTCGCCGCGCCGACCCGCACGACCTCGAGCGTTCCGACGAGAATGGTGTGCGCACCGACCTCGTCGAGCTCATGAGCGGAATCCACAAGCTGTTGCGGGAACTCTCGGACGTGCTCAGCGAGAAGATGGCGGTCCCGACGGCCATGCAGCCGCTGTGGGGTACGGCGGCCGGGCGGTACGTGTCATGAGGCGCTATCGGATCACGCACACCACCACGTACGAGTATTCGAACTGGGTTTCGTCGTCGTACGGACGTGGGTATCTCACTCCTCGTGACACCGCACACCAAACCCTCGTCGACCACGGCGTGACAGTCGATCCGCAGGCGGCGGACTTCGCACTCGGGCACGACAGTTACGGAAACTCGATGCTGTACTTCCACGTGACGGAACCGCACTGCACTCTCGTGGTCACCGGGACGTCGACGGTCGAGGTCGATCCGGTTGCCCCGGACCCCAAATTGCTCGCGCAGCCGTGGGAGAAGGCGATTCCGGACGGGACCACGAGGGAGAGTGTCGCCGGAATCGAGTTCGTGCTCGACCTCGATCCGCCGGAGATCACCGCCGACGTTCGTGCCTACGCCGCGACTTCGTTCACGCCAGGTCGGCCGATCGGCGAGGCGATCGCCGACCTCAACCACCGGATCTTCACCGATTTCACCTACGAGTCGGGCGCGACCAACGTCTCGACGCGGGTGGCCGAGGTTTTGCGCGATCGTTCGGGCGTGTGCCAGGACTTCGCGCGCCTTGCAGTCGCGTGCCTGCGCAGCGTGGGACTCGCTGGTCGATACGTCTCCGGCTACCTCGCCACCGATCCGCCGCCCGGCAAGGAGCGGATGATCGGCGTCGATGCCACCCACGCGTGGGCGGACGTGCGGATCGGCCCGGACACCTGGCTCGGCTTCGATCCGACGAACGATCAGTTCGTCGACGAACGCTATGTGGTCGTCGCCTGGGGACGCGACTATGCCGACGTCCCGCCACTACGCGGCGTGATCTATACCGAAGCGGAATCGAGCACGATCCACGTTTCCGTCGATGTCGCACCACTCAACCCGATCGGTAGCCATGCGTGACTTCCACTGCCCGGTATGCGGGCAGCGTCTGATCTTCGAGAACTCGCTGTGCCTGTCGTGCAATTCGAATCTCGGATTCGACCTTTCGTCGCGGCAGCTGCTTCCCGTCGGCGACCACGTCATGTGCGCGAATCTGCATGTGGCCAGATGTAACTGGCTGACCACACCGGATGAGCCACTCTGTGCGTCGTGCCGCCTGACGATCACGCGTCCGGCCGATTCGGACACCGACGCGATCGAGGCGTTCGCCGACGCCGAACAGGCCAAGCGACGATTGGTTCTGGAACTGACCGAACTCGGGTTGTCGATCGTCGACCGGGAGGCCGACCCGGCGTGGGGCCTCGGCTTCGATCTGCTCTCGAGCGCGACGGAAAAGGTCACGACGGGTCACTTCAACGGGGTGATCACCCTCGATCTCGCCGAGGGTGACGATGTCCACCGGGAGCAGATGCGCGTCGAGATGGCTGAGCCGTACCGCACGCTGCTGGGCCATTTCCGGCACGAGATCGGGCACTACTACTTCGGGGTGCTCATCTACGGGCCGGACCGGCAAAACCGATTCTTCGAGTTGTTCGGCGATGCGAACGAGGACTATCAGGCGGCGCTCGATCGCCACTACCAACAGGGTCCGCCGGCGGATTGGGACTCGACGTTCGTCTCCGCCTACGCCTCGATGCACGCCGCCGAGGACTGGGCCGAGACCTTCGCGCACTACCTGCACATTCGGGACACGCTCGACACTGCGTCCGCCTTCGGCTTCTCACCATCCGGCATCACCCTCGGCCGCCGGGACGTGACGATCGGCGAGATCATCAGCCAGTGGATTCCGCTCGTGTGGGGACTCAACCAGGTCAATCGGTCGATGGGGCACCCGGACCTCTACCCGTTCGTGCTGGCGGAACCCGTCGTCGAGAAGCTCGGATTCGTGCACGAGGTCATTCGAAACTCGACGTGAAGCGGGGCCAGCCGGTCATGGTGGTGGGTAGTACGTGAGTTCCTGCGGCGTCACTGCCGCCATGCCGTCACGCGCCTTCGCCGGAATGCCCATGCGGGCTGTCCAGTCGGTCTCCCCAGTGGTCAGATTGACGGCGACAACTCGCATTGTCGATCCCTGGGAGGTGGACCAGTCGGGGATGATGAGCCGTTCGCCGTCGGTCAGCGCGGAATAGGTGCTCGGAACATCCGCGG
This sequence comes from Nocardiaceae bacterium, assembly GCA_021372355.1. Taxonomy (GTDB): domain Bacteria; phylum Actinomycetota; class Actinomycetes; order Mycobacteriales; family Mycobacteriaceae; genus Smaragdicoccus. The sequence continues at coordinate 25,925 of JAJFUQ010000208.1, read as the reverse complement.
TCCAGAGCAGCGCACCGGTGTCCAGCGAATGTGCCGAGACTCGTTTCTCCGCGCGACCGGTGGCGTCCACCGAACGAACGAGCACCACGTGTCCCACCATCAATTCGAACCGGGAGTTCGCGCCAATCGACCACAGTCGTTTGCCGCTGTGCAGGTCGATGACGTCCTTTCCGACCGCGACGGGTCGGTCCGGATCGGGCCGCAACGCGAGCACCTGGGGTCCGTAATCTGCGTCGAAAGTGCGTGTTACTGCACCGTTGTGATCGACCACGACGACCGAGGTACTTAGTCCTCCGCTTCGGCACTCGTTCCCGGAATAGCCTTGCCCCGGCAAGACCTTGATCCAACCCACATCGACGGGCAGCAGGTTCCGTCCGTCCGCCGCCGACGCGGCTGCAGAAACGACGCCATTGGAGAAGTACACGAGGCCGTCGTCAATGCGAAACTCCAGTGAATCTCCGGAGCCTACGCACGTCGCGCGGGCCCGCTGGAACTCCGTCCGCCAGTCCGATGCGGGGTCGGTGACCGTACCGCGGGAGAGCACCAGCGTGCCGGCTTCGTGGTCATAGCCGTAGGAATACAACGCGCCGTCATGCGCTTCGACGACACCGACGTTGTTTGCCGGCACCGACTGCACACGTTCGCCGTTCGATATCCGGAACGTCTGGATGGTGCGATTTCCGGTGCAGGCGAGCAATCCATTGATCGCTTCCGTAGCGCAGTTCAGGGAGCCTTCGAGCGCGGTCCGCCACCGCAGCTCACCCGTTTTGCTGTCGACGCCAATCAGTTCCCGTGGTCCGCGGGATCCCGAACCGGCCCGCATGTCGTCGGAGATCGAGGTGACAAGGACGTCGCCGAGGTCGATGAATCCAGGCGAGAAGTACTGATTACCGGCCATGTTGAGGGCGCGAAACACGCTGCCCGCCCGAATATCGGTGGCCCGCAGTGTCCAGCCCGCAACCGGGGCAGTGGGGAAGCTTCTCTCGAGCTGGTCGGACGATCGCTCGACCGGCGCCCTGGAGAGCCGCCAGTAAACGCCGCCCACGACGAGTGCAGCAACCAGGACGAATACGACCCCACCGATCCACCACTTCCAGGCGCTGCCGCGCGTGTGCTGCGGTGGCGGTGGAGGTGGGGGAAACGTCATCGGCGCGAGCTCCTCTAGTCCGGCGGCGTGAACTCCGCCAGCTTGGTCCGCAACAGCTTCCCGGTCGCATTCCGTGGCAATTCATCGATGAAGTAGACATCGCGCGGAACCTTGAACGACGCGAGGTTATCCCTGACGTATTGGCGGATCTGCTCGGGGTCCTTCTTCGTCGAACCCTTCGCGGCCACCACGAACGCGCGTAGTCGTTTACCGAAGTCGTGGTCGTCAACGCCGACGACGGCCGCCTCGATGATGTCCGGACGCTCGGCGAGCAGGTTCTCGACCTCGAGCGGATAGACATTCTCACCACCGGAAACGATCATGTCGTCTTCGCGACCGTCGACGAACCAGAGGCGTTCGTGGTCGAAATGGCCGACGTCGCCGGTCGAGAGCAGACCGTCGACGATCTCCTTGTTACGGCCGTCGGTGTAGCCGGTGAAGCTCAGCCCGCTGGACACGAAGATCGTGCCGAGAGTGTTCGGAGTCTTGATGAGGTTTCGATCGTCGTCGTACAGCGCCACCTGGCATCCCACCGGTGGCCGTCCCACGGTTCCGGGTGCGCGACGAAGCTCCGAGGGCGTCGCGACCGTCGCGACGGCCACCTCGGTCGATCCGTACATGTTGTACAGAACGTTCCCGAACGCGGCCCCCGTGCGTCGGCAGAGATCGGGGGAGAGCGACGAACCGGCGACCACGATGAGCTGCAGCGATGACGTGTCGTACTTGGCGAGCTTGCGCGGGCCGAGGTCGACGATGCGCTGCAGCATCGTGGGGACGAGCACCAACGTCGAGGCCTTGGTCTTCACGAGGTTGCGGATGGTGGTCTCAGGGCTGAACCGCCGCTGCAGCACGATCTTGTTGCCCAGCGCCAGGCCGATGACGAACTGCGACAGTCCGGTCGTGTGGAACATCGGCGCACCCATGACGATCGTGCCGTTGCCCGGGATCGGGATGCGGTCGACGAACTGCGCGATGTCCAGAGGTGAGATCCGTTGGCGCGGGGCGCCCTTCGGAATTCCGGTCGTGCCGCTCGTGAGGACGATCATGCCGCCCTTCGACTTCGGAGCGGGAACGGGAGCCTTGGACTGCCCTTGGATGACGTACTCGATGGGCTTGGCCGTGTTGTCGACCTTGTCTGTCACGTCGATCCAGGTGAGGAACCGGGGGATCGACGAGTCGAGAACGCTGACGAGTTCGGTGAATTCACTGTCGTGAAGGATCGCCGTGACGCCTTCACGGGCGCAGACGTCGGCGAACTGCGGCTTCGCGAAACCGGTGTTCATGAGGACGATGCGCGCGCCGATCTTGTCCGCCGCCACCAGACTCAGGACGAGACCGCGGTGGTCGCGCGCCAGGACGGCGATGACGTCACCCGGTTTGATTCCGTTCGCGCCCAGACCTCGGGCCAGACCGTTCGACAGCTCTTCGAGTTGCGTGTAATTGACCTCGCCACGCTCGTCGACGATCGCCGGGGCCGAACCGTCGACGGCTGCGCCGTGCCCTACCGCAGTCGCGAACGGACCGAAGTTGTTCGCGTTGAGCAGCGCGCGAAGCATGTCCTCCGGTCGGCGGAGGTCGATGAGGCCGCGGCGACGCAGTACCTCCGCGCTACGCGCGAAGTCGACGGCCTGGCCGAAGACCTTGACGGGTGACGGGATGCCCCAAACCATTGCGGTTGGTTATACCTCGTATTCGGCGAGTTTGGTCCGCAGCAGCTTGCCGGTTGCGTTGCGCGGGAGTTCGTCGATGAAGATGACGTCGCGCGGGACCTTGTAGCGGGCGAGGTTGTCCTTGACGTAGGCCTTGATCTCCTCGACGTCCTTCTTCGCGCCCTTCGCCGGGACGACGAATGCGCGCAGCCGCTTGCCGAAGTCGCGGTCGTCGACGCCGATGACGGCCGCCTCGATGATGTCCTCGCGCTCGACGAGCAGGTCCTCGACCTCGCCGGGGAAGACGTTCTCACCACCGGAGACGATCATGTCGTCGTCGCGGCCGTCGATGAACAGCAGACCGTTCTCGTCGAAGTGCCCGGTGTCGCCGGTCGACATCCAGCCCTTGACGAACGACTTGTGGCGACCGTCGGTGTAGCCCTCGAACATCCCGCCGTTCTGCGCGAAGATGCGGCCCGACTTGTTGGCGCCGGTCACCTCGTTGTCGTTCTCGTCGAGCAGGATCACGTGACAGGTGACGGGCGGCTTGCCGACGGTTCCCGGCGCGATGCGCTGCTCCTGCGGCGTCGAGATCGCGACGACGGCGGCCTCGGTCGAGCCGTACATGTTGTACAGAACGTCGCCGAACGTGGCGGCCATGCGACGCGCGAGTTCCGGCGAGACAGCCGAACCCGCGACGAGCGCGATGCGCAGGGACGAGGTGTCGTACTTGCCGATGACCTCCGGGCCGAGGTCGAGGATGCGCTGCAGCATCGTCGGGACGGCGACGAGCATCTCGGCCTTGTGCTCTTGGATGAGCTTGAGCGTGTTCTCCGGGTTGAAGCGGCGAACGAGCACGGTCTTGTTGCCGAGCAGCGCCGAGATCGCCCACGACACCATGCCGGTGCTGTGGAAGATCGGGGAGACGATGACGACCGACTTCTGCCGCGGGAACGGGATGCGGTCCACGAGCTGCGCCGAGATCATCGGCGACGTCTTGGTGCGCGGCGCACCCTTCGGGGTACCGGTCGTGCCGGACGTCAGGATGACGAATCCGAGCGCCTTCTTCGGCGGCTTGAGAGCCTTGGTCGACTGCCCCGCGGCAATCTCCTCGATGGTCTTCTTGCTGCCGATGTCGTGGCCCTCATCGACCCACGTGAGGTAATGGGGGATCTCGGCCGGCATCGCGCTCAGGAGGTCGAGGAATTCGCTGTCGTGCAGGACGGCCTGGACGTTCTCGCGCTCGGCGACCTCGGCGAACTGCCGCTTGGCGAATCCGGTGTTCATGAGGATGAGGCGGTAGCCGCCCTTGCCTGCAGCCAGGATGCTCAGCAACAGGCCGCGGTGATCGCGGGCGAGAAGGGCGATGTGCGCGCCCTCCTTGAGCCCGGTCGCCTTGAGGCCGCGTGCGAGCGCGTTCGACTGCTCGTCCAGCTGGCGGTAGGTGAGCTCGCCCTTTTCGTCGGTGAGCGCAGCCTGGTTCGGGTACATGCGCGCCGTCGCGAGGACGACGCCGGCCTGCGGGCCGTAGCGGCGGTTGTCGATGAGGGTGCGGATGCCCTCGTCGGGGCGCAGCGGGTTGAAGATGCCGCGTTCGCGCAGCTTGTTGACCGCGAGTCCGGTCTCGAAGGCCGTGGTCGCCCGCGTGCGGACCGTGGTTGCGGCGTCAGCGACCCGCTCGCCGACGGTGCCCGCTGCCTCGGCGGCGGTGCCTGCGGCTTCGGTGAGCTTGGATCGTACGTTTTGCGCCGAATCGACGAGTCGCGAGCGTACGGAATCCAGTCCCGGCATTGTCTACCTCCGCAGTGAGATTTCAGACCGCGGCATAGACCGCAATTTGAAACTTATCAGTCGACGCTCAGTCGCCGGCACATTGGCATCAGAGCGACGTGAACTTACGGCGCCAGGGTCGGTTGGCCCACGCGACACGCGCCAAGATGCTCGGTCGGGTGAGCTTCGCCGGGCTGTCGAGCAAGCCGTTGACCCGCAGAAACGCCTCGACGACCTTCGGATCGCTCGCCATCGCACGCCCGAATGCCGTCATGATGACGTCGCGCGCACCCTTCTTCGGAACGGCTGTCGCATCCATTGCCTTGCGGTCGAGCGGAGCCGTCGAATTCCACACCCGGCCGATGAACTTGTCGGCCTCAGTGAGGAAACGAGTTGTGAGGTCTGTGCGCCCCTCACCGAGGCAATTGGCGAGGATCACGGCTTCCTCGGAGGCCACCGTCATACCCTGCGCGTAGATCGGGTTCAGCGAGCAGATCGTGTCGCCGATCGGCAGGTAATTGCGGGGGAGCTTGGTCCCCTTGTAGTCCCGCCACACGATGGCCGGGATCTTGAAGCGGTGCCCGTCGTCGACCGGTTCGGCGTCGGTGATCGCATCCGCGATGTCGGGGGCGACGAAGGACTTCGCGAAGTCGTGGAACTTCTTCTCATCGAGGTCGGGTCGGTGATTGCCGAAGCCGGACAACGTGACGATCCAGGTGCCGTCTTCCTGCGCGATCATGACGCCGCCGCGGTGACCGTCCTCGGTCGGCGCGACGCTGATGCGGTAGATCGAGCCGTGCCGTACGGGATCGCGCTTGTAGCGACGAGTGCCGTACGTGACGTTGACCGGCACCCTCGTCTCGTGCGGACGTTCGTAGCCGATGTGTTCGAGCCAGCCGGGGCCGTGCGCGGCGCGGCCGGAGCTGTCGACGACGAGGTCGGCGAGGAAGGTCTCCGACGCCGTTTTCACGCCGGTGACCGTGCTTCGATCGTCCGTGGTCGCCAGCCCGGTCACGATGGTGTTGTCGACGATCTGAACATTGGGCAGGCGCGACGCGCACTGGCGGATCGCCCACTCGATCGCGTTCCGGCTGGCGTAGAAGTCCTGTACCCCGATGCTGACCGGAAGGCGGTGCATTCCGCCCGGCGCGGCTGCGGTCGCGCAGGCGCCGACGTCGCCGGTGAAGGCGCCCTGAGCGAGGAGTTCGTCGCCGTACTGCGGGTAGATCTTGTGCACGTTCGCAATGCCACGCGCGAGCATGATGTGCAGGTGGTGGCGCTGTGGAATCGTGGTTCGACCACTCGGTTCCGTGGGCATCGTGTCCCGCTCGATGATCAAGACCTCATCGAAATGTGGGCTCAGCGCACCCGCCGCGAGCAGGCCACCGAAACCGGCACCGATGACGATCGCCCTCGAGTTCTGAGAGTTTTCCGCAGTCACATCGCAACAGTGAACGACTTGGGCCTCAAATGCCAACTGATTCGGGGAAAAACCGTCAAGGAAGAGACCAAGGTCCCCAAACGAAACGGTCGCCGCAACCCAGTGGGCTGCGGCGACCGCTTGTTGGTCTGAGACCTACATCACTTGAGCTCTGCCGACGACAGGCCGAGGATACGGCGAGCGACGATGAGCTGCTGGATCTGCTGGGTGCCTTCGAAGATGTCGAGGATCTTCGAGTCACGGCCCCACTTCTCGAGCAGGGTGCGCTCGGAGTAACCGAGAGCACCGGCGAGCTCGACGGCCTTGAGGGTCACGTCACTGCCCATACGGCCGGCCTTGGCCTTGGCCTCCGAAGCCTGCAGCGAGTTCGGCTGCTTGTTGTCAGCCATCCAGGTGGCCTTCAGGGTGAGCAGGTAAGCAGCTTCCCAGTCGGCCTCGAGGCGGATGAACTCAGCGGCGGCAGCGGACTGCGTGTACGCCGGAGCGTCGTAGTCGATCTCGATGCCGGCCTCGGACAGCAGCGCGCGGAGCTCCTCGAGTGCCGCCCGAGCGACGCCGACGGACATACCGGCGACGAGCGGACGGGTGTTGTCGAACGTCTGCATGACGCCCGCGAAGCCCTTCTCGACGTTGACCTCGGGCGAGCCGAGGATGTTGTCGTAGGGGATGCGGCAGTTCTCGAGCAGGATGACCGCGGTGTCGGACGCCTTGATGCCGAGCTTGTGCTCGAGGCGCGCGACGGTCAGACCCGGTGCGTCACGGGGGACGACGAAGGACTTGATGGCCGCACGGCCGAGCGACTTGTCGACCGAGGCCCACACGACGACGTGGGTGCAGCGCTCGCCAGCGGTGACGAAGATCTTCTCACCGTTGAGGACCCACTCGTCACCATCGCGGGTGGCGGTGGTGGTGACGGCGGCCGAGTCCGAACCGAACGACGGCTCGGTGATGGCCATCGAGGCCCAGACCTTACCGAAGCGCTCGAGCTGCTCGTCGGTCGAAACTGCGGCGATCGCGGCGTTGCCGAGACCCTGGTAAGGAATGGTCAGCATCAGACCGACGTCGCCCCACGACACCTCCATGGTGTTCATGAGCGACATCATGTTGCCGCCGTTCTTGTTGGCGACCAGCAGGCTGTTGTCGCTGGCGGCGCCGGCGTCGTCACCGCGGCCACCCTTGGCGCCGGCGACGTCCTGCGCACCGGAGGCCTCGAGGCCCTCGACCATGGCAGCCATGGTGTCGAGCTCGACCGGGTAAGCGTGCTCAGCCTTGTCGTACTTGCGAGAGATCGGGCGGAAGATCTGGGCGCCGACCTGATGTGCCTGGTTCTGCGCGAAACGCAGCTTCTTCGGCAGTTCGAGATTGATTGCCATTGTTGCTCCTGAAGATTTCTGCTGTTCGCGGACTTAGATGAGGACGACGCCCTCGGCAACACCGATCGCACGCAGGTCGCGGTACCACCGCTCGACCGGGTGCTCCTTGGTGTAGCCGTGGCCACCGAGCAGCTGGACACCGTCCAGACCGATCTGCATACCGCGCTCCGCAGCGAAGCGACGGGCCAGACCAGCCTCACGGGCGAACGACAGACCCTGCTCGGCACGCGAAGCGCCGCGGAGGGTGATGAGGCGCAGACCGTCGAGTTCGATCTGGATGTTGGCGACCATGAACGCCACCGCCTGGCGGTGTGCGATCGGCTCGCCGAAGGCCTCGCGGTCCTTGACGTAAGGAATGACGTAGTCGAGAACAGCCTGCGACGTTCCGACGGCCAGCGAAGCCCAACCGAGACGGGCGAGGCGGATCGCGTTGGCGTAGTCCTCAGCGCGCTCGTCGGCGTCACCTTCACCGAGGATGGCGTCGTCACCGACGACAACGTCCTGGAGGATCAGTCGGCCGAGGCCGGCAGCGCGGATACCCATGCTCGGGTCCGACTCGATCGAGATGCCCTTGGCGCTCGACTCGACGAGGAACAGCGCCGGCTTGCCGTCGAGAGCGGCCGCGACGATAAAGAGTTCGCAGTCGCCGGCGGCCGGCACGAAGCTCTTGACACCGTTGAGCTTGTAGCCGCCCGCGGTGCGGGTTGCCGTGGTGCGCAGGTCGAACGGGTTCGCGAGCGGGTGCGGCTCGGAAACCACGACTGCCGACATCGGCACGTTCTCGCCGGTGAAGGCCGGGAGGTAGGTGCTCTGCTGAGCCTCGGTACCGAACTGGGTCAGCGCGACGGCGAAACCGCTCGGCGCGAGGATCGGGACCGCGATGCCCATGTCACCGTGCGCGAGCGCCTCGGCGACGAGCGAGTTGGTGACCGCAGCGCGCTCGGAAGCAGCTCCGTCGAGCTCCTCCGGAACGTTGATCATCGTGATGCCGAGCTCGGCAGCGCGAGCGCGGAGGTCGGCCGGGGCGACGGCGTCGTGGTCGGCGTCGTAGGCGGCCGGGCGGATGATCTCCTCGGCGAAGTCCTTCACCGTGTCGACGATCATCTGCTGCTCTTCGTCCGGGGTGAGGTCGAAGTAGTCAGCGTTCTTGGTGGAGTTGTCCGGGAGGCGCTTGGCCTTGCCTCCACCGGAGACCTTCGAGAAAACGCGCGTCGTGGCGGCCATGGCCTTGAAGCCAGACTTGGTGCCCTCGTACACGGCGGTGTTCAGCGGCTTGCGGATACCCAGCTTCTCAGCGAGCTCCGAACCCTGGATCGTGGTCAGAACGCGGAGAGCAGCACCCTGCCAGTCGCGCTTGATCGGGTTGAGGCCCACAGCGGACGTGTCGCGCGGCGCCTTCTTTTCCTTCTTGCTCATGTTCACCATTTCTCAGCGTTGAAACGTTGGTGGCTCGTACCTTACTCGGCGGTAAGATTACTGAGAAGTAAGGCTGGCACCATCATTTTGATCCGTCAACAAGTGTCGTCTGTTATCTGGCCAAACGGGCCAGGATTGCGTGATGCAGTTGACCATTCGAAGCGACTGCATTTCCGTGATGCGGTCCGGGCGTGCCGTCGAGTGCGGTGAACTGTCCGCCCGCTTCGCGCACGAGGATGTCGAGCGGCGCCAGATCCCACAGGTTCACCTCGGGTTCGGCGGCGAGATCGACTGCGCCTTCGGCCACAAAGCAATAGGACAGGAAGTCTCCGTACGCTCGCACTCGCCACACTTCATCGGTGAGGGCGATCAGCTGGTCACGAAGTCCCAGGTCACGCCAGCCGGAGAGGCTCGAGAAGCTGAGGCTGGCGTGGTCGAGGTCTTTGACGGACGACACTTTGATCCGGCGTGGCTCCTGGTGGCCGGCCTTGGTGAAGGCGCCACCGTTCTGGCTTGCCCACCACCGCCGGCCGAGCGCGGGAGCGCTGACCACCCCGACGACGGGAACGCCGTCTTCGAGCAGCGCGATGAGACTCGCCCACACCGGGACCCCGCGGACGAAGTTCTTCGTTCCGTCGATGGGGTCGATAACCCACTGGCGGCCAGTGTGGGCTTGGTCACCCCCGAACTCTTCACCCGCGACCGCGTCGTCGGGGCGCTCGGTTTCGAGGATTGCGCGAAGCGCCCGCTCGACGGCGAGGTCGGCGTCGGAAACCGGGGTCAGGTCGGGCTTGGAGTCGATCTGAAGATCGAGGGCGAGGAATCGCTCGCGGGTGATCGCGTCGGCGGCGTCGGCGAGCTTGTGGGCCAGCTGCAGGTCTGCGGAGTACACGCCCACGACCCTAATGGGCCTGCCAATATCCCGGTCTGACACGAGAGTGGGGGCGATAGTCTCCTTTGCTCTCGTCTGAGGGCGCACTTTTAGTAAGCAAGGCCACGACGATTACGCTTGACCCTCGTGCAGCCAGATGTCGCGGCAGATATCGCCGAACTCAACACCACCCTCACCAGCATCGAGACGGTGATCGACGTCGAGGATCTGCGCAAGCGCATCGAGGAGCTCGAGGCGCAGGCCTCCGACCCGAGCCTGTGGAACGACCAGGAGCACGCTCAGCAGGTCACGAGCCAGCTTTCGTACGCGCAGGGGGAGTTGCGTCGAGTCACCGAACTCCGCACCCGCCTCGATGACCTCGAAGTTCTCTACGAGCTCGCGGAAGAAGAAGGAGCGGAGGCGATTGCCGACGCCGACGGCGAGCGCGCTGCGTTGCGTGCCGAAATCGAGCTGCTCGAAGTTCGAACCCTCCTCGCCGGCGAGTACGACCAACGCGACGCGCTGGTGACGATCCGCTCGGGTGCCGGAGGCGTCGACGCCGCGGACTGGGCCGAGATGCTCATGCGCATGTACATCCGCTGGGCGGAGAAGCACAAGTACGGCGTCGAGGTCTACGACACCTCCTACGCCGAAGAAGCCGGCATTAAGAGCGCGACCTTCGCGGTCAAGGCGCCGTACGCCTACGGCACGCTGTCGATCGAGCAGGGCACGCACCGCCTCGTGCGTATCAGCCCGTTCGACAACCAGGGCCGGCGCCAGACCTCGTTTGCCGAGGTCGAGGTGCTGCCGGTCGTCGAGACGACCGACCACATCGACATTCCGGAAGGCGAGATTCGCGTCGACGTCTATCGCTCGTCGGGTCCCGGTGGACAGTCCGTCAACACGACCGACTCCGCCGTGCGACTGACGCACATCCCGACCGGCTTCGTCGTGACCTGCCAGAACGAGAAGTCGCAGCTGCAGAACAAGGTGTCGGCGATGCGTGTTCTCCAGGCCAAGTTGCTCGAGCGCAAGCGGTTGGAGGAACGCGCCGAGATGGATGCGCTCAAGGGCGACAACAGTGCGTCGTGGGGCAACCAGATGCGTTCGTACGTGCTGCACCCGTACCAAATGGTCAAGGACCTGCGCACGAACTACGAAGTGAACAACCCGGACGCGGTGCTCGACGGCGACATCGACGGATTTATCGAAGCGGGAATCCGCTGGCGGATGCGGGACGAGGACTAGATCACACTGTTCGGTCAGGGAGGCATCGCCCGAACGTCACTAGACTCGGAACCGATGAATCTGGCAATCGCACCCCTGACCGATTTCACAGACTGGCTACGCTCCAACGGCTTGGAGATCGTTCTCCTGGTCCTTGGAGCAGCGATTCTCAGTCGCTTTATCGTCTATAGCCGCAACACGATCGTCGAGCGGATCGACAAGAACTTCCAGCATTCCGACGCTCTGGTCCGTTCCGAGGCGCAAAAACACCGTCGTGTCCTGGCGATGGTGATCAGCTGGGTCGTCCTGATACTGATTTATGTCTTGGTCGCAATCCAGGTCCTGCAACTTTTGGGATTCGAAGTTGTGGGCCTCGTGGCGCCCGCAACAGTCGTCGGAGCGGCCGTCGGATTCGGCGCGCAGAAGATTGTGCAGGACATTCTGGCCGGCTTCTTCATCATCACCGAGCGCCAATACGGGTTCGGCGACGCGGTGTCAATAACCCTCGCCGGCAACATCCTCGCCGAGGGCACCGTCGAGGATGTGACGCTGCGAGTGACGCGTGTCCGGTCCAACGAGGGTGAAGTCATCACCGTCCCGAACGGGCAGATCGTGAAGGCTACGAATCTGTCGAAGGATTGGGCCCGCGCGGTCGTTGACGTGCCCATTCCCACCTCGGCAGACATCACTCAGGTCAATGAAATCCTCCACGATGTGGGGGCCAAGGCCTTTGCCGACAAACGGCTTCGACCTCTGCTCCTCGACGAGCCGAGTGTCATGGGTATCGAGAGCCTCGAGGTCGACAAGATCAACATCCGCATGGTTGCCAGGACATTGCCTGGCAAACAGTTCCAGGTCAGTCGCGAGCTTCGGGTGCGTGTCGCTGCCGCTTTGAGGCGTGAAGGACTCTCCAAAGCAGCCGCGGCGGTCGCTGTTGGAAAGCCGAAAGAGATGCCCACGGGAGGTGGTGAGGAATGAAGATTCGTACCTCCACGGCCGTGATGCTGGCGGTGTGGTTCGGCGCGTTCGTGCTGTACATCCTGGTGCGTCCAGACGGGTCAAGTGGCTTGCCGCTCAAGATGATTCCGCTGCTCACGCAGACTGAGGAATCCGCACCGACAACCACTCAGGCGCCCCCTCCGACGACCTCCAAGCCGGTGGTCACGACGCCGCCTGCTCCGTCCACGGAATCCACGCCAACATCCGGTAGTTCTCAGGGATAACTCGACCGAAACCAAAGCGGTGATGAGCGTTTGCTCATCACCGCTTTTGCTATTCGGTAGCAGGTTCGGGTTTTTGCTCTTGATACCGAAAAAGTAAGGCTTATGTATCGGAGTGGTCTCTGTGCCGAGTCGGATCGTGTCGAGGTGACTTACATCGGTGAAAGTTACCCCCGAGCGCCGATCCAGGTCGGCGAGCAGACCGGCAAATGAAGTGGAGATTTTCTGATGACCAGCCTCAAAATCCGGGCGGGAGCGCGTTCCACCACCGTCGCTACTGTCATTGCAATCAGCGCACTGCTGGGTGGCGGCGTCGCACTCGCCGATGGTGGCGTGAGCGCGGACACCACCGCCCCCGCAGTCACCGCCCCCCAATACGGCTGCACCGAGGCTGAGCAGGCCGCAAAGGCAGCTCAGAAGGCTCAGGCCGACAAGATTGCAGCTGACAAGGCTGTCGAGGCCGCCCAGGGCACCCCTGGCTACCAGGAGGCCCTGAAGAAGCAGGCCGAGGCCGCCAAGAAGCTCGAGGAAGCCAACAAGGCTGCCGCTGAGGCTGCAGACTGCTCCGAGCTCCCGACCCACGGTTCGGAGATCCCGGGCGGCACCTTCCCGACCCACCCGACCTCGGGCGGCGTTGACAGCTCCACCACGACTCCGGGTGGAAACACCCCGGGCTCGGGCGTTGACGACGCCAGCACCACGCCGGGCGGAAACGGCGACAGCAGCGTGAGCACCTCGCCGGCTTCGGGCGTCGAGAGCCAGAGCACCACGCCGGGCAGCGGTGTTGCCGGCGAGTCGACCTACCCCTGCGCGGAGTCGACCCCGGGCGGCAACAACGGCGGCGGACACACCACGCCGGGTGGCAACAACGGTGGCAGCAGCCACTCGTGCACCCCCTGCGAGTACACCGCTCCGAGCGGCCACGGCAACGGCTCGAACGGTGCCCCGGGCTCGAACGGCTCCAACGGTTCGGGTGCTGAGTGCGCGAACTCGACCCCGGGTGCTGAGGTCGTCACCGGCCGCAACCCCGCGGACGTGCTCCTGAGCGCCAGCAGCCAGATGCTTCGCTGGGCAGTCGGCATCGCCGGCCTGATCCTCATCGCTCTCGGTGCGATCACGGTCGTCGCTCGCCGCAAGGCTCTGCTTGCCGACGGCGCTGCTCCGGCCAAGGTCGGTGCCATCGTCACCTCGGCGATCGCAACGGCTCGCGAGCAGATCAGCAAGATGGGCTCGAAGCGCGGCTAATGACCGAAACCAATGGTGATGCACCCGCGGTGACGGAGCTCAAAGGCTCCGGAGTCCGAGTCGCAACGCCAGTGGTGGCAATCTCCCTCGGTGCGCTGTTGCTGGGTGTGTGGGCTTCCGCCCCCGGCAACAGCGCAACCGCGGCGCAGACCGGCGGCCTGCCCGTAATGGAACAGACGGCGATCCCTATCGTCGCTCCGGATTCCGATACGAGCACGGCCGCCATTCCATTTGTGCCGCAGGGCGAACCACTCTGGATTGAGATCGGGCACGGGATTCTGTCCCGGACCGGACTCAATCCAGACGGCGTCAAGGCGATCGACGGCCGCGTGGTTCCGGTCGATAACCGCCCCGTATGGCGCTCGGACAGCAACGAACCCGGATCACATTCTCCGGGAACGGCTTTCATCGTCGGACACAACTACGCCGATGCGAGCGGAGAGATCGTGCCGTTTGCAGCGCTCGAGAAGGTACGCGTTGGCAACACCGTGACGGTCGGGGTACCGGACGGCGAGTTGACGTACAAGGTCCAGCAGGTTTTCAAGGTTCCGAAGAAGGAACTCGCGAACCGGACGGACCTGCTGACGAACGTCGAGGGTCGCTTGATCCTCGAAACGTGTGACACCACCCCAGAGGGTGGCGACACCTACGACAACCTCGTCGTCATCACGAAACTTGTTGACGCCCAACCATACGAGTAACCGCCCTAGCGCCTGGAGGACAACGGTGATCCGGCTGAAGAACGTCACCAAGTCGTACAAGACATCGACGCGGCCCGCGCTGAGCAAGGTCGATGTCGAGATCGACGAGGGCGAATTCGTGTTCGTCATCGGAGCATCGGGGTCGGGTAAGTCGACCTTCATGCGCCTGTTGCTGCGGGAGGAAGTCCCAACTTATGGAGACGTGTGGGTTGCCGGCTTCCACGTCAACAAGTTGCCGGGACGCAAAGTGCCGAAGCTGCGTCAGCGCGTCGGCTGCGTGTTCCAGGACTTCCGCCTGCTGCAGCAGAAAACGGTCCGGGAGAACGTCGAGTTCTCGCTGGAAGTGATCGGCAAGAAACGTTCGGTGATCGATCGCGAGGTCCCGAAGGTGTTGGATCTCGTGGGCCTTGCCGGTAAGGCTGGCCGGCGGCCGAGCGAGCTGTCCGGTGGTGAGCAGCAGCGCGTCGCGATCGCTCGCGCGCTGGTCAACCATCCGGACGTGCTCCTCGCCGACGAGCCGACCGGAAACCTCGATCCCGAGACGAGCGACGAGATCATGACCCTGCTCGAGCGGATCAACCGCATGGGCACGACGGTCGTCATGGCCACGCACGACAACCACCTCGTGGACTCCATGCGCCGTCGGGTCGTCGAGTTGCAGCTCGGCAAGGTCATACGCGATGAGCAGCACGCCGTCTACGGGCTGGGGCGGTAGTCATGGGATTCGTACTGTCGGAAACCCGTCGCGGCCTGCGCCGCAACGTCACGATGACCATCGCGATGATCCTGACCACCGCGATCTCGCTCGCGATGCTGGGCGGCGGTCTGCTCGTGGTGAAGATGGCGGAGAAGTCGAAGAATATGTTCCTCGACCGGCTCCAGACGCAGGTGTTCATCACGCCCGAGCTGACGCAGTTCGACCCGACGTGCCATCAGGAAGTGTGCGTTCAGCTCTGGAAGGACCTCGCCAACGTCAAGGGCGTTCTCGACGTCGACTTCATGAGCCAGGACGCCACGTTGGAGGACGCGCGCAAGCGTGTGTTCGAGGGGCAGCCTGAGTTCGTCGACCTCATCAGCAAGGACGCTTTGCCGGCGTCGTTCATGGTGAAGATGAAAGACACCGACGTCGTGCCGGGGATCGCCAGTGTGGTGGATGGCCGCCGTGGCGTGCAGAGCATGTTGAACCAGAGCACGGTTATCGACCAGCTGACTCAGTTGTTCACGGGTATGCAGCGCGCTGCGTTTGCGGTGGCGATCGTGCAGGCCGTGGCCGCGCTTCTGCTGATTGCGAACATGGTGCAGGTCGCGGCGTTCTCCCGTAAGACGGAAGTAGGGATCATGCGGCTCGTGGGAGCGAGTCGCTGGTACACGCAGTTGCCGTTTGTATTGGAGGCGACGTGCGCTGCGATCGCGGGTCTGGTGCTGGCGATCGGCGGGCTGTTCGTGGCCCGGCCGCTCGTGCTCGACGTGGTCTTCCGTGTGGTGTTCGGGGTAAACAACTTTGCGAAAGTCTCGAACGGCGACATACTGACCATCTCGCCTGTTCTGGCGGTGGCAGGTGTTGGTTTCGCCGCGGCGGTCTCGTATGTGACGCTGCGGATGTATGTGCGTGAGTGAGTAAGTAGGGGATTGCCGTGAAGGAGAAGGGCCGTCAGGTCATTGCGACGAATCGCAAGGCGCGGCACAACTACACGATCCTCGATACCTACGAAGCTGGCATCGCCCTCGTCGGAACCGAGGTGAAGAGCCTGCGTCTCGGCCACGCGTCCCTCGTCGATGCGTTCGCGATCGTCGACCGCGGCGAGGTATGGCTGCATGGCTTGCACATCCCGGAGTACGGACAGGGCTCGTGGACGAACCACGCGCCGCGCCGCACGCGAAAGCTGTTGCTGCACAAGCGCGAGATCGAACATTTGGTCGGCAAGACCCGCGAGGGCAACCAGACCCTCGTGCCGCTGTCGATGTACTTCAACGACGGCAAAGTGAAGGTCGAACTCGCGCTCGCCAAGGGTAAGCAGGACTACGACAAGCGTCAGGACCTCGCGAAGCGGACCGTCGAGCGTGAGGTCACGCGCGAATTGGGCCGTCGGGTCAAAGGGATGCGCTGATCGGTGATCGCCGATAGTGCACATCCGGCGTCGAGGCTCGGTCGATGATCTCGGTTGTTCTGGCGCTCGTCGGAGCTTTGGGCTACGGCATTGCAGATTTCGTCGGAGGCGTGGCGGCTCGACGTACGGCCGCGCTGCGGATTGTGGCGGTGTCGTATCCGGCGTCTGTTCTTTTAGTCGCGTTGTTGGTGCCGGTGTTCGGCGGAACTGCTTCAGTGGCCGGCTTGGCTTGGGGCGCCGCTTCCGGCGTATTCGCTGGTCTCGCGATGTGGTGGTTCTACCGCGCGATGGCCATTGGCCCGATGTCGATCGTTTCGCCGGTAACCGCCGTACTGGTTGCGGGCATTCCGGTGGTCGTCGGATTCGGGCTCGGAGAGCGGCCTGAGGTTCTGGCGGTTGTCGGAATCCTGGTCGCCATCGTCGCGGTGGTGATGGTCAGTCGCGAGCCCGGGCATGACGGGGAGCGGATTTCTTCGACTGCCGCGTGGCTGGCCTTTGGTTCCGGCTCGGCTTTCGGAATCGCGTTCGTTTGTATGCATCAGATCGAGGCAGGTGGCGGACTGTATCCGCTGCTTGCGTCACGTGCTGCTTCGACGGTCGTGGTGTGGGGAGCGGCAATCGCGGCCGCGGAGTTCAAGTTCCCACCGCGATCGGTGCTGCCGTTGGCACTGCTTGCCGGACTGCTCGAAGTGACCGCAACCGGCGCAATCATGTTCGCCTTGCAGGGGTCGCTGCTGTCGGTCGTGTCGGTGTTGGGTTCGCTCTACCCAGCGGCGACGGTGTTCCTGGCGATGGCGTTGCTCAAGGAGCGTTTGTCTCGCGTGCAGATGATCGGGCTTGCGGGGGCGCTGGTCGCGGTTGGGATGATCGCGTCCGGGGCGTGATTGCAGGGAACTGATCGGTCAGCGACGGGTTTCCTGCAGTCTCCCCGGCTCCGGGAACCGGTTTGTGGATACGCCCGTCTGAACCGGCGTGGACAGGCAAACACTTGCGGACATTCTGGTCATCCAAGACGGAGTCATCACAACGAAACAGGCGCTTGCCTGCGGACTGTCGGTGCAGGCGATCCAAAGAAGAGTCAGTGGCAAGCTGTGGGTGCGCCTCGCGAAAGGTGTCTACCTGGCCGACGGGCATCCGCGATCGCACCGAACCCGGCTGCGTGCTGCTGTTCTTAGCGCCGGCAAGGACGCGGTGGCATATGGACGCTCTGCTGCGTGGTGGCATGGCTTGCTGGACGACCCGCCGAATCGTCCGACGATCACCATCCCCACGAAACGCTGGATTGAACGTTCCAAAGTGGATATCCGGCGGCGCAAGTTGGCCGAGGAAGACCTGACTGTCGTCGCGGGACTCGCCGTCACAGCGGTTCCGTTGACCGTGCTGGAATCGCTTGATTCGGTGCTGATGGATCGCGCGTTGCAGTCGCGGGTGTCATTGCGGCAGTTGCAGATTGCGCATGATCGAAACCTGCCTCGGGCTGGTTCGGCGCGCGCGGGTGTGCTGCTTCGCGTGGCGGCCGACGGTGGGAGAAGCGCGGCTGAGCGGCTTCTCCATCGCATCATCCGGGAGTTACCTGGGTGGCGACCACAATTTGCTGTCGGACCGTTTCAGCTCGATGCCGCCTTTGTTGAGGCGAAGCTCGGGATCGAGGTCGACGGGTGGAGGTGGCACAAGGACGCCGAACGTAATAGCGAGGATTTGCGGCGGCAGAACTACTTGGTCGGGCTTGGTTGGCGCATCTTCCGATACGACTGGCATCGGTTGGATCGGGAGCCCGAGGAGGTCTTGGCGGAGATCGAGGACGCATTGAGACTGCAGGGAACTGATCGCTGATCGATCAGTTCCCTGCACTCTTGCCTAGTCCGTGAAGGTGATCCGCACCGAAATCGGCTTGGTCTGCAGAGCGCGGAAGCTGGCGAGCGTCAACGCGCCCAGCGCCGGGTTAGGCGCGAAACTGCGGGCCCGCTGGTCGACGTCATCGTCATAGACGAATTCTGCAGTGCCGGTTCGCCATTGCGATCCCTGACGAATCCGGACCGCTGGGTTCGAGGTGACGTTGCTGCCCCAACCCGATCGGGTGCCGTGCTGGGAGATCACCCAGGCGCCGGTCTCGTCGAACGAGGCCGAGACGGGAACGCGACGGGCGAGGCCGGTCTTGCGTCCGACGGTCTCGAGATCGGTGGCGAACGTCGTCTGGATGCCGACCTTGCCGAGCGCTTTCACGAGCGGGTTTGCGACGTAGCGACCGACAGCGCGTTCGAGGGTGAACTTGTCCACCGACCGATTCTTTACCGGTTGCGAGACACCGCCGCGCTTTTGGCGAAACGCGTCGACACCGTGATGGCGTGCGGCACTGATCGCCGTTCGCCATGCTGGCCGCTGGGGATCGGAGGCCTTGCCGTCGCTGATCAGACGGATCTGGTCGAGGTGCCATTGCATGTCGAGACCTCCCTCCGCTGCCTTCAGTGCCGGAACGCGCTTGAGGAGCGCCGGCGGTGCACCCAGCGTGACGTTCGCGGTCGGCAGGCGATCGGTACCGCCGGTGAGCACAGCTTCCGCGGCGTCCGGAATGAGGGCCGTCGGGCGTCCGATGCCAACGACATCGCAGTCGCCGTCGGCGATTGCCTGGTTCATCGCCTCGCGTGTGCGGAATCCGCCGGTGACGGCGATCGGGATGCCGGCGGCGTCTTCGCGCACCTTCTCGGCGTACTCGAGGAAGTAGGCCTCGCGGGCCTTCGTGCTCGCTGACTTGAGTTGCGGCCGGCCGATCATCGCGGCGGATTCGTAAGTGCCACCGCTGATTTCGATGAGGTCGATCTTCTCCTGCGCCAGCCGCTTGACCACCTCGCGCGACTCGTCCTCGGTGAAGCCGCCGCGCTGGAAGTCGGCGGAGTTGAGCTTGATTCCGACAGCGAAGCCGGGGCTGACCGTGGCACGGATGCTGCGCACGATCTCGATCGCGAACTTCATGCGGCCTTCGATGTCGCCGCCCCATTCGTCGTCGCGCTGATTCGACAGCGGCGAGAGGAACTGCGACACGAGGTAGCCGTGGGCGGCGTGGATTTCGACGCCGTCAAAGCCAGCGGATTCGGCGAGCTTCGCGGTGGTAGCGAACCGGGCGATGATCTCTTTAATTTGTTCGGCGGTAAGCGCTTCCGGAACGGGTAGGCCGGGGAGATTCGGTGCGATTGCCGACGGCGCAACCGGGCGCTTGCCGGTGATCATCGGGTTCGCCTGACGTCCCGGGTGGTTGATCTGCATCCAGATCGGCGTGCCGCGGTCGCGTCCGGCCTTGGCCCACTTGGTGAAGGCTTCGAGGTCGGCCTTCTCGTTGAGAACGACGTTGCCGGCTTCGCCGAGGTGATCCTCGTCGACCATGACGTTGCCGGTGATGAGCAGCCCGAATCCGCCGGAACCCCACGTGGTGTAGAGCTGCTCCAGGCGCTCGTTGGGGGAGCCGGCCTGGTCGGCGAGGCTCTCGCTCAGTGCGGATTTCATGATGCGGTTGGGCAGAATCTGCCCGTTGGGAAGTTCGAGCGGCTCGTTGAGTGCGGTCATGTGCGTCTCCTTGGATCTAAGTAGACGGCTTCGTCTACTTGATTGCCGCCGACGCTACCGCAAAGTAGACGAACTCGTCTAGTATGGGTTTCATGGCAACTGAAGCTCGCTCGCGGATCATCTCTAGCGCGATCGCACTCGGGCGCCGCAATGGCCTCGCCAACCTGGCGATCGCGGACATCCTCGCGGACAGCGGCACGGCGCGGCGGTCGCTCTACACGCACTTCCCTCGTGGTGTCGCCGATGTGGCGGTCGAGGCGACGAAGGATGCGGCTGCATTGCTTGGCCAGCTGTTCGACCTCGGTGCGCGGATGGAGCCGCGGGCAGGTTTGGCGATGTTCGTCGAGGGCTGGAAGGGCTGGCTCGAGTCGGACGGCTTCAGCCTGGGCTGCCCGATCGTGTCTGCGGCGATGGCGAAGAATGCATTGCCGGAGGCTGCGGCGATCGCCGAGGAGGCGTTCGTCGACTGGGAGTCGAAGATCCGCGCGAACCTCCTCGAGCATGGCGTGCCCGAGGATAAGGCGCGGTCGCTGGCGATGTTCATGGTCAGCTCGGTCGAAGGTGCGACGTTCCGCTGCATGTCGTCGTCTTCGGCGGAACCACTGCTGGCGACGCAAAAGCATCTCGAGGAGCTGCTCGACCTGCACTTGCCGCGGAAATAAACCGGTGGCGGTTGGTGTTAAAGTTGAAAGTCCGGCAAAGTGTCGGAACGTACGGGGCTGAACGGTTTCGACTGCGTACGTGGGATTAGGGGAAGCGTGTCGGTGCAGGCAAGAGACCACCGTTAAGCGTCGCTGCAACCAATTAAGCGCCAACTCTAACGTTGCGCGTGAAGACCTCGTTCTCGCTGCCTAATTAGCAGCTGAGGTTTCTTCACTGTCAGACCGGGAGCGCCCTCGGCCCGGATCCTGGCATCAGCTAGAGGGACAAACCGCGCGGTCCGGTCACGGGACCGAGCGGGACATCAAACAGTGACTGGGATCGTCATCGCAGCTTGTTCGCGTGACTGTGAGATCCGAGTAGAGGCATAGCGAACTGCACACGGAGAAGCCCTAGCGAAACGGCGGAGGACCCGGGTTCAATTCCCGGCAGCTCCACGAAGAGGCCCCGATCCATCAGGATCGGGGCCTCTCCCGTTGCGTCAGAACGGCGGCGCCTTTGTCGCGGTTTGTTCCGGCGCTCGTGTCCTTCCTTCTCGGTTTGTGCTTGAGAAAAGGATCGTTGACCTGGGCGTTCGGTTGTGTCCGCCGATCGGAGCGTTTGTCGGCTGAGCCAGTGCTCCGTCGATCGGGGGAACTTTCGTGCTGTCGGTCGACTCCTACCTGTCACACCCCAACGGCAGGAAAGGGATCGGCAATGGACGACTACGGATACGACTACGGGTACATGGACTACTCGGGGTCGTCGAACGAGGCGAATCAGCTCTCATGGGATGCGTACAACGCGGGGGACTACTCGGGATCGTCGTACTGGAACGACCAGTCGTGGTCGGACTGGAACCAGAGCACGGAGATGTACGTCGGCGGTGCGGACGCGTACGGGTCGACGTATACGTCGGATTACTACTCGGACGGCGGCTATTAGACCTTGCCGGACAGGCGTTCTCGTGCGGAACTGCTCGCATGCAGGGGCTCGAGTTCGCCGGCTTTCGCGAGGCCGTGAGTCGGCATGTTGCCGTAGATCGCTTCGTACTCACCCGCGCGGACAAGGAACGTCTCGTGCCAGATTCCGGTGCGATCGGACTTGCCGACGCGCTTCCAGTAGTTGCGCCACGACTGGTAGTGCGGATCGTTCTTGTCCTTTGAGAACGCCTCGAGATGTGCGAACGATCGACAGTACTGAATGACCGTGGTGCCGCCAGGCTGTTCGTAGGCCAGAAGCCCCTTCTCGGGGTGCTCGGTGAGGTACTTGAGCATGCCTGGCATGCCGAACTTGAATCCGCCCAGGTCTCGCAGGCTCTGGATCGGGTTTCGCCAGTTGATCCGTGCACCGATGAGGAAGACGACGAAGTCGCCTTCGATCCTTGCGGTGTGGCGGCCTTTGTTGATCGCGGGCATTCGACCTCCTGGAGAGCGACTTCTTAATCGTCACCCAGTTCTGGTGTGCCCGCGAGTCAGAGACAGGAAGTCTTCGCCGTCTCAATCTGTCGATCAGTCATCGGCGGCGTGGTAATCGGTTCACGGGCGAACCCGTCTGCACGCAAACCGTCGAGCACGAGCCCGAAGTAGCGGCGCCACACTTCCGGGTTCACCTGCCGGGCGAACTGTGCGATCGAGTCGACCATGAAGATCATCGCGAAAAAGTCTTGGGGCGCAGCGTCCGTGCGGAGTGAGCCTTCGTCCTTGGCGCGCTGGATCAGCTCTTCGACCGCCGGGCGCATGCGGTCACGCATCGAGGTGAAGCGCTCGCGTCCCTCGGTCGAGCCCTTGACGACTTCGGCGAATCCACGGCTGCAGGCGAAGTTGTGCAGGACGTACTCGAAGTAATTGACGAGTCCGTCCCAGGCGTTGTCCGTCTTGAGTGCGAGTTCTGCGCTCTCGGACATGCGGTTGACGCCGTCTTCGAAGACGCCGTCGATCAATTCCTGCTTGTTCGCGAACCGGCGGTAGACCGTGCCGACGCCGACACCTGCGTGTGCGGCGACGTCGTCGAGGCTGATGTCGAGACCGCGGAGTGCGAACAGTTCTTGTGCAGCTTCCAGGATGCGCTGCTGGTTGCGTGCCGCATCCGCGCGCAGCCGTCGCCCGGTCGGCGAGGTAGGCGCATCGATCGTGGTCACAGGCCCGAGTGTAGCAACAGGAGGTCAAACGGTGATGTGACCTCCGCTTATGGGGCGGGATACGCTTGCTGTATGGCGACAACGGCGACCCGGGAGAAGCTGCCGTCCGAGATTTGGGTTCTGGTCGCATCGTCGTTCGTGATCGCCCTCGGATACGGCTTGATTGCCCCGGTTCTCCCCGAATTTGCGCACAGTTTCGGCGTCAGCCTCACGGCCGCTTCGGCAGTGATCAGTGCGTTCGCTGGCATGCGGCTTGTGTTCGCCCCGGTATCCGGGCGATTGGTCCAGTGGCTTGGCGAGCAGCCGGTCTATCTCGTTGGTCTGCTGATCGTCGCGGTGTCGACGGGGCTTTGTGCTGTCGCGCAGACGTATTGGCAGTTGATGATCGTTCGAGCTGCGGGCGGCATCGGGTCGACGATGTTCACGGTTTCGGCGCTCGGATTGTTGATCCGAATCTCCCCGGCTTCGGCACGTGGTCGTGCTGCGGGTCTGTACGGGACGTCGTTCTTGGTCGGTTCCGTCGGGGGACCGCTGCTGGGTTCTGCGTTCGCGTTCCTGGGGCTGCGGGCGCCGTTCGTGATCTACGCAGTCGCGCTACTGGTGGCTGCTGGGGTCGTGTACTTCGCGTTGCGCGGTTCACATCTGGCGGCGCCGGACGTCGCGAGTGGGGCGCGGATGGCGTTGTCCGATGCGGTGCGATTGGCGCCGTATCGCTCGGCTGTGTTGGCGAGCTTCATTAACGGTTGGGCGTTGTTCGGTGTGCGGATGGCAGTCGTCCCATTGTTCGTCGTCGAAGTGATGCGCCAGGACTCGACGATGTCCGGTGTGGCACTGACGGTGTTCGCCGTCGGCAACGTGCTTGTCCTGCTGTTGGCCGGCCGCGGGGCGGATTTCATCGGTCGCCGGCCGATGTTGGTGAGTGGACTGTTTGTCTCGGGAGTCGCGACCATCGGGATGGGTCTGTCGCCGGGAATCGTTCCGTTCCTGGCGATGTCCTTCGTGGCCGGACTTT
The DNA here is from genome assembly GCA_021372355.1 of Nocardiaceae bacterium. Classification (GTDB taxonomy): domain Bacteria; phylum Actinomycetota; class Actinomycetes; order Mycobacteriales; family Mycobacteriaceae; genus Smaragdicoccus. The sequence continues at coordinate 2,408 of JAJFUQ010000208.1, read as the reverse complement.
GTTCGGGGCTCATGAATCCAGCGATGCAGGCGGTCGTCGCGGATGTTCTCGGTGCGAAATCTCGCGGCGGCCCGGTCTTGGCGACCTTCCAGATGGTGTCCGATCTCGGTGCAGTAATCGGTCCGGTCGTTGCCGGCGTGGTGGCGGAACAGTGGTCGTTCGGGACGGCATTCGTGGTGACGGGAGTCGTGCTGTTGATCGGCTCGCTCGTGTGGGTGCGGACCCCGGAAACGTTGCGTCGGTAGGGTCGGCTTGTGCTTTCGTGGATCAGTTTGGTTGCCCGGCTTGGGCTGGCGGCGGTCTGGTTGATCTCGGGGTACATCAAGGCTTCCAATCCGCTGCAAACGGTCGTCGCGGTGCGTGCGTACGAACTGGTGCCTGAGTCGCTGATCTATCCGATGGCGAATTCGCTGCCATTGCTCGAGCTTTTGCTCGGCTTTTTCTTGTTGATCGGGTTCGCGGTGCGGCAGACGGCGGTGGCTTCGGCCTTGCTGCTGATCGTTCTGATGACGGTGATCGCGTCGTCCTGGGCTCGCGGACTGTCGATCGACTGCGGTTGTTTCGGCGGTGGCGGAGTGAGCATGGAAATCGATGCATGGACTTACGTGCGCGAACTGCTGCGCGACCTTGGGTTCTTGGCCCTGGCGGCGTGGTTGTGTGTGTGGCCTAAGAGTCGTTGGGCCCTTGGCTCAGGATCGCGCGTTAGCCTGGCTGCGTGAGTCGCACTTCATCTCGCCCGATGCCGACGTGGATCATCCCGACGGCCGTCATCGCGATTGCCTTGGTCGGTGCCATTTTCTACTTCATGACGACGGGCGGGACCACCGTTCGGAGCGAGGGTTATGGCACCGGAAAGAACCCGGACCTGACGGTGTCGCTCGGGACCGACGGGGTCGCGACGCTGGGTCTGCCCGGTGTCACGAAGATCGTCGACGTCTATGAGGACCCGCTGTGCCCGTTCTGCGGTGAAATGGAGCGCAAGTTCGGCCAAGAGGTCGCGAAGTCGATCGATGAAGGAAAGTTCGCGGTCCGCTATCACCTGATGAACTTCCTGAATGCTGCGTCGGCGTCGAAGGACTACTCGACGCGCGCGATCGCTGCGACCCAGTGTGTCGCGGCGACCGAGAACGGGATTGCCTACGCCGCGTTCCACGCGAAGCTGTACTCGCCCGACATTCAGCCGAAGGAAAACAGCGACAAGGACTACACGAATGCGCAGCTTGCGGCGCTCGCGCAGGCCGCTGGCGCCAACGACGAAGCGGTCAACTGCATCAAGACCGGCGCTAACGTGAAGTTGGCGGAGGCTGCTGCGGCGGCGTCGAAGGCATCCCTTGCTGCGGCTGGCGGCGAGGGAACGCCGTCGGTGTTCTTGAGCGGCAGGGCGCTGGACCTGCAGGACGCGCAGTGGGTGGTCAAGCTCGAGCAGGCTTGAGATACGCGTCGGCGAACATGTCGACGGCCTGATCGAGCTGTTTTCGCCACCGGTCGCCGCCGGGGTCGTTGCTGACCTGCTGGCTGATGAAGCCTGACGTCAGCGCGGTCCAGACGTCGAGCGCGCCCGGGTCCGTGATACCGATATCGGCGAAGGTCTGCTTCATGAGTTCCAGCGTTTGGACTGAGGTTGCGTACGAGCTTTCGGACGGCTCGAAGCCGGGGACGACGCGCCAGAACATGAGCTGAAGTCGGGCTGGGTTGCTGACTGCCCAGTCGAAGAACCGCGTTGCGAAGGTGTGCAGACGTTCGCGCGGACTGTCGGGAAGTACTGCCTGCTTCAGATATTCGAGCAGATCTTCGTAGGAGCGGGCGAACATCTCGTCGTAGATGTGGTCCTTCGAAGGGAAGTAGACGTAGAGCGATGGGGCTTTGATTCCGTTGGCTTGCGCGAGTTCTCGCAGCGACCAGCCGGTGAGGCCCTTCTCGTCCGTCAGCTTCCAGGCGGTCGAGATGAGTTCGTCTTTTGTTGCCAGGTGGCGTTGACTCCGTTGGTCCACGAGCTCATCCTAACAGTGTTCGGAAAAGTCCTTGCGGAGTTTTCCTAACAGCGTTAGCCTAACGGTGTTAGGACAACCTGATGGAGGCTCACATGACCACTTTGATCGAGGACATTCGTCCGATTACCCGCAAGTCCGATGCCCGCGAGATCGCGCTGTCGGTCTATGACGACCTGATTTCGTTGGTCGCCTCGCTGGAGGGCTCGGAGTGGTCGGCTTCCACCGAGTGTCCTGGATGGGACGTGTCGGACATGGTCGGTCACCTCATCGGCATGAGTGAGGCGTGCGCGTCAATGCGCGAAATGGTGCGCCAGCAGGTGGGCGGCCGTCTGCACGCTTCGGAGTACAACGGGAATCCGCTCGACGCGATGAACGCACGACAGATTGCGAAGCATTCTTCGTTGACTCCTGCGGAGC
>JAJFUQ010000206.1 GCA_021372355.1 Nocardiaceae bacterium | reverse complement strand
GGTGATGAGGTCGACCAATTCGCCCTTGGACATCGACGACATGTCGATATCGGGCCTGATCAGAAGCGTTAACGAACTCACCAGTCGAACATACATTCGACATCTGACAAGTAGCTCACCCTCCTTCGCGGCGCGAGCTACTTGTCGTAGGTCGGATCTACGGTCATTGCCGTCACCGTCACAAGCCGGCGCGGGCCGGAGAGCAGGGGAGAGCAGTGATCGTGGATTGCAACGACTGCGCCGTTCGAGGCCCGGCGTGTGGGGATTGCGTCGTGACCGTCCTCCTGGGACCGTTGTCCACCAACGACGAGACGGTCGTTCCGTTCCGGCCGCTTCGGCGCGTTGAGTTCGATCAGGCTGAGACGCAAGCATTGTCGGCTCTTGGCGACGCCGGCATGGTGCCTCGGCTGCGGCTCGTCCCGCGTGAGAAGACCCAGCTGCGCACCGGGTAGGGAGGAGTCGGGGTCATCAGGTTGTTTGTGCGACTGCTCGTCATGTTGCTCGTTGCCGCGTGCTCGGCTCCTTCGGCATCGAGGCCGCACCCCGCGACGTCGCCGCAGTTGCTCGTCGATAGGCTCGCCGCCGCCGAGAAGGCCGCTGACGCCGACTCGGTTCGCGGGTACCTCGATCCAGAAGCTTCGACGGCATTCATAGATGGCGAGGTTGCGCGGACACAGAATCTTGCGGGAGTGCCGCTGGAGTCATGGCACTACCGATTCGACACGGGCCCGGACGCTCCGGGTTCGGTTGCTGCGGTACTGGAATACAAGATTCGCGGTGGTGACCGACTGCCAACGCGACGACCTCTGGTCATGACTCTTACTCGCCACGGAGATCTCTGGTTCGTGAAGGGATTCGCGGATGCGCCGGGCTCGCGGACGTATCGAGGGCCCTGGGATTTCGGACCACTAACAGCGGCCAGAACTGACACGACCGTCGTCCTCGCGCACCCCGCGGGCAACGCCTTTCGCGACCAGGTCGCCCAGCTACTGCCCGCTGCAGTCGCGGACGTCGGGCGCGCGGTCTCCGGCGACTGGCAGGGGAACGTCGTCGTGTGGCTGACTTCGACCGATGCGGAGTATTCGGCGCTCGGCGGCTCGCCGGCGACCGCGGCAGCAACGGTTGCGGACGATATGTCCGGTGGTCACGTGACCGGTCAGCGGATTCTCTTCTCCCCAGGGGCGGCCACCCGGCTGGACCATGACGAAATCGACGTCGTCCTTCGGCACGAGCTCGTGCACGTGGCGACGCGAGCACACACAAGACCAGATACGCCGGTCTGGGTGACCGAGGGCTTCGCAGACTTCGTCGCCTATCGCGACCGTGGGCCGATCGAGGAACAGCGCGGCGACCTCCCGGTAGACGCGGCCTTCTCCGGTCCGCAAGCCAACCGCGCCTACACCTCGGCGCGGACGGTTTTCAGCTATGTCGATGACCGGTGCGGCACCCGTGCCGCGGCGCGTTTCTACGATCTGCTGGCCGGCGGAACGGCGCTCGAGGCAGCGAGTCAGGAGATCTGCGGGCTCGATGCCGCAGAGTTCCGGCAATCCTGGCATGAGTGGACGATCACACATGCGCGATGACCGGCCCCCGCTACGGTGTACGCATGGCGCGGACCCTCTTGGTGACCAACGACTTTCCGACCCGGCCCGGGGGTATCCAGTCGTATCTGGAGGCGTTGGTTTCCCGGTTGCCCGCCGACGATCTGGTGGTCTACGCACCGCGCTGGCGTGGAGACAGCCACATCAAGTACGACGCCAAGCAGCCGTTCCCGGTTGTCCGCCACCCGACAACTCTCATGCTGCCGACACCGTTCGTAGCCCGAAGAGCACGGCGGCTCATTCGTGAATACGAGTGCGACACCGTCTGGTTCGGCGCCGCGGCTCCGCTGGCGCTGATGTCCGCCGAAATGCGGTCCGCGGGTGCCAAGCGGATCATCGCCAGCACGCATGGCCACGAGGTCGGCTGGTCGATGGTGCCCGGGGGCCGGCAAGCCTTGCGGGTGATCGGCGAGAATACCGATGTCGTGACCTATGTCAGCAAGTACACGCGGCGTCGGTTCGCCTCGGCTTTCGGTGCTCACGCAGCACTCGAGCACGTTCCACCCGGCGTCGATGACCAACTGTTCAAACCGGACTCGGCGGCGCGCGAGGAACTGCGTGCCCGCTACGGACTCGGCGAACGACCGACGATCTTGTGTCTGTCCCGATTGGTGCCACGCAAAGGACAGGACACTCTCATCCGTGCCCTGCCTCGCATCCGCGAGCGCATCGACGGTGCAGTGCTGGTCATCGCCGGTGGTGGTCCGTACGCCGAAACGCTGCATCGCCTCGCTGAGTCGTCCGGCGTCTCCGAGCACATCATCTTCACGGGGTCGGTGCCGTCCGGGGAGTTGGCTGCGCACCACAACCTCGCCGATGTCTTCGCGATGCCGTCGCGCACGCGTGGCGGTGGACTCGACGTGGAAGGCCTCGGCATCGTCTACCTCGAAGCGTCGGCCAGCGGGATTCCGGTCGTCGCGGGCGATTCCGGCGGCGCTCCCGAGACCGTCATCGAAGGCAAGACCGGGTACGTCGCCAACGGGCGTTCTCCGATCGACGTGGCCGACAAGGTCGCGAACGTCCTGGCCGATCCGGACAAGGCTCGCGAGATGGGCAAGGCCGGTCGTAAGTGGGTCGAGCAGAACTGGCAGTGGGACGTGTTGGCAGGGCGTCTGCGGCGATTGCTCTCCGACGATTAGGCTTTCTACCCGTGAGTAGCATCCAGGTCTCCGACCAAATGTTCATCGCGGCGCCCGGCGAGGTCGTCGCGAGAGCACTCGCAGCGCCCAATCGGTGGCGTGGTTGGTGGCCGAAACTGTCGGTATCCGTTCGGGAGGACCGCGGGGCCAAGGGCGTCCGCTGGATCATCTCGGGCGAACTCGACGGAACCATGGAAGTGTGGCTCGAACCGATGCTCGACGGCGTCATCGTTCACTATTTCGTTCACGCCGAACCCACCTCGACGCCGGTCAATCTGGTTGCGCTCAACCGGAAGTACCGCGTCAGTGGAAAAGAGATGTCGTTCGAATTGAAGAAGGAGATCGAAGCCGGTCGTCCTGCAGGTATCCCACCGGCACCCGTCGGCGTCTGACATGCTCTCGTCGCTTCGCTCGCGGAAAACGCTCTCACCGCTTCGCTCGCCTCAAATGTCCCCGTCGCTTCGCTCGCCCGGGAGTCGTCCCGAACCCAAACGCAGAGGAATCAGGCAGCAACGTGGCTGAAGAAACGATGCGCTCGATCACGATCGAAGCGCCTGCAGCAGACATCATGGCGGTCATCGCCGACTTCGAGCGGTACCCGGAGTGGGTCGAGGCCGCGAAAGAGGTCGCGGTACTCGAGCGCCAAAGCGATGGACGCGCGGTCCTCGTGCACTTCTGTCTCGACGCCGGTCCGGTCAAGGACACCTACGCCCTGCAGTACACCTGGGCGTCCGACGGGCTTTCGGTCACCTGGGAGCTTGTCCGCAGCGAATTGCAGAAGACCCAGGCCGGACGGTATTCGCTGCAAACCGAAGACGACGGATCGACGACCGTCACCTATGAGCTCACACTCGACCTCAACATCCCCGTCATCGGAGTGATCAAGCGGATGGGCGAGCGCGTCATCACCGATACGGCCCTGCTGGAACTGAAGAAGAGGGTCGAGAGCTGAACGGTGGTCTGGATTCGGAGTGCCGGGTCGAGATCTTCCTCGGCAAAGGCGGAGCGGGAAAGTCGACTCTCGCTGCGGCGACGGCGTTCGCCCGCGCTTCCCACGGCAAGCACGTTCTCCTCGCCTCGATCGATCAGGCCCACTCGCTCACCCAGATTCTCGATCTGAAGTCGACTACCCCTAAGCCAGGCCAGCCCTCGTCGATCCAGCGCGTCGATTTCGGCCTCGATGTCCTCGAGATCGACACCCTTGCCCTGCTCGAAGAGCGGTACCGGAACCTCGTGAAGCTCGCCGGCGTCGGTCAAGTGCTCGGACAGGTGTCTCCGGTGACGCCGCTGGATCCCCGGGAAGTCGCCGGACTGCCGGGCGTGGAGCCGATCCTCGCGCTTGCCGAACTCGCGGAACTCGTTGCCGACGACGACTGGGACGTCGTGATCATCGACTGCCCGGCGACCGCGGAGGCGATGTCGGCGTTGACCGCTCCGGAAATTCTCCTCGGGTACCTCGAGCGGATGTGGCCGCAGGAACGGCGCTCGAACGAAGCGGTCTCGGCCGGATTGCGCACGGCGATGATGGCGGGCGGTGTCGAGCGAGTGTCCTCGACGGTCAAGTCCGTCCGGAGCTTGCTGGGGGACGCGGAGCGGACGTCGATTCACCTGGTCACCACGCCCGACCGCGTGAGCTTTGCCGAGTTGATGCGGACGCGCTCGGCGCTCGCCCTTGCCGGCATGCGCGTCAGCGACATCATGGTCAATCGTGTCGTGCGAGAGTCCGCGACCGAAGCCGATGGCTGGCTTGTCGCTCGTCGCGCTCAGCAGCAGCAGGTCATTGCCGAAATCCAGAATGCGATCACCGAGATCCCGGTGCAGCTGATCGACGACCTCGTCGTCGAGCCCATCGGTCGTGCCGCGTTGGAGTCGCTCGGTGAACGCCTCCTTCCACTCGATGAGCACATCGAGGTTCGCAGCGTTTCCGTCGTGACGCGGGAAGGCGGAACAGCGCTTCGGATCTTCCTCCCGGTCGCCGATCCGAGCTCGGTCACCTTGGCTCGTATCAGTTCCGATCTGATCCTCGGAGCAGACGGTGCCCGCCGCCGAATTCCGCTGGACCCGGAACTGCGCGCGTGTACCGTCGTCGGTGCGGAATTCGACGGGCAGCATCTCGTCGTCATGTTTTCCGAAAAAAGCTAGGGGGTCTGGTGGTCGATTTCGAAGGCGCCGGAGGAGTCGATCTCCGCGCTCTACTCGAGGATGCGATCGGCAAGATCGAGCCGCTGTTGAAGTCGGCAACCGCCGCCCAGGCCGAGCAGACTCCATGCACGTGGTGCCCGATCTGTCGGGCGGCAGCGGCGGTCAAAGGTCACGAGCAAGACTTGTTTGCGTCGATCGCCACGCAGGGCGGTGCACTCCTGCATGTCTTGAAGGACGCGATGAGCGGACTCGGCACCACCGAGCACCAGCCTGCGGAGGCTGCGCCCACTGGTGACTCGACCACCGAGTTCACCGAGATCCCGATCACGATCAAGCCCTGAGATGACATCAGCCGTCGGTACCTTGACTGTTGGTATCGACATCGGCGGCACCAGCATTCGTGCCTCGGTCGTCGATGAGTCAGGTCAGATTCTGGACAGCATCCGTATGCCGACTCCGAATTCGGCGTGGGCGTTGGAAGACAGCATCACGCGGGCAATCGGCAAGTTGGCCTCGCGGCACGCCGTCGGTGCGGTGGGTCTCGCGGTTGCGGGCTTCGTCACATTGGACCGGCAGATCGTGCGGTTCGCCCCACACCTGCCGTGGGTCGATGCGCCGATCGGCCGCATTCTCTCGGAGCGCGTCGGACTCCCTGTGATCCTCGAGCACGACGCAAATGCGGCGGCGTGGGCGGAGTGGAAATTCGGTGCTGGGGTGCGCGGCCACAACATTGTGCTGGTCGCGATCGGAACCGGCATCGGCGGCGCGCTGCTGACCGACGGTCAGCTCTACCGAGGCAGCTATGGCGTGGCTCCGGAACTGGGTCACATCCAGGTCGTACCCAATGGCCGCGGCTGCCCGTGCGGTAAGCATGGCTGCTGGGAACGTTATTGCAGCGGAACAGCTTTGGCGGATACCGCGATCGAACTGATGGCCACTGAACCGGAAGAATCCTCGACCCTCATGCAGGAGGCGATGATCGACCCGGACACGATCACCGGGCGCCGGGTTGCGGCGGCAGCGGCCGACGGGGACCCGATCGCACTGGCGGCGATGGACGAGTTCGCGCAGTGGCTGGGGGTCGGATTGGCCATGGTCAGCGACGTTTTCGACCCCGATCTCATCGTCATCGCCGGGGGTGTCAGCAGTTCGGCGCAACTGTTTCTCGACGCCGCGCGTGAGCACGATGCCGCGCTCATCACGGGTGCTGTTCATCGGACAAGAGCGCGAATCCGGACTGCTGAGCTCGGTGAATCTGCTGGACTGATAGGAGCCGCTGATCTGGCTCGCGCGGCGCTGGTGAATTAGAGTTGCCAGTGTTCGAGTGCTGCCGCGATCCGGGGCCGAGCGACGAAACGTAAAGGAAGACATGACCGGTTGGTTTTACTGGCTGCTGAAGTACGTTCTCGTCGGACCGTGGATCAAGCGGTACAACAGGGTCATCATCGAGGGCCTCGAGAACGTA
>JAJFUQ010000197.1 GCA_021372355.1 Nocardiaceae bacterium | reverse complement strand
GCGCTCGCTGATCGAGCGCAAACGACCATCATCGCGTCAGGCGGCCTGGTTGATCCGAACGAGGTTGCCCGCCGGGTCGCGGAATGCACAGTCCCGCACGCCGTACGGCTGGTCCATCGGCTCCTGTACGACTTCCGCGCCTGCTGCCTGGACCTGTTCGAACGTGCTGTCCACATCTTCGGAAGACAGCACGATGCTGGCGTAACTTCCCTTCGCCATCATCTCGGCGATGGTGCGGCGCTCGTCCTCGGTGATGCCGGGATCGGCGGCCGGCGGGTGCAGCACGATCGACGTCTTCGAACCCTCGGGTCCGACGGTGATCCAGCGCATGGTGCCGTATCCGACGTCGTTGCGAACCTCGAAACCGAGGGTGTCCCGGTAGAAGGCCAGCGAGGCGTCCGGGTCGTCAGCGGGAAGGAAGGTGTAGTGAATGCTCAGGCTCATGTCGATCACGCTACTGAGGCGCGACGGCCGCTGCTTCTCGATTCCTGACCGGTCTCGTGACCTGTTTGGCTACGCACGCCGGGATGCCCTTGGCCTCATCGCCGGCAATCTTCTTGTAGGCGCTCGGGGAGATGCCGACGAGTTCGGAAAATCGCGTGCTGAACGTTCCCAACGAGGAACAGCCGACTTCGAAGCACACCTCGGTGACGGACATGTCGCCCCGCCGCAGGAGGGTCATGGCGCGTTCGATCCGGCGGGTCATGAGATAGCTGTATGGCGATTCGCCGTAGGCAGCCCGGAACTCGCGACTCAGGTGGCCGGCGGACATGAACACGCCGCGGGCCAGCGCCTCGACGTCGAGCGGCTGCGCATAGTCGCGATCGATCCGGTCACGGACTTTGCGCAGCAGCACGAGCTGTCGAAGGCGTGGATCGGATGGTCCAGTCACGATCCCAGTGTGCACTTTCTCGGCCGGAGTTGCCTCAGCAGGCGTTCAAACGCTTGGGCAGCACCGCGGCCAGCTTCTTCCCAAGCGCCAGATGGCCCTTGGCGTTTGGGTGCAACAGGTCGCGGCGGTACAGGCTCGGATCGACCTTGATGAACGTGCGGGCGTCGATGAACGGAACCCCGACCTCGGTGGCGGCCTTGTGGACCGCCGCCGTGTTGGCGTTGACGAGGGCCGTGCTGTCCTTCTTGGGACGGTAAACCGGGCTCATGGCGAAGATCTCGGCGCTTGGCAAGCGCTCGCGGAGTTCCTCGAGAACGGCATGTGCCGCGGGTTCGACGTCCGTGGTCTTCTTGTCATTGAAGCTGCCCTGGACGATGACGATCGATGGGTGCGCCTCAACGATGTTCTCGACCCGCTGACCGAAGACTCCGTAGACAGCCTTCTTCCCGGGATTCACGTAGCCGGTCCCGCTGCGGCCGAAGTTCAGCGCGTCCCAACACATCAGCTTCGAGGTCGTCCGCCAGTACTGTGGGTCGCCGGTCCCTGCCGTGTACGAGTCGCCAAGGAACGCGACGGTCGGCTTGGGGTGGGCGGCGGTCGTCGCGTAGGCGGCGGGGCCGAGAAGTGTAACTAAAGAGGCTGCTGCGGCGCAGATCAAGCCAAAACGAACGGGACGGGCACGATACACCCCAAGATCGTAATTGCGATGCAGAATCGCGGCATCTTCACAGTCGTGATCTTGGTCATACCCTAGGCGGCGACTACGGTGAGGTCCGACGAGCGCCGATGGGCGCTGGCGGCCAGCGCTCGCTCCTGATCGGCGTCCGGGCCACCCTCCGCGGCGAGGTGCTCGTGCAGTCGCGCCTTGGCTTCGAACCAGGCGGCCACTTCGGTTTTGCTGGCGCCCATTGGCGGGCGGGCGAACGAGAGGGTCATCATCTCGGTCAGCGTGTTCATCGCTTCGCTCCTCGGCAACAGTTCTTTCCGGGCTCTCACTGATACGACGAATCGAGGCATCGGAATTCGACAGGTAGTCGCAGAGAGTTTGGAAGTCTTCCGGGAATCAGTTCCGTTTGCGCCAACGGGAAGGGGCGACACCGAATTCGCGCGTGAACGCCCGACTGAACGCCGCATCCGACTCGAATCCGACCGCCCGCGCGACCTGGCTGACGGACTGTTCGTCCGTCTCCAGGAGCGCCGCCGCCTTCTCGAGACGCCGGCTGGCCACGTACGCGGCGGGCGACTGTCCGAGCAGCCGAGTGAATCGCTCGGCGAACACCGACCGTGACTGATTCGCGAGATGAGCAAGGTCCGCGACCGTCCATCGGTGCTCTGGATGTGCATGGATCGCGGTGAGGACCGGCGCGAGTTGTCGATCCAGCGCGGCGGTGAGCCATCCCGGTTGAGCCCCGTTTGTCGACGACCACTCCCGCAGCGCATGAATGAACAGCAGGTCGAGAATGCGCGAGATCATGACTCCGGCACCCGGACGCCCTGGCTTCAGTTCCTCGAGGAGCAAATTCAAGCTGAGTGGAAGCCAGGGGCGACCTGCGGCCCGCACGCGAATCGCTGACGGCAAGACGTCGAGAAGTGTGCCCGCGGACTCGTTGTTGAGAACGAACGTTCCCGATACCCATCCCGCCGCGTCATCGCTCGACACATGATGCGAATCGCCGCGGGCAACAAGCACCATGTCGCCGGCGTCCAGTGTGATCCGGCCCTCGGCGGTCTCGACGACGACCCCCGCCGTCTCGGCGATGTGAAGTGCACGAACTCCTTTCGGTATGTCCACGCGAAACGGCGGGGTAGGGGCAAACCGTGCGACGGCGTCTCCGCGCAGGCTCACCAGTTGGAGCAGTTCGGACAGTGCGTCTCCGGCAACGCTCGGAAACAAGATCGACGCGTCCGGAGCATCGGCAAAGGTATCCGGGTCCTGAGTCATGGCCTGTGCCCGATCGTCCGCAATAGGTTGAATGTCATCGCAGTCTTCCATCGAGAGAGGTCCACCATGTCGGATAAGCCCGCGATTGTTCTCGTCCACGGATTCTGGGGCGGCGCGGCCCACTGGGCGAAGGTCATCGTCGACTTGAATCGCCGCGGATACGACAACATCCATGCTGTCGAGAACCCGCTCACCTCGCTCGCCGACGATGCGGCCCGAACTCAGCAGATGGTCAAGCAGATCGACGGACCCGTGCTGCTGGTCGGCCATTCCTATGGTGGTGCCGTGATCACCGAGGCCGGAAACCTTCCGAACGTCGTCGGGCTCGTCTACATCGCGGCGTTCGCGCCGGACGCGGGGGAGAGCCCGGGTCAGCTCACCGAGGAAATGCCGCCCGCAGCGTTCTCGGCCGTCGTCCCCGACTCCGACGGATATCTGTGGATCCAGGCGGACAAGTTCGGCGAGAGTTTCGCGCAGGATCTCAGCGACGACGAGGCGCTCGTCATGGCGGTGACCCAGAAGGCGCCGCTGGCGTCGACGTTCGGCGACACCGTGACCGACCCAGCATGGAAGCACAAGCCGGTCTGGTACCAGGTGTCGACGCAAGACCGCATGATCAACCCGGACAACGAGCGCCGAATGGCGGCTCGCATGAATCCGCGGAAGACCATCGAACTCGACGCGAGCCACGCCTCGCTCGCATCGCAGTGGGGCGCGGTCGCCGATTTGATCGATATTGCCGCAGCCGGCGACTAGCCGAGCAACGCCGACAACCCGACGCACACCAGCGTTCCGCAGACGAGGCTCAGCACGACGTTGCGCCTCCACGCATGGAGGGCGATCGTGGTCAGGACGGCGATGAACTGAGGAAGGGCAACGGACCACTCGGTGGTCGCGAGCGGCGTCAGCACGTAGAACGCCAGGATCGTGAGGGCACCGAGTGGCATCCACTTCCCGATGTCGGCGAGCAATGCCGACTCGCGGAGGTATCCCTTCACCGCAAAGGGAATCGCGCGTAGCGCAAGGGTGATCCCGCCCGCGACGGCGATTGCGGACGCGATGTAAAGCTCATGCGGCATGGACCGACCTCCGGCCGGCGAGGTGTCGAAAGACCAGCGTCGACGCGAACAGGCCCATTCCCGCGAGCACGATGGCCTGCGGTGCCAGGACCGCGGCCACCACGGCACATCCGCCGGCCAGAATGAGCGTTCGCCAGTCGGGGCGGTCTCGGTAGGCGTCCATCGTCAGCACGATGAACAGGGCCGTCAGGATGAAGTCGAGTCCCTTGACGTCATTCAGGACAGTCGATCCAGCGACACCGCCCACCAGGGCGCCGATCGACCACGACGAATGCAGGCCGAGTTGGGTCCAGAGGATTCTTCCGCTGCGAAGGCCCCGAGGATCTTTCGTGCTCAACAAGGCGTATGCCTCGTCGGTCAGCGCATAGACGCTGTAGAACTTCGCCGAGCGGCCGCGCACCCGTTCGAGAGGGAATGTCAGTCCATAGAACAGGTGCCGCGAGTTCACGACGAAGGTCGTGGTCGCTATCGCGGCGATCGGTGCGGCGACGACGAGCATTCCAACGAGGATGAATTCGAGAGAGCCCGCGAAGATCGTGGCCGAGATCACGGGCGCGAGCCACCACGGAAACCCGTGACTGGATACGTACACGCCGAAGCCGATGCCCAACGCGAAGAGGCCGGCCCACACCACCCAGGTCTCGCGCGCGGCCGTCGCAAAATCGGACTCGTGCTGCTCAACCAGGGTGTTTGTGGCCATGAAGCAACGATAGAAAATTCATCGAGCATTTTGATTGCCACTATGTGCCGCTCTGAGCCCCGGCGCGCAATAGTCGAGCTGTGGATCGCATCGATCGCGCAATCATTGCGCAGTTGCAAGAAGACGGGCGTCTGACGAACCAAGAGTTGGCTGACCGGGTGGGCCTGACGCCCGCGCCATGTCTGCGCCGCGTGCGCAGACTCGAGGCAGACGGCGTCATCACCGGCTACGCGGCGATCGTCAACCCGGCAGCGCTCGGCCGGGACTTCGAAGTGCTCATCAGCGCCGAGCTCGCGGCCAAGGATCGAGCCACCGTCGAAGCGTTCGAAAGTCGGCTCTCGGCGATGGATGAGGTCGCCGAGTTGCGTCGCATGTACGGGATACCCGACTACTTCATCCGAGTTCAGGTGGCGAACAGCGCGGAATACGAGCAATGGATGATCACGCGGCTCATGGGTGACCCGGCGATCGCTCGCGTCGATTCCCGGATCACCATGAAGGTCCTCAAGACGCCCCGCTAGCGGTTTCGGTCAGAACGAACCGGCAACCGGTCGCCTCGAGGCGGTCGTACGGACCATCTCGCTCCCACCGTAAAAGCTACACTGACCGTAGATGCACCGGTTGTAGGCTGCGGGACGTACGTCAACATGTCAAGGGAGGCGGTAGACCGATGCCCCGTGTCGCAGACGAAGATCGCAAAGCCCGGCCGTATGCAGCGCGCAAATCACCGGAGGAGCGCCGCGAGCAACTGCTGGATGCGGCACTGCAGGTCATCGTTCGGGACGGCATTCACAAGGTCTCGATGGACACCGTTTCGAAGGAAGCCGGGGTGACGCGGCCGGTCATCTACGGCGTCTTCACCGACACGAACGACCTTCTCCGAGCATCACTGGCCCGCGAAGAACAAGCGGTTATCGCGCAGCTTTCGGCGATCATGCCGACCGTGGGCGAAGGAAAACCCGGTAGCGCAGCACTGGTTTTTCTCGAGGGATTTCTCGCGGCTGTCCTGGAAGCGCCAGACCGCTGGCGCGCGGTGTTCGCGCTCGTCGACAGCAGCACGCCGGCGTACCGCAAGCGCGTAGAACGTGGCCGGAGGGTCCTCATCTCGGTCTTCGAGGAACTCGTCCGTTGGGCTGCGATCGAAGATCCGGATCAGGACACCGATGTCGAGCTCTACGCCCGTGCCCTCTTTGCTCTGGTGTGGGATGCCGGGCGCACAGTGCTCGCGGAACCCGACCGATTCCCGCCGGAGCGGATCACGAAGTTCGCGCGAAAACTGCTCCGGCGACTGCCGTAAGTCAGCGAATGTCGCGCAGGTCAGACCTTCGCGCCTCGTAGATAGCCGGACAACGACTTCAGTGCCTGACGCGCGTAGCCTTCCCACAGCTTCCCCAGCGCGGGAACGATCGGCGCAGTGATCGCGTACTTCGGGTGCACTGTCCACTGCCAGGTGATGAGCGTTCCCTCGCCAGCGGACGCGAAGGTCCAGAGGCCTTCGATGTGCGAAACCAGGACCTCCAACGGGCCTTTGACCTCGGTGAGCGTGTATCCGAAGCTCGTCGGACCGTCCACATGGGTCAGGGTCTCGACTACGCTCCCACCGCCGGACAGCTTCAGGGTCCGGGATTGGCCGACCGAACCCCACACCCCGGGCGAGTGTTGGTCGACCGCCTTGATGGGTGGAAACGGGCCGTACCACTTGTTGAACAGTTCTGTGATCGGCATAGGAAGCGTGCGCGCAAACGCATCTGCCTGCGGCACGGGAACATCGAGCGTCTGGGAAACCACTACGGCGCGCATGTGTCCATCCTCGCCGTAGTCAGGTGTTCCAACAAGGGCTACTTCGGCTCGGAAGTCCGCCCACGCATCGTGAGTCCGACGATTCGCGATACCAGCATCGCGACATACGCCAAGCCGACGATCTGCTCGATCATCACCAGCGATCGAGCGACCGGCCGAATCGGCACGATATCGCTGAGCCCCGTCGAGGTCAGCGTCGTGACCGAGAGGAAGAGGAGTTCGATCCATGATCGCTGAGCGTCCGGCGCGACCGCGGCCGTGAAACTGTTCGGCTGGAAGTATTGGCAGACGGTGAAGACGTGCGCGAAAGCCCAGGCGAGCAGCGTGAACGTGGCGCCGACCGCCCACATCTCGTCCGTGGTGACATCGGCGTCGTAGAGCATGTACGCGAGCATGCAACCGGCCGCGTAGATGTACAGGCACGCTTCCAAGACCGACGACGTGATACCCAGGGCGGGGACATCGAAGAACGCGTCCAGTCCCAACATGACGACCGCCGGCATCGCCAAGGCCACGCCGACCCAGGTCAGGCCAGGGGAGAAGCGCACGGCCCACAGCGCGAGAAGCACGATGCCGACGCCGAACGCGTTGAAAAGCGCTCGGCTGATCGAGGTCGAGCCCATCAGGGGATACAGCAGCAAACCAGCGATCTGGACGGCGAACACGACCGCCGAAGGGTGCCGTTTGATCCACTCGACGCGCGTCACGCTCATGATGCTAGAGGGGCTGGAGTGTCTGCGGCGCAGCGATCGCCGAAAGGTCGAGCGTCCAGGGCTCGAGCGGAGACGCGGCAATGACTCGATGCGTGACAGAGTCGAACGCGACGGTCGTGGTTTGGCCAGAGGTGGCGGGATTCCCAGGATCAACGGTCCCGAAGTGCAGCGTCACGAGGTAGACCAAATCGGCGTCGCCCGTCGTGATTCCGTTGGGAACGAAGTTGTGCGCGGTTTGCCACGTCGTCTTCACGTACTGCGCAGTGGTCGGCGTCGATAACCCCGCGGCCTGCAGATGCTGCTCGACTGCCGCAAGAAGCCAATCGGGCGAATCCTGAATGGGGGTGATGACGGGCTGCCCGGTCACGGCATCATTGCGATAGCCGGCCAGCGTCGTCACGGTGATCGCACTGACGATCACGGCCCGTGCGAAGGCCGACAGTCCCGGTCCGATCCACTTCGACATTCCCATCAGCTGATCGAAGTCGGTAGCAGTGCATCGAAACTGTTCAGCAGGTGTTCCCGAACGACTGCCCAGGTCGGATGCGCGGCTTCCGTCCCGGGCACCGCCGCCAGAATGACCGTTCCGCGGATCGTCGCGATGGAGATCTGCAGGAGATCGTCGAAACCGGGTTGCGACGCATAGGTCGGAACGGTCACCCCCGCGAGTACGCGGATCGCCGCCATGCCCTGGGCGGTCAGCTGTGCAACTCGTCGCGCGAGTTGAGGTTCCGTCCGGGCCACGTTGAACAGCTCGAAGACGGCCGGCGTGATCGGCAGGTTGTGTAGCTCCCACAGTTGGTCGAGCATGCTCGCGGCACGGTCTCGCTCGCTGCCGTCGGGTGCGGGCCGTTCGGCCGCCTCGACCACCATCTGTTCCATCAGCCGCACGATCGCGGCGTCCACGAGTTCCGCCTTCGTGGGGAAGTAGTGCTGCTGCGCACCTTGACTCACGCCGGCGCGCTCGGCGACCGATCGCGTCGTGGTCGCCACGAACCCGACGTCGACCAGGCTGTCGATGGTGGCGTCGAGGAGGGCGGTGATCGTCGCGGCGCGACGTTCCGCCTGCGTCCGAGGAGTGTGTTCCGCCACCCGAATAGGGTCCCCACACGGCGCGGAATTTGCAAGTCAAGAGACTTGCAAGTCGCGCGACTGGAATCTACGCTCGGGCACACCGCGTGGCCGGAATTTCGCATGGCGACGTGAACTCAACGAGGAGCATCGGATGAAGGACTTTCGCGGCAAGGTCGCCGTCATCACGGGCGCAGGATCCGGAATCGGGCGCGCGCTCGCCATCGCGCTGACCAAGGCAGGAGCCAAGGTCGCGATCAGCGACTGGGATGCCGCGGGGCTGCAGGAAACCGCGGCGCTGTGCCGTGCGGAAGGCGGAGAACCGCATTCTCAAGTCCTGGACGTTCGACAGAAGGAAGCCGTCCACGCCTACGCGGACCTCGTCGCGGCGCACTTCGGCACGGTGAACCTCGTCATCAACAACGCCGGCATCACGATCTTCGGCAGCGTCGAGGAAAGTCCGTACAAGGACATCGAGAAGGTCATGGACGTCGACTTCTGGGGCGTCGTCTATGGCACGAAAGCGTTCCTTCCCTACCTCATCGCGTCTGGTGACGGCCACGTCGTGAACGTGTCCAGCGTGTTCGGTCTCTTCGGGTTCCCGCGCCAAAGCTCCTACAACGCGGCGAAATTCGCGGTCCGTGGATTCACGGAATCGCTGCGCCAGGAAATGCTCATCGAACGTCACCCAGTCAAGGTCACCTGCGTACACCCCGGTGGCATCAAGACCAACATCGTGAAGAACGCGTCCTCGAGCATCGACGAGGACCTCAGCACCATGCAGCGGGTATTCGAGGAAGTGCTCACGCGGACCAGTCCGGAGGACGCCGCGAAGACCATTCTCAACAGCGTCAAGAACGGCGACGCGAAGTGCCTCATCGGCCTCGATGCGAA
Source organism: Nocardiaceae bacterium (assembly GCA_021372355.1). Taxonomy (GTDB): domain Bacteria; phylum Actinomycetota; class Actinomycetes; order Mycobacteriales; family Mycobacteriaceae; genus Smaragdicoccus. The sequence continues at coordinate 36,271 of JAJFUQ010000197.1, read as the reverse complement.
GGTCATGGATCTGACCGTGCGCGCACTCGGCTCCAACTACCAGCGACTGTTCGCCACGGTGACGAGCGTCGTCGAGGGACGTCTCGGACTGCGCGGGAAGGCTGCCAAGTGACGATCCTTCGAGAATCGGTCACGCTCCCGAACGGCGCCGTCCTTCCCAACCGTTTCATGAAGTCGGCGCTGAGCGAGGGGATGGGCGCCTCGGACCGCGGACCCTCGAAGCGGATCGAACGTCTCTACAACCGGTGGTCGACCGGCGGATATGGTCTCGTCGTCACCGGCAACGTCATGGTCGACGGTCGCCATCTGGGCGAGCCCGGGAACATCGTTGTCGAGGACGACCGCCACCTCGACCGCCTCAGGTCGTGGGCCAAGGGTTTCCAGGACGGTGGTAGTCCGATCTGGATGCAGATCAATCACCCCGGGCGTCAAGCGAATGCGCTCGGCGGAAAGCGTCAGCCGGTCGCTCCGAGCGCGATCGCGTCGCGCGTCCCCGGAATGGTGAAGCCGCGTGAACTCGGTTCCCGTGAGATCCGCGAGGTGATCGAACGCTTCGCGACCACGGCGGCGATTGCCGAAGCCGCCGGGTTCGATGGAGTCCAGATTCACGGCGCGCACGGCTATCTCGTCACCCAGTTCCTGTCGCCGCTGACGAACCGCCGCACCGACGAGTGGGGCGGTGATTCGGCCCGGCGCCGACGCTTCGTCATCGAGGTTCTGCGCGCGATCCGCGCACAGACCAACCCGTCGTTCGCGGTCGGCATCAAGCTCAATTCGGCCGACTTCCAGCGCGGTGGATTCACCGAGGAAGAATCGAGGGACGTCGTTCGGGCTCTCGTCGATGAAGGCATCGACCTCCTCGAGATCAGCGGCGGTTCGTACGAAGCGCCGGCGATGATGGGCCAGGTAGCCGCGTCGACCGCGGCTCGCGAGGCCTACTTCCTCGACTATGCACGCTCGGTTCGAGCGATCACCGGCGATGTGCCGATCGCAGTCACCGGCGGTTTCCGCACGGCTGCCGCGAGGGAACGTGCGGTCTCCGAAGGCGATTGCGACATCATCGGGCTCGGCCGGCCCACGGCATTGGTGCCGGACGCCCCGAAGGGGATTCTCACCGGCGTCGTCACCGAGCTGCCGAGCGCCAACGTGAAGGTCGGTGCGCGCTCGATCCTCGGTCGGGTCGCGGATCTCAAAGCGATGGACGGCGCTCTCGATCTCTCGTGGCACGCCGATCAGCTGCATCGCATGGGCGACGGGAAAGAACCCGATCCGGATCGCTCGTGGGTCGATGCGCTGGTGATGCTGGGCGTCCGCAACGGACCCGCCGCATTCAAGCCACGGACGCGTTCGATTCGCTGATCGTCCGAACGGTCGCGGTAACGGCGCTGATCAAGACTAACGCTGCTACCGCGACCCACAGCGCGATGAGCCCGATGGCGTGGTAGGTCATCGCACCGGTGACCGCTCCGGCGGCAAGCCCCACCCACAGCGCCGCATAGCGCACCCATGCCCAGCGCGGTCCGCCATAGAGTGCGTCGACGAAGCGCTGACCGGCTTTGACGAGCGTGCCCGTCATGTACGTGAGACCGACGGACACCTCTCCAGACCGTTGGAACACCGAATTCATCACTCCCATCGCGGCGGCGGCGATCAGGAGGCCACCGGTGTCCGTCCAGTACGACACCACTGCGCCGACGCTGAGCGTGGCCGACGTCGCGACGAGCACCGCCACCCGCTCCTTGGAATGCCGGGAAACGACCGCGCCGACCATGACGCCGAGGGCGAACATTCCGATCAGACCGGCGGCCTTCCCTGCCGCGACCCAGTGCATGGTGGCGCCGCCTGCGGACATCCGCGTCGTGTTTCCGCTCATGAAGGAGAGGAAGTAGCCGCCGAGGTGGACGAAGCCGATCGCGTCGACGAACCCGGCAACGCCCGATAGACATACGGCCAGCAGTATTTCGCGCCGTCGAATATTCAGCACAGGATCACGCGGTGCCGTTCGCCGGCGACTCGACCTTCTCCGCCGCCGCCACGATCTCGTCATCCGAGGCATCGATGGCTGTCGGGCCACCTGGAACCGGCACGTACCAGATGTGGAGCATCGGGGGCGTGCGTCGATTTGCCGAGCCCGCCGGGCAGCCCGTCTCGGTGACGCCCACAACCTGGCCCGTGCGGGTCAGGCACAGGTTCGTATGCACGTGCCACTGCGTGAGGCAGCCGCCAGGCTGTGGCGTATCTCCCCAAGGTGTCGCGATGAACATGGCCGCCACGAGCACGGCGCCCTTCGGAGTGTTCGCATAGACCAACGACTGGGGCTCGGCGGTGTTCAACACCGTACCGCCGGCCATGGTGTTGAAGTAGTAATCCCGGTTCATGTAGTGCACCACCGGCAATCCTGCCGGGGTGACCGGTTGGTAGCCGGCTGACCGAGCGGCGTCGAGGCTCTGGTACTGCTTGGCATCTGCCCAGCTCGTATTCACCAGATCGACGGCTGCCTTCTGCTGTTCAGGCGTCGGGGCGGTGTCGCACGGGGCTGAGCTCGCCATCTCCATTCCGCCGTGCATCTGCATCGCCATCGGCATCGTGATGTCGCCAGCCGGTGAGTCGTTCTTGAGCTTGATACCGCCATCGCCGTGATTCATGTTGCCGTGGTCCATGTTGCCGTGGTCCATCGGCATGGACATGGTCGTCGACCCGGACGGCGCGGCCGACTTCGGCGCAGGTGGGGCCGCATCGTTGGCAGAACATCCCGCCAGGACCACGACGGCAACGGCCGGAATGGGTGACCACCACCTACTCGGACGCGATCGTCGCGCGACCTTCGGCTCGCAGCGCTCGTCGTTCATGTGCACCCCGCCAGGTTAGTGACCCAATTCAGGTTTACCAGGTGCGGGGAGGTGTGCTCCGGGCAGTTCTGCCGGAAACGAGCTCAGCTGCGTTGCCAGACCGGCTTCCGCTTGGCGATGAACGCACTCATCCCTTCTTGCGCATCGCAGGTGACGGCATTGGTCGCCATCACTTCCTGCATCTCTTCGTAGGCCGCTCCTTGTGGGAGATCGATCTGTCGATAGAAGGCCTGCTTGCCGACCGCCAGAGTCAATGAGCTTGCGGCAGCGATCGACTCAGCCAACGCGCGGACGCGAGCTTCGAGTTCGTCCGGTGCGACCACCTCGTTGATCAATCCCCAGTCGGCGGCTGTCGGCGCGTCGATGACCGACCCTGTCAGCAACATCTGCAAAGCCCGTTTGCGCCCGATCGCTCGACTGACGGCGACCATCGGCGTGGAGCAGAAGAGGCCGATCTTCACGCCGGGTGTTCCGAACACCGCGGTCATGGAGGCCACCGCCAGGTCGCACGTGGCGACCAATTGACAGCCCGCGGCGACCGCCGTCCCCTGGACCGCGGCGATGACGGGCTGCGGGATCTGCTGAATTGTCTGCATCATCTTCGTGCAGATGCGAAAGATCTCCCGTTCGTCGTCGAGGGTCCGGTCGACCATTTCGCGCAGGTTGTGGCCGGCCGAGAACGCCGGACCGCTGGCTTTCACGACGATGACGGCGATGTCCGAATCATCGCTCAACGCGCGTATCGCCTCGGTGACCGCCGTCATCATCGCGACCGACAACGGGTTCCGTTGTTCCGGCCGATTGAGCGTGAGGTATCCGATGCGGTCGATCTTGTGCACGAGGACGTAGTCGTTCGTCATCACTCAACAGTCGCATGACAGTTGGGCAGATTTTCGACTCACGGGCAAAGCCCCGGAATACGGCAGGCAGTTCGATCTAACGTCGAATTCGACCGGGCCGCGATACCTCCATCGTGTCTGGACCGACGACGGGCAGGGCCGCTTATGGACATTGCCGAAGAGAGTGGATCGACGCCTCCCGCTGCGACGACGCCCTTCCGTCGACTTCCCTTCGTGCGCAGCCTCATTGCCGCCGAACTATGTTCTGCGGCCGGGTCGACGATGGCTGCGATCGCGATCGCGTTCGTGTCTTTCAACGACTCGAAGTCCGTCATCCACACAGTGCTGGTGTCCGCTGCGTTCAGCCTTCCGACCGCCTTACTCGGCACGTTCGCCGGCCGAGTGGCAGCGCGCTCAGGACATACGCGGCTTCTGCTGATCTGCAACTTCGTCAAACTTGCCCTGTACCTCGTTCTTGCGCTGTTGGCGTTCGTCGATGCGTTGCCTATTCCGCTGCTGCTCGTCGCAAGTGCAGTGCTTGGCGCGGTAGCCGCGTTCGACTATCCGGCGTGGTTGCAGTTCGAGCGCGACATCGTGCCGGCTGACCACTTGGACCAGGCGAACGCATCGCTGAGCGCCTACGCGAGTGGCGCAACGGTCATCGGCGGCATCGTCGGTGGAGTGATCCTCGGGGTCGTCGGGCCGTGGGCGCTGCTCTTGCTCAACGCGGTCAGCTACGTCGGTTTCATCGTGGTCTTGCACCGGGCACGGCCGCCTGAGCGGGACACGCAACCCTCCGAACGGGTCGGAATCGGAGCCATATTGCGCTATGTCCGAGGGAAGCCGGCGATCGCGATTGCCTTTGTCCAGACCGCGCTTCTCGGGCTGTTCGTCGCGCTGGTCACGCAACTTCTGCCGGCGGTTGCGCACGGGCTGTCTGGCGGCACCAACTTGGGGATCGTGACCGCCGCCGTGGCCGTCGGTGCAATCGGCTTGGCGACGGTGGTTTCGCGCTTGCGCGCGCGTTTCAGCAGGTTGGAGATCCTCTACGGGACGTTCCTGATCGCGGGCGTCGTCATGATCGTCCTCGGCGGATTCGGCGATGTGTTGGTCGGAGCACCGCTGTGGTTCGTCGTGCTGCTTGCCCTGGTTCCGTTCGGCTTACTGTTCTCCCTGGCCCAGGCGGTGCTGACGGCGGTCGTCCAGACCCGGGTAGACCCAGCGATGGAGGGGTCGGTATTCGCGGTGTACGCCATCATCTACACGGTCGCAGCGCCGATTGGCGGAATCCTGCTCGGCCGCTTCGCCGACCACCACGACGTGTGGGGTTCGCTGAAAGTCGCCGGCACGATGGTGCTGATCGCGAGCATCACGCTCGTCGTGCGCCAACGACGAACAAGTGGGGAACAGCCTCACCTCGGCCAGCAGAACACCCGCTTCGGTCTCCTCGACGGCCTGCTGCGGGGGCATTTGTTGAACCTCAATCACGACCGACATCGAGAGATCAGCTGAGCGCTGGCTGGTCAGCTACACGTGGAGGGTTGGAGAAGTAGATGACGACGTTCGCGCACAAGGTCGCCGTGGTCACCGGCGCGGGGTCCGGGATCGGACGCGCCCTGGCCCTCGAGTTGGCGGCACGCGGGGCGCGATTGTCGATCTGCGACGTCGATGCGGACGGGCTCGCGGCCACCGCCGAACAGGTCGCTTCCCGTGGCGCCCCCGTCCACACCGCCAGCGTCGACGTCTCAGACCGTGAAGCCGTCAACGCCTATGCGGCGAGCGTCGTCGAGCACTACGGGGAAGTCGATATCGTCATCAACAACGCGGGGATTGCCGGTGATGTCGGTCCGTTTGTCGACGCTGACCTCGAGACGTTCGGCAAGGTCCTCGGGGTCAATCTGTGGGGTGTCATCCACGGGACCAAGGCCTTCCTGCCACACCTCATCGCATCCGGTGACGGGCATCTGGTCAATATGTCGAGCGTCAGCGGTATCGTTGCTCAGCCGATGGGCAGCGCCTATTGCACCAGCAAATTCGCCGTCCGCGGATTCACCGAAGCGGTCGCTGTCGACCTCCTCCTGGCCGGCCATCCGGTCAAGGTGACGGTCATTCACCCCGCCGGCGTAGCGACGCGCCTGGCGTCATCAGCGCTCGAACGAGCGCGGTCGAGCGGGCTTGCGGTGACTCGCGATCTGGAGCGTCGGGTCGCAACCTACAACGAGAAACTGCTGACCATGCCGCCGGAGAAGGCGGCGAGGATCATCCTCGATGGCGTCGCCGCGAACAAGAAGCGCGTGCTCGTCGGCAAGTCCGCGAAGTTCGTCGACCTCGTGGCCCGCCTGCTTCCGCGGGCCATTCCAGCGATGGCCGTGTGGTCGGACAAGGACATGTTCCCCGGCGACCGGTAGTAACGCGTTGGTGGCACCTGCCGCCTCAAGGCTCGTGGCTGAGGTGCTGTTCGAGGAAGTGCCGCTGGCTGGCGGTCAGCGCCCTCGGCCCATCGTCGTCGACTGTGACCAGCGTGCTGACCGCGGTGAGATAGACCTTTTCGCCTGCGCAGATCTCGTGGTGCAGCGCGAATGAGGTCGTACCGATCCGATCTGTGGTGGTCACGACGTCAACGGAGCGTTGTCCGAGAATGAGTGGCCGCTGGAAGGTGATCTTGTGTGCGGCCACCACGACGTGCCAGTGATGCGAATCCGCGGTGGCCAGCAATGTGTCGCGAGCTTCGTGGAGGTACTGGACGAACACAACGTTGTTGACGTGACCCAAGGCGTCGATGTCAGCCGCGCGCAGGTGAATTCGGCACGAGTGCATCAGTGCATCCCCAACTTCCCGAGTCCGGCTCGCTCGGCGTCAGTCAACGGTCGTGAGCGCTGAGCCTCGGAGTCGAAGGCGACGATCGTGCACTTGACCGCGGAGTAAGTCGTTTCATCGTCGAGAATTTCGTGGTTTAGATCGAACGACGAGCCTCCGATCCGCGAAACCCATGTCTCGGAACGCACCGGTTCCGGCCGGTATCGCAACGGCACGAGGTAATCGATATCGAGCTGAGCAACGACACTTGCTCCCGAGAAGCCCAGCTCACGGAACAGTCCGATTCGAGTCTCCTCGAGGTATCTCAGGTGCACCGCGTCGTGCACATGGCCGTCTGAATCCATGTCGGACCAGCGCAGGGGACAGCTGTAGACAAACCGGGACATGCCGACTTTGTATCAGGTTCCCGGGTGTCGGTTCTCGAATTGGCCGGCGACCGCGCTCGATACAGCGCGGGCTCGACAGGCAAGTACTCCTGTGTGACGAGGACCACTCGCGAACCGTTACAGTACTACTGGCACAGTTGCACTGCACAGGACTACGCTGCCAGTCATGACTGAGGTCGTCAGCGAAGAATTCACCATCGATGAACTCGCCGCGCGCACCGGTATCACCGTGCGAAACATCCGTTTCTACACCGAGCAGGGGCTGCTGCCGTCGCCCGAGCGTCGTGGCCGCGTCGCCTACTACGGACCGCAACAACGGATGCGGCTCGAGCTCGTGAAACACCTGCAGGACTACGGCTACACGCTCAGTGCGATCGGCCAGGTTCTGTCGCGGCTGCCCGCCGATGCCACCGCGACCGACATCGCACTTCGCACATCGCTGCTGAGCCCGTGGTCCCTCGCGGACCTTGAAGAAGTCGACCGCGACGAGCTCAACCGTCGCGCCGGACGCACGCTGTCGGACTCCGACGTCGAACTGCTCATCGCCCTCGGCGCAGTCGCACAGACCGATGAAGGCGGATACAAGGTTGCGACCGCACTTCTCGGTGCGACCGCAGCCATCACCGAACTGAAACTGCCCCGCGCGGGTATCACCGCAATGGCCGCAGTGGTCGACCGGCACATGACCGCACTGGCCAACGACCTCATCGACCTGATGCTCGAGCAGCTCTCGGGGTCGAGGAATGCGGGCGAGATCATGCGCAACGTCGCGACCGTGCTCCCGCTGCTGCGTCCCATCGCCATCCAGTGCGTGATCCGGCGATTCAACATCGCGATCGACCGCAAGGTCACCCAGACCGTCGCTCAGACAAAGCTCAATCCTTGGACGGGGAAGAACCAATGAAACTCAGCAAGCTCATCACGAAGCCGGTGGCCGCAGTCGCCGACATCGTGAACACTCCGACCTCAGCGCGCGTAGTGGTCGATGCGATGTTCGGCAAGTCGCTCCACGAGACCGTAACGGGCCGAATCGTTCTCATCACGGGAGCGTCGTCGGGTATCGGCGAGGCCACCGCCAAACGCATCGCGAAGGCCGGCGGCGAAGTTGTGCTCGTGGCCCGCACCCGGGAGAACCTCGAGCGCGTCGCCGACGAGATCCGTGCCGAAGGCGGTGTCGCGCACGTCTACCCATGCGACCTGTCGGACTCTGCCGCGATCGCGACCATGGCCGATGCCGTCCTTGCCGACCTCGGCCGCGTCGACATCCTCGTCAACAACGCCGGGCGATCGATCCGTCGGTCCCTGGCGCTGTCGTACGACCGGATTCACGACTACCAACGCACGATGCAGCTCAACTACCTCGGCGCGGTCCAGTTGATTCTCAAGTTCGTTCCCGGAATGCGGGAGCGGGGATACGGTCAGATCGTGAACGTGTCGTCGATCGGCGTACAGACCAAGGTCCCGAGGTTCGGCGCGTACATCGCCAGCAAAGCCGCGCTCGACACCCTGTGCGACTCGCTCCAGGCCGAAACCATCAGTGACAACGTGCGTTTCAGCACCGTCCACATGCCGCTGGTCCGCACTCCGATGATCAGCCCGACGAAGCTCTACGACCACTTCCCGGCGCTGACGCCGGAGCAGGCCGCCGACGTGCTGTCCGGGGCGATCGTGCACCGATCGCGGCGGGTGAGCCCCGCCGCAGGGCGCATGGCCGCCTTCGCCGACGCCGTCAACCCCACGTTGATGGATCACGTTCGGGGGCGGGGTTTCCGGATGTTCCCGGACTCGACTGCCGCCAAGGGTGCACCCGAAGTGCCCAAAGAGCCGACACCGGCCGAGGAAATATTCATCAATGCCACTCGTGGCGTGCACTGGTAGGAAGCAATGGATCTGATCAGTCTCCTGACCGAGCCCGCGCGCCGGGCCGGACTCGAAGTACGTTCCCTCGTTGCGTTGTTCGAGGCCGGCGTCGTGGGCGTCGAGCTTCCGCACAACGTCCTGCGGATGGTGGCAGCCCTCAACGATTTCGGCCCGTTGGGTGCCGCGGCGAAGATCGCGGCGATCCGCCACGGCAAATACACGGCGATCGCGGATGAGCGCGGCGAGATCACCTACGCCGAACTCGACAAGCAGACCGATCAGCTGGCGAACGCCTTGAGCGCTCGATTGCAGCCCGGTGACACCATCGGGATCCTGTGCCGCAACCATCGGTCTCCGCTCATCGCCGCGTTCGCGGCATCGCGCGCCGGACTCAATTGCGTCTGGCTCAACACCGGCTTCTCGGCGCGGCAGGCGACCGAGGTCGCGACCCGGGAAGGCGTCGACCTGCTCATCTACGACGCCGACCTCAGCGACGTCGTGGCCGACCTCAACCCGCCGCAAGGAAAATTCGCGTGTGCCATCGACGCTCCGGCTGACGAGTTCACCGCCCTCGTGAGCGAGGGGAAGACGAAGACTCCGTCCGCACCGAAGAAGCCGGGTCGGATCATTCTGCTGACCTCGGGCACGACCGGTACACCGAAGGGCGCACCACGTGCCGAGCCGCGCGGACTCACCGTTCCCGGTGCCGTCCTCGAACGCATGCCGATGAAGGCGCGCCAAACCGTCATCATCGGGCCGCCGATGTTCCATGGCACGGGTCTGCTGATCACGCTTCTGGCGATCGCATTGGGATCGAGGCTCGTACTCCGCCGCAAGTTCGACGCGGCGCAACTCGCGGACGACATCGAGGCCTTCGGTGCCTCGACGGTGTGCCTCGTACCCGTCATGTTGCAGCGACTTCTCGCCCTCGGTCCGGACGAACTGGGCCGGCGCGATCTGTCGAGCCTGCGCGTCATCTTCTGTGCGGGATCCCAGCTGCCCGCACAGGTCGGTACCGAGGCGCAACGCGTTCTCGGCGACGTCATCTACAACCTCTACGGTTCGACAGAGGTCGCTCTCGCCACGATGGCGACCCCGAAAGACGTGCACGAAGCACCGACGTCGGTCGGCAAGCCGATGCTCGGATCACGGATCAAGATCCTCGACGACCAGGGCAAAGAGGTTCGTCAGGGGGAGAAGGGCCGCATCTTCGTCGGCACCACGATCCCGTTCGAGGGTTACACGGGCGGTGGCCACAAGGAGATCATCGACGGGCTGCTGTCGACGGGCGACGTCGGACACTTCGACAAGGCCGGGCGCCTCTACATCGACGGGCGTGACGACGAAATGATCGTTTCCGGCGGTGAAAACGTGTTCCCTCGCGAGATCGAGGAACTGCTGGTCACCCACCCGGCGATCGCGGACGCAGCGGCGATCGGGGTCGACGACCCCGACTTCGGAAAGCGCTTGCGGACGTTCGTCGTGGTGCGGCCCGGCGCCAGCATCACCGTCGACGAGGTCAAGGACTTCGTGAAGAACAACCTCGCGCGCTACAAGACGCCGCGTGACGTGGTGTTCCTCGACGAATTGCCACGAAACCCCACCGGGAAGATCCTGAAGCGGGAACTCGCTGAGCGTGCCTGATCGTCCGTTCCGGGTCGTCCGACTCTCGCATGTCAACGACCCGGAACGCACGCCGATCTTCCCTGGGGACCCCGCGTTCACCCTCGACACCGTGGCCTCGATCCCGGACCACGGCTACTACCTCCAGTCCGTCTCGCAGGGCGAACACACCGGCACGCATTGGGGTGCGCCCGCGCACTTCACGGACGGCGGTCTCACGGCCGACCAACTCGATGTCGAGGATCTGTTCCTGCCCGCGATCAAGATCGATGTTCGACGTCAGGCTGCCGCCGATGCGGATTTCGCACTATCGGTCGCGGACCTCGTCGCCTGGGAAGAGAAGCATGGCTCGATCGCCCCGGAGTCGGCGGTGATCTTGTGGACGGGCTGGGAATCTCGTTGGGGGACTGAGGCCTACGCAATTCTGGACGGCACCGGCACGATCCATCAGCCTGGATTCAGCGTCGACGCGGTCGAGTGGCTGCTCGAGCGCGGCATCCTCGGAGTGCGCGGTGCGCTGGGCATCGACACGTTCGGCCCGGACTGCGGGATCGACAACTCCTATACGGTCTCGAAGTTGCTTTACAACGAGCACCGGATCAGCCTCGAGAATCTCGCCAACCTGCACGAACTCCCCACCACTGGCGCTTTTGTGCTGGTGGGCGGCACGATCAACCGCGGCGGCTCCGGTTCGCCGGCGACGATCTATGGGCTGATTCCGCACATCTGAGGGCACTCTGTAGTCATGGGCGATCGAGAATCAACTAGCCATGAGCGACAGGCCGGCCGGCCGTGGGACGACTCCTACCAGCACGGGCCCGCGCCGTGGGACATCGGACGCGCGCAGGGTGCAATCGTCCGCGTCAGTGAGGCGGGCGGAATCGTCGGCCCGGTCCTCGACGCCGGCACGGGCACGGGGGAGAACGCACTACACCTCGCGTCCCTGGGTCTGTCGGTGGTCGGCGTGGACGTCGCGGAAACCGCACTCGACATGGCGCGAGCCAAGGCCTCCGAACGAGGACTCGATGCCGAATTCGTGGCTGCAGACGCCCTTCACCTGGGGCAACTGAACCGTGCGTTCGCCACGGTGATCGACTCGGGACTTCTGCACACCTTCGATGTTGACGAACGCGCGCAGTACACGCAGAGCGTCGCATCGGTGCTCGAACCCGGCGGGACCTTCTATGTGCTGTGTTTCAGCGACGAGGGATCTGACATCGGACCTCATCCACTAAGCCAGGACCAACTCCGGGCGGCGTTCGACGAACAGTGGAAGGTCGTCGCGATCGTCCCCGAACGTATCGAGACGCGCTTCCACGACGACGGCGCGCCCGCGTGGCTCGCGACCATCCGACGCGTCTAGTTGCCGGGCATCCCGAGATCGGTCGCCGCCCGAACCTCGACCTGCAGGGTCGTGTGATCGATCCCGTGCTTCTCCAGGAGCATGGCCGCGAGCACGACGCGGACACCATGGCTGTCGCCGCCGGGCTTGAGGAGAACGTGCGCTGACAGTGCGGGGGAGCCGCTCGTGATCTCCCAAATGTGTAGGTCGTGGACTTCGACGACGTGCTCGTGCGCCACCATCTCGCGCCCGATGACTGCTGGGTCGAGGTGTCTCGGCGCCGCCTCGAGGAACACCCGACTGGCCTTGGCGACGAGTTCGACGCCGGCTTTGATCATCAGGACGACGACGATCAACGACGCGATCGAGTCGGCCCGGGCGAAGCCGGTCACGAGAATGACCACGCCGGCGATCGCGGTCGCGATGAACGCGAACAGGTCGTTGAGAATGTGCTGAAACGCGCCCTCGATGTTGAGGCTCGTGCGATTCGCGCGGCTGATCATCCAGGTCGCGGCGATGTTGACCACGACGCCGACCAATGCGGTCACCAGGACGAGTACGCCGGTCACTTCGGATGGGCTGAAGAGTCGCCGGATCGATTCGAAACCGAGGAACGCGGCCAGAATCAGCAGGGTCACCCCGTTGGCCTGTGCCGACAGGATCTCGGCTCGTTTCCAGCCATACGTCATGCGGCCCGACGCCGGGCGCTGAGCGAGTCGGATCGTCCACATCGCCAGGGCTATCGACGCGGCGTCGGTGAGCATGTGCGCCGCATCGGAGATGAGGGCCAGCGAGCCGGACACGATCCCGACGATGACCTCGCCGAGCATGAACGCTGCGAGCACGGCGAGCGCTCCGCCGAGCCACCGTTGATCGCTGTCGGCCGTAGCCCCGTGGGTATGCGAGGAACCGCCGTGGTCGTGATCGTGGTCGCCGTGGTTTCCGCTCACAGTGTGATCGTCGCATTTCTGGCCCGTGGAAAACACGATCCCGAACAACCCGCAGAATTGGGGCATGACTCTCGAGCTGACGTACCCCGAAGTCGGAGCCACCGCCGGTGTCCTGCCGGACGGCTATCACCACATTCGCGAATCCCGAGTGCTCGGCCGCGGCGCGGAATGCTTCCAAACGGCGAGTGACCGGCTCATGTCGTGGGACCTGCATCGCCGATCCGGCTTGTCAGTCGATCCGGAATATCCGACCGCGAAGCTGAACAGCTGGGTGAAGGTACGCATCGGGCTCGGCCCGCTGGGCGTCACTGCGCCGTGCCGCGTGGTGTACGTCATCGACGAACCCCGCCGCCGCGGTTTCGGGTACGGGACGCTCGCGGGTCACCCGGAAAGGGGCGAAGAGGCCTTCAGCGTGGTGTGGCGTGACGACGACGTGGTCGAGGTGCACGTTGTTGCGTTCTCCCGACCCGCAACGTGGTGGGCGAAGGCGGGTGCGCCGGCGGCCCGGGTCATGCAGCGGCTCGTCACTCGCCGCTATCTCCGGGCGCTCGGCTGAGGCACCCATGCCCACGCTCCCGGATTCCGCCACGGCATTGCGTGATGCGACACATCGATTCATTGCGATGGTCCAGGACGTGGACGAAACCCAGCTGTCGGAGATGGTCCCGGCCACTCCGGAATGGACGGTTCGGCAAGCCATCGCTCATGTTGCGTTGGGTGCCGCGTACTACGCGAATTGCCTTGCCGGCCGCGACCAGTGGGTGAATTCACCGACGCAGACCGCCGAGAAGAACACGGCGCTATTGGAGATTCGACGCGGAGTTCCCGTGCCGACAGCTCTCGCCGACATGGCGCGCGCCGTCGATGAGGTGATCGACCTTCTCGCCGCGCTCGGTGACGAACCGGTGGGATTTCACGCCCGGCAGCTTCTCACGCCGCAGGGGATTCAGTCGATGCTCGTCAACGAGGTTCTCGTGCACGGACACGACATCGCGCAGGCGCTGCGAAGGCCATGGAAGATTCCCGACGAAGAAGCGATGCTCGCACTGCAGGCCATGACCGCTCTCTGCGCCGCATGGCTCGATCCGGTCAAGTCTGCAGGTCACACGGCGTCGTATCGAATAAGGCTTCGTGGCTGATACGACGACATTTGGCTGGTATTCGGCAATGGACAGCTGACGGTCGGCAGCGGCGGACCGCGAAAGCGTGCGGACTGCGTCATCTACGGACCGCCGTCGAGCCTTCTCCTCGTGATGACCGGGCGACTCTCTCCGATGGGCGCCTTTCTTCGGCTGAAATCGGCGTCGTGGGGTAGAAAGCCCTGGCTCGGACTAACCCTGAGTCGGCGGTTCCGGAGCATCTGATGGGCAACCCGGTCAGGAATCGAGAAGCAGGGTTGACGGTCACCCGCATACCGTTCAAGGCATGACATCGATCGAATCGGTAATCCTCGAAACTCCCGACGTCGCCGGTACGGAGGCGTTCTACGCAGCACTCGGACTCGACGACAAGGTCTCGGTGCGGGCGACCGAAGCACAGACGCAAGGCTTCCGCGGCTACACGATCTCGTTGGTCGCGACGCAGCCGGCCAACGTCGACGCACTGTTCAACGCCGCGGTCAGCGCGGGTGCCACCGTCCTCAAGCCCGCTTCGAAGAGCTTCTGGGGCTACGGCGGAGTCGTTCAGGCTCCCGACGGGGCGATCTGGAAGGTGGCGTCGTCGTCGAAGAAGAACACCGAGCCGGCCTCGAAGCAGGTGACGGACACGGTGCTCCTGCTCGGTGTGGAAGACGTCGCGGCGACGAAGAAGTTCTACCTCGACAAGGGGTTGTCCGTCGCGAAGAGCTTCGGCAAGAAGTACGTCGAGTTCGCCTCGAATGGAAACCTGAAGCTGGCGCTGTACGGCCGCAAGGCGCTCGCCAAGGATGCGGGCGTCCCGGCCGAGGGCGATGGCTCGCACCGCCTCGTCATCAGCAGCAGCGCAGGCACTTTCGCCGATCCGGACGGGTTCGCCTGGGAATCCGCATAGTCCACGACATCACTGCACGGGCCGTTCCAGTTCGACTGGGACGGCCCGTCTCATTTACGCAGTCGCACTTGATTTCACCGCAATAACGCTGCTATATCTGTGATCCACACGATTCACGGAGGATTCGCGAATGCAGGCGGAAACGGTCGACGTCGTCATCGTGGGATCCCGATGCGCCGGAACGGCGATGGCGGCACCTCTCGCCCGGGCCGGCCGCACAGTCGTTGTCCTCGACCGCGCCGCGTTCCCGGCCGACACGCTCTCGACGCACGTGCTCTTTCCAATGGGCGTCAACGAGGTCGCACGAATCGGTGCTCTGGACCGAATTCTGGCGCTGAATCCGTCGCTCATGACCCACCTCCGCGTCGACTTCATCGGCGCCAGTCGCACCGAGCGATTCCAGCAGGTGGGCGACATCGACTACGGCATCAGCGTTCCGCGGGTCCTGCAGGATCAGGCGCTCGTCGATGCCGCCCGCGAGGCCGGCGCCGACATTCGCGACCAATGCACGGTGCAAAACGTCATCGTCGAAGACGGTCGGGCGGTCGGCGTCCGCTACTTCGACTCCACCGGCACCGTGCGCGAGATCCGCGCTCGACTGGTCGTCGGCGCGGATGGACGCAACTCGACCGTCGCTCACCACGTCGGCGCGTGGGAGCCGTACCGCCGATCACGCAACGGCCGCGGGATGGTGTTCCGCTACCTCGACGATCCGGCCGCCGACAGCGACTGGGCACACACGCTGTGGGAGGGCCGCTCGCACGACACGATCGCGTTCGCCTTCCCCTGCACTCCCAAGGGCCGCCTACTCGTTCTGTTCATGGGCCCCCGCGCCGAGGTTGCCGAAGCGCGCCAGGACCCCGAGGCGCACTGGTCGCGAAAGGTCGCCGCGTTCCCGATACTCGCGGAACGACTCGTGGGCGCAACGAACCAGTCGCGCGTCATGGCGACGTCGCAGACCCATGCCTACTTCCGACGGTCCTCGGGACCCGGCTGGGCACTCATCGGGGACGCCGGCCACTTCAAGGATCCCGTTCTCGGTCAGGGCATGCGCGATGCCATGTGGATGGGCCGTACGCTCGCCGAACGCGTCATCGATGTGCTCGACGACCCAACGGCGCTCGATCGCGCGACCCGGCGATGGGAACGTGCCCGTGACCTGGAAGTCCTGCCGACATACCACTACGGCAACCTCGAGACTCGCATTCCCGCGGTGCCGCCGGAGATCATCGCGGCCGTCGTCGGGGGCGTGGCAGGTGCCGAACTCTCGGACATCCATCAACGGCTGATCAAACCCCACGGGGTCTACACGGTGAGCCGGGTCGTCCGGGCTGGCGTCATGACGCTCTTCCAGCGCGGACCACACCCTCGGCTGGTGTTGCAACTAGCGAAACTGTTCGGCGTCGAGACCGCTGTGCGGGCGGAACTCCTGACCGCCAAGGCGTTCGGCGGACGTATGCCGCACCTCGGGCAGTTGGTCGGCGAACACCCGGATGAGCAGCCGTGGGGTCGACCGCCTGTCACCCCCGCACCCCGGGCGAGCGCGCCGAAGCCCGTTCGCGCGGTGGTGACCCGCATCGACCAGATCAGCCCCGACGTACGGGCCCTGACATTGGCGCCTGCCGACGGAACCCGCTGGCCTGCTTGGACTCCCGGCTCGCACGTCGATCTCGGACTGCCGTCGGGCGCAATCCGTCAGTACTCACTGTGCGGGCCGCAGGAAGATCGCACGACGGTCCGGGTCGCGGTTCTCCGAGAGGACGACGGTCGCGGCGGATCTGTCGAGGTCCACCGGCTCCAGGAGGGCGCACACGTCACCGTCTCCGAGCCGCGCAACAACTTCGAACTGCACCCCGCGGCTGAGTATCTGTTCATCGCGGGTGGGATCGGGATCACGCCGATCCTCCCGATGATCGAGCAGGTGGAGGCCCTCGGACTGCCATGGCGTCTGCATCACGTGGCCCGTACTGCCGACCGCCTGCCGTTCGGCGAAGACCTGGTCGCGCGTTATGGCGGCAAGGTGACACTTCGATCCGACGACGTCGACGGACGGCCCGATCTCGCGGGCTGGATCGAGGGACTGGCATCGGGTACGGCCGTGTACTGCTGCGGACCTGAAGGCCTGATGAACCGCGTCGTCGACCTCTGCGAATCCCGGACGGACCTCACTGTCCACATCGAACGCTTCGTCCCGACGAAGAAGAACTCGGCGGACGATCGTCCATTCGAAGTGGCCCTCGCGCAGTCCAAGGCGACAGTCGTCGTGCCCGCTGGAATGTCGATGCTCGATGCGCTTCGAAACGTCGTTCCCGTCTCGGCATCGTGCGAGAACGGACTGTGCGGAAGCTGCGAGCTGTCGGTGCTCAAGGGCCGGCCCGACCACCGCGACGACATCCTCCACGGTCCCGACCGCGACCGCACCGACCTCATCTACCCGTGCGTCTCCCGCTCGCACTCCGCGAAGCTCACCGTCGACGCCTGACACCCAGAAAGAAGCACATGAAAACCAATACCGAGCAGCTCAAGTGGGTCTTCGAGCGGCTGAACGCCCACGACACCGAGTCGCTTCGGGCGGTGTGGAACGACCAGACCGTCGAATACTTCCCGGACCGGACCTGTTATGGCGCTGACGAGATCGCCGAGTGGTTCGAGGAGAAGTTCGCCGCGATCGAGGGCTTCCGTCTCGAGGTCATTTCCATGGTCGACTCGGGCAACGACGCTTTGGTCCATTGGCGCATGACCGGGCGCCACGTCGGCACCGTACTCGGGGTGGCGGGAACCGGGCGTTCGATCGAGGTCGACGGCATCGACCACTTCGTCCTGAAGGACGGCGTGGTCGTCAGCAACACCGTCGTCTATGACCAGCTCCTGTTCGCGCGTCAGATCGGGCTCATGCCGCCGGATGGTCACCCCCTCGAGCGGGTGCTGAAGACCGCGTTCAACGCCAAGACCCGCGCGTTATCGCTGGTCCGCAAGAACTAACCCAGCGCTCACAGGTCGATTTCGAGGATCTTGTGCACATCGCGGCGCGGTGTGGGCGCAGGATGCCCGGTGTCGGGTGCCGCACCGATCCGGACGAGGACCTGTGGATACCGGTTGTCGCCCACCAGCTTCTGCACGACGCCCCGGGTGCTGGGTAGCTCGATGAGATGGGTGAGGGTGCAGGTGGCGTATCCCGCCATTGTGGCCTCTAACAGGACGTTTGACAGCGCCTCACCGCAGCGAAGGAAGTCCTCCTTCGTGTCGGTGTCGGTCGAGAGAATGACCACGGTCGAGCGGTCTTGTGCGACGTCGGCTCGGCGCTGCACGTTGTCCTTACGGGGGAACTGCCGACCCACGGCTACCCGTTCGCCTTCATCGGCCGATGCCAGGTTCTCGCGCGGAATACCCACCGATCCAAACGATTGTCCTGTCCACCAGTCCAATTCGGATTGGTAGCGCGAGTCGTAACGGCGCAGGCCTGCGACGAGAGAGGACGCCTGCTCGAGTGCATCACGGAGGTCGTCGGGCACGACGACGAGTTCGACATCGTCGCCGAGAGTTGACCGCAGGCGTTGTTCGAACTGTGCCCATCGGGGCGGAGCCTCCAGCGGCAACCGGTCGCTGTAGCGGCAGGCGATCGCCTCGAGTCGCTCGCGCTGGGCATCGGTGATGAACACCGAGCGGGTGAATTCGATACGCGCGAGAAAGTCTGGATCGTTCGGGTTCGGAAACCGTTCCACGATGGAGGTGAAACCCAAGCCGGTCATCGCGGCCTGGAGATGATGCAGGGTCGCACCACAGCTCAGAATCATCTCGCGGCCTGCGGGGTCGGTGTCCGGTAGCAGGCGGTAAGGGTCTGCATAGAGTTTGAGCCCGGTCCGGTCGTAGTGCCAGCGCCACGGCTGTGTGTTGTGCAGTGACGGTGCCCGAGACGCTGACCTGACCGCCTCGGTGATCGTGTCGGCGCTCGGCAGAGTGAGCGTCATCGGTGACTCCTTGGGACTGCTGTGTGGATACCACCCGACGCTAGGTTTCGCGAACGGCGTTGAGAGGGGCCGGTAGCCACAGGCCGCAGTGCCATTGGGCATCTGTTTGGGCAAAGTCTCTCGCTTTTGAGGTCATTTGGCCCGCGCGAGATGCAGCTCGAGCGCGGAGGATCGATTCGAGGAGCGCGCCCGCGTTCCTTCGAGGAGCGACGAAGAGATGACGGCTGCGGTGGCAAGTGTCGAGGCAATCGAGTGCGAACGGAAATACTCCATCGATGCACGCGCTGAGCTGCCTGAGCTCGACCGGATTGACGGAGTCGAGGGCACGTCCGTTGACCATCAGGTGCTCACGGCAACCTATTACGATGCCGGAGACCTTCGGCTCCTTCGTGCCGGAATAACGCTTCGCCGGAGAGTGGGCGGTAGCGACGAAGGATGGCATCTGAAGCTGCCGATCGACGGCGATTCGCGCACCGAACTACGTCTTCCACTGTCCGCCGGGTCGACACCGCCGGACAGGCTTACGAACGTCGTGTCGGCCAGACTGCGCGCCGCTTCGCTGGGGCCGGTGGCGACGATCACCACGGATCGCGAATCACACCGTTTGTTGTCGTTCGACGACGCAGTACTCGCTGAGGTCGTCCTCGACCAGGTGCACGGGTGCGCCGCCACTGTCGGTGCAACACCGGTGGAATGGCGTGAAGTCGAGGTCGAATGGGACCCGCATGCGAAGAGCCTGCTTGTCGAGCTCGAACGGCGCCTTGCCGCAGCGGGTGCGGTCCGCGCGAATCACCCCAACAAGTTGTCGCGAGTACTCGTCGCACCCGTTGACGAGCCGGCGGCGAAACCTCGGGATAGCTCCGAGGCCTGGAGCGCGTACCTCGATGCGCAGTGCGAGGCCATTGTCGGAGCTGATCTGGGGTTTCGTCGCGGTGGCGCGGAAGCGGTACACGAGATCCGAGTCGCAATGCGTCGTGCCCGTAGCGCGCTGGGCGTGATCGACGATGTCGTCGGAAACGAATCCCACGCGCAACTGATCGACGAACTTCGCTGGCTCGGAGGAGAACTGGCGGTTACTCGGGACGTTGAGGTGCAACGGGACCGGCTCACTGACCTGCTGTCGACAATCGATCGAGAGTTGATCGCAGACTCTGTGCCCGGACGTATCGCTGCCTATTTCGCCGACCGGGAACGAGTAGAGCGCGGACGAGCGGTCGACGCGCTGAACTCGCCGCGGTATTTTCACCTGCTCGATGCCCTCTTTGACGCGGCATCGTCTTTCGCCGGGCGGCCTGCAGACGCATCGGGTGATGTGACGGCTGCTCTTGCGCGGATACGGCACCGAGTTCATAAGCGGGTCGCAAACGTGTCGAGAACCTCGGATCAACGCGAACGCGAGACTGCGGCACACCGCGCTCGGAAGGGCGTCAAATTGATGCGATATGCCTTCGAGGTGACGCGGCCGCTGGCGGAGCACTCGGCAGACGTCGCAATCGCCGGGCTCGGCGAATTGCAGGGCATCCTCGGTGAGCACCAGGACTCTGTCGTCGCCCGAAAGGAATTGCTGGCTTTGCGCCGTGCGGCCGAGGTCGCCGGCGAGGACGCGTTCGTCTACGGCGTGATGTATCAGCGAGAAGACGACATCGCGGCCGATCTGCTCGCTCGGTTACCGCACGCCTGGAAGCACGCCGAGAATGTGTGCCGGAAGGTCAAGATTCATCATTGATCCCCGGTACGGGCGCGCCTAGCGGGGACGGCAAGGCTGCACGATGGCGGTACGCCACTGCTCCGCGTCGGGGACCTCGCCGGGGTCGGTGAAGTAGATCTCCCACGGATCTCCATCAGCCTCGCATTGATGTTCGGAAAGCCAGCTGCCCATGGCGTCGTAGACCGGCTTCATCTCCGCGTACGGGCCAACATGGGTGGTGGTGATCATCTCGGTCTCCGGCAGTGTCGACGGGCGGATGCCGTCGGCTTTCCGGACGATCCGGTCAACGGGAAAGCCCGCTTCGACCCCGATGCTGCCGTCGGCGAGCGGGTGAAACCGTGCGAACGGCGGCCCCATCAAGCGCGCGCCCTGCTTCTTCGTCTCTCCCTCGATCCTCGAGTAGGCGCCACCGAGCCACTGGCCGATTGCGTCTGCTCCGACGTTTGCCTGCATTACTGCGGTCAGGCATTTGTATTGGTGACGGAGACTAATCGAGTACATCTGCACGTCATCAGCGTCGCGTGTGTTCATCCCCGCGCACCAGGGCCGATAGTCCCTATTGGCGCGGTCGATTCTCCCAATTGGCGAGCGAGATACTCGCTGAGATCGTCGATACTGCGCAGTCGGTGCGTGTCCCGGGCAGGAATCTGGGCGCCAGTGCGAGCCTGCAGTTCCGCAAGGAACGTCATCCAGTCCATCGAGTCGAGATCGACTTGATCGCGCAATGGTTGTTGGGCGTCGATGTCGGCTCGATCGACCTCCGGCGCCACCGACTGAAGTGCCGCGAAGATGTGCTCAGTCATTCCGCTCATCGCGGTTCTCCTTGCTTTCCTGGTTTGTTGAGTAGCGCCGGATCTCCCAGCAGAGTGCGGATCTCGGACAGAAACAGCGCGCCGCGGTGACCGTCGCTTGCCCGGTGGTCTGCCGAAAGTGTGACGGTCACGGCGGGACTTATCCGGATTGCGCCGTCGTCAGCGAGTACTCGGTCGGTGACCGAGCCAAAGCCGACCAGGGCGACTTGCGGGGGATAGATCACGCCGAAAACCGACTCGACACCTTGGTCACCGAGGTTCGTGACGGTGATCGTGGCATCGGTGAACTCAGACGCCCGCAGTCCACCGGTTCGCGCCCGCCGCACAACGTCGGTGAGGCCGTGCATCAGTGTGGCGAGATCCTTACTCGCGGCGTCGTGGATGGCTGGTGCGACGAGGCCGCCGGTGCGCAGCGAAACGGCCACTCCGACATGCACGTCGGACCGGATCTCCAGCTGTTCGTCGACCCAGTACCCGCTGAACTCCGGGTACTTCTGGGCGGCCAGCGCGACCGCTTTGATCTCGAGGCAGGCCAGCACGATCTGCTCGGTCACGTCGCGGTCGAGGTTGTAATCGGCGAGCCATTCGATCGCCCGGCGTACCGGAACCGTCTCGGCCAAGTAGTAGTGCGGTATTTCGCGCTTTGATCGGCTCATCGCCGCGGCGATCGCAGATCGCATGCTCGGGCCAGTCAACGGGGCCAGTGGTTTCGGCGCGGGGGGAGCCGGCTCTTCGTGTACCGGCTCCTCCTGTACCGGCACAGCGGGACGACCCGCAGCATTCACCACATCCGCGATGACGACGGAACCGCCAACTCCAGTGCCTACGACCGAATCGAGGTCGACGCCGATTTCCTCCGCCTTCCGGCGCGCGGCCGGGGATATCCAGCGTCGGTGCTGCGGATTATCGGCGGGGTGCGGTGGCGCGGCGGGATGTACGGGCGCGGCGGGATGCGCTGGCACGTAGGGATGTACGGGCTCGGCGGGATGCGCCGGCTCGACGGGTTCGGCAACCGCCGCGACTTCCGGCCTTCTCGGCATCTCGCCGGATGTCTCGCTCAGCCGGGCGAGGACAGTGCCCACCGGCACGACCTCGCCTTCCTTCACGCACAGTTCGGCGACCGTGCCGTCGTGCCAGCATTCGGCCTCGATGACTGCCTTGGCGGTCTCGACCTCGGCGACGATCTGCCCGCGTTTCACCTGCTCACCGGGGGCGATGAGCCAGCGGTTGAGGCGGCCCTCGTCCATGTCTGCGCCGAGCGACGGCATCGTGAAATCGATCATGATGAGCGCCCAAGAAGTGTGCGCGTTGCCGCGGCGATCGAATGCGGCTGCGGAATTGCGGCCTCTTCGAGGTGCTTGGCGTAGGGGATCGGCACCTCTTCGCTGCAGACCCGCACAGGCGGCGCGTCGAGGTCGAAGAAGGCCGATTCGGCGGTCAGCGCCATCAACTCGGCAGCGAGGCTGCCGGTTCGCCAGCCCTCGTCGACAACCACGAGCCGATGAGTTCTACAGACGGACGCCAGCACGGATGCGGTGTCCAGCGGCCGGAGCACCCGCAGGTCGATCACTTCACAGTCGATACCCTCGGCAGCCAGTTGTTCCGCGGCGGTCAGAGCTTTGTGCACGCAGGCGCCGTAGGTGACGATCGTGACGTCACTACCTACGCGGCGGATCGCCGCCGAACTGATGTCGACGTTGAGGTCCGGCTCGATGTCGTCCGCGATGTTGTACAACTGCGCGTGCTCGAAGATCAGCACCGGATCCGGATCGGCGAGCGCCGGGCCGAGCATTCCGCGTGCGTCCGCCACCGTCGCCGGGGCGAGCACCCGGATTCCCGGGATATGCGCATACCAGCCTTCGAGACTGTGCGAATGCTGCGCTGCCAGCTGTCGTCCGGCTCCGGTCGCCATCCTGATCACCAGCGGCACACTGAACTGGCCGCCAGACATGTGGTGCAGCGCAGCAGCGGTGTTCACGATCTGATCGAGCGCCAGCAGGCTGAAGTTGACGGTCATGATCTCGACGACCGGGCGCATTCCACCGAGCGCGGCCCCGATCCCGGCGCCGACGAACGCCAGTTCAGACAACGGCGTATCCCTGATTCGGTCGGGACCGAACTCCTCGAGCAGGCCCCGGGAGACGGCATACGTTCCGCCGTACCGGCCGACGTCCTCGCCCATCAGGAAGACACGGTCATCGGCCGCCATCGCTTCGCGGATCGCGTCCCGCAGTGCGTCACGGTAGGTCAGCCTCATCGCAGTGCCTCCGTCGACTCGGTGAAAACGTCCCGGTAGAGCGACGACACATCTTCGAAGGCTGCCGCCTCGGCGTAGGCGACGGCGGCCTCGACTTCAGCGCCGACCTGCGCGGCCAAACCATCGCGCTCGTCGCTCGTCAGAAGGCCGGCGTCGGTGAGGACTTGGGGCCAGGTGATCAGAGGATCGCGAGTCTTCCAGGCCTCGACCTCCGACTTCGGGCGGTACAGCTCAGGGTCGAACATCGAATGGGGACGGAAACGATAGGTGAGCAGTTCGAGGAAGTACGGGCCACCGGTCTCCCGGATATGGGTCGCAGCCGCACTGGCGGCCTCATAAACGGACCGAACATCCATGCCGTCGACCTGCTGCACCGGGACGCGGTAGGCGGCTGCTTTCGCACTGAGATCGGTCTGCGACTGCGCGCGCTCGATCGCCGTTCCCATCGCGTACAGGTTGTTCTCACAACAGAAGAGCACCGGCAGGTTCCACAGCGCGGCCATGTTGAGGGACTCGTGGAATGCGCCTTCGGCCACTGCGCCGTCTCCGAAGAAGCAGGCGGTCACTCGGCGTTCTCCGCGCATCGAGTCAGCCAACGCCAGGCCCGTCGCAAGCGGCAGACCGCCGCCGACGATCGCATTTCCGCCGAAGAATCGGGTCGCGGCGTCGAAGAGGTGCATCGAACCACCGCGTCCCCGCGAGCACCCGGCCTCCTTGCCGTACATCTCCGCCATGATCGAGTTCATGGGGACACCGCGGACCAGCGCGTGTCCGTGTTCGCGATAGGTGGCGACGACGGCGTCTTCGGGGGCCAGCGCATTCATGACGCCGACCGCGACGGCTTCTTCGCCGATGTACAGGTGCAGGAAGCCGCGGATCTTGGTTTGTCCGTACAGCTCGGCGGCCTTTTCTTCCATCGCCCTGATGCGCAGCATGTCGAGCAGCAGTCGGTGCGAAAAGGCGCGGTCGTAGTGGATTGTGGCGTTCATAGAGGTGCTTCCAATGTGGAGAGGTCGCCGGTGGGTAGGCCAAGTTCTCGCGCTTTCAGCACGCGGCGCATCACTTTTCCGCTGCGGGTATGAGGCAGCTGGGATGCGAACTCGATTTCCTTCGGCGCCAGGGACGAACCAAGGCGTCGCCGGGTCAGGGCGAACAGTTCCCGGCGCAGCGAATCGGTCGGCTCCTGGCCGGCCTTCAGGGTCACGAAGGCTTTGACCCGTTGACCGGAAACCGGGTCCGGAATGCCGATCACCGCGGCCTCCGCGACCGCCGGATGCTCCATGATGGCGCTCTCGATCTCGAAAGGCCCGATGAGATGCCCGGCTGACTTGATCACGTCATCCGCGCGGCCAACGAACCAGAAGTACCCGTCGCTATCTCGCCGTGCGAGATCGCCGGTCAGGTAGTAGCCGTCGACGAAGCACTTGGCATACCGCTCGGGGTTGTTCAGGTAGCCGCGGAACATGCCGGGCCAGCCCGCGCGCAATGCGAGTTCGCCGGTGGTGTCGGGGCCGAGGACCGAGACCTGGTCACCAGTCCGCCGGACGATGAACGCATCGATACCGGGCAGGGGCCGGCCCATCGAGCCAGGCTTGATCCGGAAGGCGGGCGTATTGGCGATCATGATCCCGCCCGTCTCGGTCTGCCACCAGTTGTCGTGAACCGGCAACCCCAGGACATCTCGGCTCCAGATGACC
Source organism: Nocardiaceae bacterium (assembly GCA_021372355.1). GTDB lineage: Bacteria > Actinomycetota > Actinomycetes > Mycobacteriales > Mycobacteriaceae > Smaragdicoccus. The sequence goes on along the minus strand of JAJFUQ010000197.1, from coordinate 11,135 downwards.
GCTTCTGGATTGAGCGGCTCGCCGACGCTCGCGATGAAGCGGAGGTTCTCGTAGCGGTACCGCTGCGCGAGTTCGGGTCCCGCCTTCATCAGCATCCGGATCGCGGTGGGCGAGGTGTACCAGACGCTGACCGACATCTGCTGCAGGATCTGGTACCAGAGCTCTGGGTCGAACTCTCCGGAGTCGATGATCGACGTGACACCGTGCAGCAGCGGGGTGATGACCCCGTACGACATCCCGGTGACCCAGCCGGGGTCGGCAGTGCACCAGAACGTGTCGCCGGGGTGCAGATCCAGTCCGTAACGGCCGGTTGCGAAATGGGTGATCACGGCGCCGTGGACGTGTAGCGCACCCTTGGGGGTCCCGGTCGTTCCGCTGGTGAAATGCAGGAGAGCAGGGTCTTCTGCGGTCGTCACTGCCGGTTCGGCGACGTCGCTCGCCTCCGCCATTCGAGCATGTAGATCGATGGTGTCGACGGGAGCGGCCGCGCCGTCGCTGACGATCAGCACATGTCGCAGGGTGGGGATCCTGTCCCGGATCGGGAGGATCTTCTGGCGATAGAAGCGCTCGGTGGTCAGCAGGATCGTGGCGCCGCCCAACTGCATCCGGGTCGCGATCGGCTCTGGTCCGAACGAGGAGAACATCGGGCAGACGACGGTTCCATTGCGCAGCGCGCCCAGTATGCCGACGTACAGTTCGGGCTGGCGCGCCATGAGGACGAACATCCGATCCTCACGTCCGGCACCCAGCGACCGCAAGACGTTGGTGAACCTCGAGGACTGACGGATGAGGTCCGCGTAGGTCATGTCCTGCGCTGGAAAATTGCCATCATCGTCGGGCCGGCCGACGAACCGCAAGGCAACCGCCTCACGACCCCGCGCCCGATGCTCGACAACGGAAGCGATGTTGCATCGATCGTCCGTCACGCCGAGTTCAGCGCGAACCGCTGTCCAGTTGAATCGCTCGCGCTCACCCTCGTAGTCGACCCAGTTGGGGATGGTCGACAGCGCATGCAGGTCTTTGGTGATGACGTCCATGCAAAGACTGTCCGCCGTGGGCGGCGCCGTCAGGGAGGGTACTTCGGCCCTAATCAGGGGACGTTTGTTCTCGGCAACTCCCGATCCGGCCCCGGGCGCGACTATCGCAGGGCGACGTCAGATCCGCCGGTCGATGTATTCGATGTATCCGGCCCGGCCATTCACCGAGGAACCGGCGACGGTGCCCGTGAAGGAGAAGGCGCCGACGTATCCGTTGCCCAGTCCCCAACTGAAGGGCGCGTCGACGGTTCCCTCCAAGACGATCGGAAGGACGCTGTCAGAAGGCGTCTGCCACCGGAATCGAAGCGGTAGCGGCATGTGGGCACCGTCGGGCGTGGTCGCGGCCGATACCTGGTTCTCCACCACCTCGAATTCGACTCCCTTATCGAGAGCGATCGAACGGCCGTCGGCGTGCCTGAGATACGCACCGTTGAGTGCGGTGTGCCCCTCGGCTTCGGTGGCGACGAAGAGGAGTTGGAGTCCATCGCCCAGATCGACCACCTGGTAGGTGAAGAAGTCCAGCGGCATTCGCATCCATGACCACGGAATCGGCTGGTTGATGATGCTGTAGGGACCAACCGCAACGGCGTGCTCGAATGTGCACTGGCCGTTTACTTCATACGTGGTGCCGTCGTGAATGATCGTGCCGTCGTAATGAGTGAGCAGGCTGAGGTGCGTGTAGATCGGTGTCCGGATGAACCACGTGACGACGTTCGTGCAACTCAGCTTCAGATCGACGGCGAGATCGTCAGTTCTAGCTGTGACGTGGAAGCTGGGGTAGTTGCCAACGATTTCCAGGTCTTCGCCGAAGCGCCACTTCGACCCGTCTGCTGCGAATTCGCAGTCGGTATCGATTCGGTAGTCGCCCCAGAATCCGGGCGGTGTGGCCGCCGTCGAGATGTTGGCTGTGGCGCGGTTGCGCGGTCCTCCGGGCGGCGGGGGAACGTGCAGCACGTCCGAGATCGCAGCGCCACTGGTGCCGTTGATCGTGGTGATCGAAAGGAACCTGAGCGGTTCTGGGAGGTTCGGAATCATCACGCCGTTGTGCGACCACGAGAAACCGAACTTCGCCGTGTGTGGAACGAGTTCATCGGCATTCGCGAATGGTTGCGATGAAAATCGCGCTCCCTGGTTGATAACCGGCAGAACCAGCGTGAGGAAGTATCCGTTGGGTGTGCGGTGCTGGGCGGTCACTTTTGTGCTCCGATGCATCGAGGACGAAAGGTTTCAGAATTCGGCGCGGCCTCTGCCCCTAGGGAATGTAGGTGGTGTCGTCACTGCTTGGGGCATTGCTCCTGGAACATCCATGATGTTCGGCGTGGCACGGCAACGCCCTTACGCACAACAGTGTGCGTAAGGGCATGACGTTTGCTTGGTCAGGCAGATCCGCTTAGAGCCCGGACGGATAGGTTTCTGGCGTTTCTCCGGCGACCCAGGTACTGGTCGACTCCAGAGGTTGCAGCGCCGTGGTGTGGTCGATGTGGATCATCGCATCGAACTGCGATCCCGGACGGACGTGGTAGTAGTGGCTTTGGCGCTCCGTCGCGGGCAGATAGACGACGCCGATCGCGCGTCCGAGACGCAACGAGCGCAGGGCCTCCGGTGCGGCGTCGGACCGGATGAGAAACTCTGGCTTCCCGGTGTCATGGAACAATTCCTCGACGCTGGCGGGGAGCGCTGGACGGACCCGCTTGCGCTCGGCGCTGCCTCCCCAATTGCTCGCTGCGGTCACGGTGCCGGAGTGGGTACTGAAGCCGATCAAACGGCACTTGTATCCCACCTGCTCGCGGACCAGTTGACCAAGCGTCAGCTGACCGTCTTCATGGACTTCCGTCGCCCGGGCGTCGCCGACGTGAGAATTGTGGGCCCACACGACGATCCGGGCTCGTTCGCCGTTCCTGCTCAGATGATGGGAGAGTAGCTGCAGCGTTTCCGCCATGTGCTGATCACGCAGGTTCCAGGACGAGACGCGACCGCCGAACATTTCACGGTAGTACTGCTCGGCATTCCGCACTGCGTGTGCGTTGCCCTCGGCGTAGAACTGTTCGTCCTCGGCGACCGTCCCGTCCAGCGCCAGATAGGCGGCTGCGTTACGACGCAGATCGGAGAGTTGATCGATCACCTGCTGCTCGCACTTCTCGCCTGCGCCGTAGGCCGCGGCGTATCCATACGACTGGCCGTCGTCACCGGACACATGGTCGAAGCATGAATAGCGCCGGCGGGCGCGGATCGCCGCCATCGGGTCCACGCCTTCGAGGTAGGTGATGATTTCACGCATCGACCGATGGAGACTGTAAAGATCCAAGCCATAGAAGCCTGCGGTCTTCGGTGCCGTCCTGTTGAAGTCGCGCAGCCACTCGGCGAAGTCACGAACAACCGTGTTGCGCCACATCCAGGAAGGGAACCGTTCGAAACCGCGCAGCGCCTCCTCGGCCGTCGCGTCCTGACCTCGGCCCTGGACGTAGCGGTTGACTCGAAGCGCATCCGGCCAATCCGCCTCGGCCGCGACCGCCCGGAATCCGCGTTCGGCGATGAGTAGTTTCGTGATCTCGGCTCGGGCCGCGTAGAACTCGTGAGTGCCGTGAGTGCTCTCTCCGATGAGGACGATGTCGGCATCGCCGACGAGATCGAAGATCTCCTCTTTCGGCGGGATTCCCGAAGGTGCGTCAATGGCCAGTTCCCGGATCACTGCTGCGTGTCCGGGTCCACGCGGTGCCCGCTTCTGAGTCGGTTTCGCCAACAAGCTGCGAACCTCTTCGTCGGTGACTTGGCTGAAGTCCCAGTACGATGCGCCGACGGCGAAGAATGGCCGCGGCATCGATGCGCACACGACTTCGTCGACCATGGCACTCAGTTCGCGAATCGTCGACTCTGGCGCCGCCGGTACCGCGACGATGATCTTTGCCGGCTCACCGTCACGGATCGCGTCGACCGCCGCGAACATGCTGGCGCCGGTCGCGAGTCCGTCATCGGCGAGGATCACCGTCTTTCCAGCGACGTCGATCGGAGGCCGGTTTCCCCGGTAGGCGATTTCCCGCCGCCTGAGTTCCCGTCCCTCGCGCACGGCGATCAGTCGCAGTTCTTCGGAAGTGAGGCGCAAACCCCGGACCAGGTCGTCGTTGACGACAAGTCGCCCACCGCCGGCAATTGCCCCGACCGCTACTTCTTCGTGTCCAGGGGCGCCGAGCTTGCGCACGATAAACGCATCGAGGTCGGCGCCAAGTGCCTTGGCTATCTCCGCGGCGATGGGAACGCCACCGCGGGCGAGGCCGAGAACAACGAGTTTGTCGTCCTGCCGATGGTGCTCGAGCATCGCGGCCAGGGTCTGGCCGGCTTCGCGTCGGTCGCGGAAAACGTGGGCGGAGGAACTCGCGTTGGAGGTCATGGGTACTTCTTTCGGAACAGAGCGCGCGGAGGGGACTCAGCCGCTGTACACACTGGGGCGGGGCCAATAGCGTGCGGCGGTCGCAACGTCGCGCATCCGCGTGCGGTAGTCCGCCTGGGTGATCTTGTGGGCCAACAGGTCGCTGACCAGGCCAGACTCGCGATCGAGAAGTTCTTGCTGCGCTTGGTCTGCCAGCGGGATCCGGGCGTCCCGGGCCTTCACCCGGCGCGCAGCTTTGCGCGACTTCAGTGCTGACAGTGCATCGATCGCGATGATAACCACGACGGTGATGGCGAATATGAGGGCCGCGTAAAGCACTTTGATCACCCGGTTGGTCGGTTGGTGGAACGAGTTCAGAATCGTCTTTTGGTGTCCATCACGACAGCGGTCAATGACACGGAATCCTGGGACCAATGGCCCGCGTGCATTGGTCTGCTGTGCCCTACGAGCCGGACCGGGAGTCCGCTGAAATTCACGGTGTCGAACCACTCGATCCAAAGGAGAAAACGAAATGAGTCGTTCACTGGCACCGCGCCCGCACTTGTTCGCGGATCTTTTCAGCGACTTCCCAGCCTGGCCGCGAATCGAGGTCGCCGGCGCGAACGCAATCAAAGTCGAGGACGAGGTCACCGATGGCCACTACATTCTCCGCGCGGAAATGCCGGGAATGGACCCGGCCAAGGACATCGACGTCTCGATCTCCGGCCACCTCCTGACGATCAAGGCCGAGCGCAGCGAGCACACCGAATCAAAGGGACGCTCTGAGTTCACGTACGGGTCTTTCCAGCGGACCATCTCGTTGCCGGAGGGCGCCGACGAGAACAGCGTCAAGGCCACCTACGAGAAGGGAATCCTCACCGTGGATCTGACCCTTCCGGAGGAGAATGCGGTCGAGGCCAAGCATGTCGAGGTCACTGGTGGCTGAGTCGCCGGGGTCGAACCCAGGGAAGAAGGAGGGGTGGCGCTGAAATTCAGCGCCACCCCTCCTTTCGGCAGGTGAGTAGTGTGTTCACGCGGCGACGGGCACGGGGAGATGGTGAACCTCGCCGCGCAGCGCAGCCGCCGGAGCAGTCAAAATCCCTGCGATGATGTCGCAGAATCGCGTCTGGTTGGAGTTGAGCCAGCAGTGGCCCCCATCGACGGTGATCCACAGATGGCTTCCGATCGCTGCCCGCAAAGAAGCGATCATCCGCTGCGGAACGACTTTGTCCTCGCGGCTCCAGACAATCGCGACCGGGAGCCCGCGATGGCTGAACGACTGAACGGCAGACGTGAGGTCCGATGTCCGGGCCAATTGCCCACTGCGCCAGAGGACGTCCGAGTGCCGGACAAGATGTGCGAGACCAGCTCGGAAGATGCTGGGCATCAGCTTCACGACGTGGCCGCGGTCGGTGACGTCGTCACCCATTCCACGCCCCCAGTCCCAAAGCGGCCGGTGCCGCACATGCTTCACTTGGCCGCCGGCGTCGATCCATTCGGCTCCACCGATGGAGTTGACGAGGACCAGTCGGTCGACGAGGCCGGGGTGGTCGAGTGCGGTCTGGATAGCGATCCCTCCGCCGAACGAGTATCCGGCCAACGCGATCGGCCCCTTTAGGCCAACCGACTCGACGAAGTCCGCAACCCAACGCGCGAATCCGGACAGCGTGAACCGAGATTCCGGGAGCCCCGACGAACCGAAACCAGGCAACAGCGGGGCATATACCCGGTGGCCGGAGCGGCTGAGCTGGCTGAGCGCGTTGAAATAGAGCGGCGTACCGGCCAAGCCCCAACCGTGCAGGAAGATAACTGCGGGACCATTGCCACCAGTGAAGTACCGGGTGAGGACACCGCCTGCCGTGGTCTCCGCGTACTCGAGTCCAGGAATGCTATTCATAGACCAATTGTGTTGTCCCGCAATGGCCCTGAGCAGGGCCGATAGTCCCGGCGAGGGTCCTCGGCAGAGGTGACTATCGGACATGCCTTACGGCATCAAAGGACCCCGAAAGCGCCAATCACCCGCTGGTTGCTGCATACCCGTGGCGATCACGGCGCGTCGTGGAGCGCGACGAATCGCTCGATTCCGAACCGCTGGAAGCTGCGCGCGTGCCGTGGGTCGAGCTGGGGCAGCGCGGTAGCAGCGTCCACGATTTCGGGCCCGACGACGTTGTACGTGACGCCATGGGAGCGAATTGTGGCGCTCCCCGCGGCGAGTACGTTCTGCAGCCAATCGACATGCGTTCCATACGGGAGGGGAATGAGAAAGCCGTGGCCAACGCGATCTGCGACGACCGGTGTGCGGTAGACCGTTCCGGACCGACGGCCCGCGTGGGTGATGACCGATGCGTACCAGTACTTCCGCCCGGCGAGGTGCATCATGATCGGGTTCGTCACGTACTTGTTCAGCTTGCGGACGGCGTCGCGGACGCTCGCGGAGTTGTTCGACATGGTGCTCATCGTCGCGAGTCAGGGGTTTCACCGTAAGAGCCCAAAGACCCTGCTGTTGGTCGACTGCTAGCCGAAGAGTGCGTCCAGCGTCACGAACGAATAGCCATGACCACGTAACTGCGCGATGATCCCCGGCAATGCATCGGCGTCGAGCGTAGAGCCGTCGTCGGGATTCGATCCGACATGCATGAGCACGATCTGACCGTTCGTGAGGGTATTCACGACGCGCTGCTGCACGGTCGACACACTCTGACCGCCGCTGGTGCCTTTCCAGCCCAACGTGTCGACGGTCCAACGGATCGACACAAAGCCAAGCGAGTTCACCACATCAATGGTGTGGCTGTTTCGATCGCCGAATGGGAATCGGAACCACGGCGCCGGATCTGCCCCGGTCACAGCCCTTATTCGCGCGGCTGCACCTTCGACTTCCGTGCGAATCTGCGCGTCCGACAACTCGGTGAAATGCGGATGGCTCACCGAATGATTGCCGAGTCGATGGCTCGCCATCGCACGGGCACTCGCCGGGAACGAATCCACGAACGATCCAGTGAGGAAGAACGTTGCCGGAACCTGTTCGCGAGCAAGGGTGCTCAAGATCGATGCCACGCCATCGTCGTTGGCGCCCGCATCGAAGGTCAGGGCGACGACGCGTTGCGAGACCGGGATCCGCTCCCAATCTGCGCCGTAGAGGTCCGGTCGAGACGGTCGCTCGGTCGTGGTGGGCGGTGGTTCGGTGGGCTGGGTTGTGGTCGACATCGGGCCGGTCGTCGTGGACATCGGTTCAGTCGTGGTGGAAAGCGGCACGGTCGTCGTGGAAGCCCTCGTCGTCGTCTCGACCGTGGGTTTCGTTGTTGTTTGCCTGGGCGCCGATCCGTCATCGGAACTGCAGCCGACCAGCAGGACAGCAATGAGTGCGGGAACTACCCCGACGCGTGAGTGAGCCACCGTCTCACTGTGCTGTTGCTGCCGGTCGCGTCCTAGGGACGTTTGTCGCTCTTATTGGTGCCCAACGCTTCTCACTGCAAGTTCACCAACAGGCACGTCCGATGGAACTGCCGTGAAGGACCGGTAGAGCCGTTCGACGTCCGAGTTCGTGCACACCTCGGTGCCGGGAGTCAACAACATGGCAGCGCCGGCGGCCATGCCATACCGGACGGAATCGATGAGCGAAAGTCCACGGTCCAAGCCCACGACGGTCCCGGCCACCAGCGCGTCACCGGCTCCGACTCCGCTGCCGGGCGGAACGGACACCGCGGGAATCTGGACGGCCGATTCACGCGAAACAACGAGGACGCCTGCGCCTGCCTTCGACACCACGACGACCTGCGCCCGGCCCGCTCGAACGATGTTGTACGCCGCTGCCGCCTGCTCCTCATTCGTTTCGAGGGGCAGCCCGGTGTACTCCCTTAGCTCCCGAACGCTGGGCTTGAGCAGGAAGACCGGTTCGTACAGATTCGAAAGTCCGGCACCCGAGGTATCGACGACCAATCGCAGTCCGCGGCGTGTGCACACTCTCGAAAGGTCATTGAGGAAGTCGGGGGAGACCCCGGGCGGCAGACTCCCACTCGCCACGACGAAGCTGCCGTTCTTCGCGGCCTCTTCCAGGCGTGTGAGACATTGCCGCTGAACAGATTCCGTGAGATATGGACCAGGGAGCACAAAGCGGTACTGACTACCGGTTTCCGTTTCGTTGACGGTGAAGCTCTCCCGCGTAGGCCCTTCGATGGTCACGACCGACATCCGAACGCCGGCTTGGGCGAGGAGACCGACGATCTGGCCGCCGGTGAGGCCCCCGGCTGGGAACACAGCGGTGACCGCTTCGCCGAGTTCGTGGGCTACCCGAGCAACGTTGATGCCGCCCCCGCCCGGGTCGTAGCGCGACGGCCCGCACCGGAGTTTGTCGCCCGGGCGGACGCCCGGCGTGCTGGTCGTGATGTCGAGCGCTGGATTGAGCGTCAGTGTGGCGATCATTGCCTCATCCTGCGTCGATGTCCGGGCGGCGGTGAGGGGCATAGGTCCCGCGATATGCGGACATCGGGCCCTGCAGCCGTGGATGCGAACCCGGAACGCTCTAGTCATGCCATATGTACGTGATTTTCATCAGTTGTCTCTTGCCGACGCCGACGAGGCGGGAGGTAAGGGTGCCAACCTCGGTGAACTGACCCGAGCAGGTCTTCCCGTCCCGGCCGGCTTCGTCGTGTTGCGGTCCGCCTACATCGACGCGATCGCCGAGGGTGGGGTTGCCGGTGACATCGCTGCGGGTCATGCTGCCGCGCTTGGCGCGACCACCGAGACCGAACTCGACTCCGAGTGTTCGCAGCTGCGCGATCTCGTACACAAGGCCGGTGTTGCGCCGACGATCCGGGAGGAGATCCTGGCGAACTACCGCGCGCTGTCGGCGCCCCTGGTCGCGGTTCGGTCGTCCGCGACGGGCGAGGATGGTGCGAGCGCATCCTTCGCTGGAATGAACGCCAGTTTCACCAACATCAGCGGCGAGGATGAACTCATCGAAGCGGTGACGTCGTGCTGGGCGTCGTTGTTCAGCCCCAGGTCCGAGACCTACCGCGCGCACATGAAGTTCGACAGCATGCCGGCGATGGCGGTCGTGGTGCAAGAGATGGTGGCGTCCGAACGCAGCGGCGTGATGTTCACGGTCGACCCGCGGACCGGGAATCCCGACGAGCTCGTCATCGAGGCGGCCGCCGGGTACGGCGAGGGCATCGTCTCCGGAACGGTCGAGCCCGACAACTACGTGATCGCCAAGGCCACACAGCACGTCGCGAGCGTTCGCAGTCGAGGGGACCATGTCCTCTCCGATGCCGAGGCAATCGAGATCGCGCGCCTGGGCCTCGCGACCGAGAAGCATTACGGGTCCCCGCAGGACATCGAGTGGGCGATCAACGCCGGCACGATCTGGCTCGTTCAAGCCCGTCCGATCACCTCGATGTCGCAGGCTTCCGAGGCGGCTTCGCCGTCCGGCGGGGACGTACTCGTGCGCGGCCTGGGTGCCTCGCCCGGAATCGCCACTGGTAAGGCTCGCGTTCTCGAGCACCCGTCACAATGCGATGAGTTGCTCGACGGTGAAGTGCTCGTCGCGGCGATGACCAACCCGGACTGGGTCCCGGCGATTCAGCGGGCGGCGGCGGTCGTCACCGACAGCGGCGGCATGACGTGTCACGCGGCGATCGTCGCGCGCGAATTCCGGGTGCCGTGTGTCGTCGGTGCGCGGACCGCAACCCAGGTGCTCGTCACCGGCGCCGAGGTGACGGTGGATGGACGTTCCGGCGAGGTGTTCGCGGGCCATCGCGAGATCGCCGTGCAACCCGCCCCCGCGCCGGCGGTTTCGACGACGGTCGCAGCGACCGGCACCAAGATCTACGTCAACCTTGCGCATTCCGCGTCGGCCCGTGAGGTCGCGGCAATGCCTGTCGACGGGGTGGGGCTCCTTCGGGCCGAATTCCTCCTGCTCGAAGCACTCGGCGGTGTCCATCCGCGGGAAGTCATCGCACGGGGCGAACAAGCCGCGTTCGTCGACAAGCTCGCCGCTTCGCTGTCGTCGATCGCCGAGCCGTTCTTCCCCCGTCCGGTCATCTATCGGACCACTGACTTTCGCACCAACGAGTTCCGCGGACTCACGGGCGGCGAACGTTTCGAGCCGGTCGAGGACAACCCGATGATCGGCTACCGCGGATGCTTCCGGTACACACAGCAACCCGAGGTGTTCGCGCTCGAACTCGAGGCGATGGCACGTGTGCGGGAGCAGTGGCCGAACCTGCATCTCATGATTCCGTTCGTTCGAACCCGTTGGGAGCTCGAGGAATGCCTGCGGCTCGTCGATGCGAGCCCACTCGGGAAGCAGCGGGGACTGCACCGCTGGGTCATGGCCGAAGTGCCTTCGGTGGTTCATTGGCTGCCGGAGTACGTTGGCCTCGGCATCGACGGCGTCTCGATCGGCAGCAACGATCTGACCCAGCTGATGCTCGGCGTCGACCGCGACAGCGCCCAGTGTGCGGCACTCTTCGACGAGAGCGACCCGGCGGTCCTCGATGCGATCGGTTCGATCGTGTCAACTGCCCGGCGCCTCGGGATCACCTCATCGTTGTGCGGCCAGGCGCCGTCGACGCGGCCGGAGTTCGCGGAGTACCTCGTCCGGATGGGCATCACGTCGGTGTCGGTGAATCCGGACGCTCTCGACTCGGTCCGCCGGGTGATCGCTGGTGCCGAGCAGCGGATGCTTCTCGATGCGGCACGCGGCCGCTGAGGTCACGTACGTGGGGGGTGGGGGG
>JAJFUQ010000152.1 GCA_021372355.1 Nocardiaceae bacterium | reverse complement strand
CGGCGCGGTCGTCCAGCCCAGCAACTGCCAACCGCCCGGCGAATCACGCGGATAAACCGCGGAATACCCGCCGGCGATAGCCACGGAGCCGCTCGGCACCGAGGTTCTCGGACTGTCGCGTCGAGGTACGTCGAGCGGATTTCCATCGGCCACGAGGTACGCGAATCCGGGCGCAAAGCCGCCGAAGGCCGCGGTCCACTCGTGCTCGGTGTGCGCGGTGATCACCGCGTCCGTCGACAGTCCGAGCAGATCCGCAATGTCGTGCAGATCCTCGCCGTCGTACACGACGTCGATGTCCACGACTCGGGCGTCACTGTTGCTCGCGGTCGCTCGCGGTTCGATCTGTCTCACGGCATCCATCACGCGCGCCAACGCCCGCAGCGACCACGCTGAGACGAGAACAGTTTTCGACGCGGGCACGATGTCCCGCACCCCTTGAAGCCGCATCTGGCGCAGCTGATCGGCGACATCGAGCACCGCATCGAGACCGGACAACTCGATGAGCACTGCCCGGTCGCCCGCTCGGCGAATATCCATGGGACTAAACGAAGCTCGTGATCTCGAAGCCGTCGGACTCGAGCCGCTTCCGGATGCTGGCCGCCATGGCGACCGCACCGGGACTATCTCCGTGGATGCAGATGCTTTCGGCCGCCAGCGCGATGCGCTCGCCGGTCACGGTGACGATCTCCCCTTCGGAGACGATCCTGAGTACCTGTTCGACGGCGGCGTCCTCGCTCAGGACCGCGCCGGCTTGCGAACGGGCGACAAGGCTGCCGTTGTCGTTGTAGGCGCGATCGGCGAACGCTTCGACCACCGTGCGCAGACCCGCCTTGCGCGCGATCGTCTCGATGACCGTGCCCGGCAGAACCATGAGTGGCAGTGAATCGTCGAGCTCGATGATCGCCTGCACGACGGCACGCGCCTGGGCCTCGTGCGTGCCGATCGTGTTGTACAGCGCGCCATGTGGTTTGACGTACTGCACCGTGCCGCCGACGCTCGCGGCGATGCCCTGCAGAGCACCGATCTGATAGATGACGTCGTCGGTCAGCTCGGCCGGAGCCACGTCGACGAATCGGCGTCCGAAACCCTGCAGATCGCGGTACGCGGGATGAGCGCCGATCACCACACCGGCGGCCACCGCGGCCCGGCACGTCGAACGAATTCCGTACGGGTCCCCGGCATGGAAACCGCACGCGATGTTCGCGCTCGATGCCGACTGCAGGATGGCCTCGTCATCGCCCATCCCGTACGCACCGAAGGACTCACCGAGATCACTGTTGAGGTCGATCCGCTGCATGACTCCCCTCCCTGGCACACCTCCAGTGTCCCAGCCACCGGTTAGAAACCGCGCCCGCGCCGGTATAACGTCAGCACAAGTTGCGCAATTCGGACGAAGGGGATGAATCCAGTGCGCCTTTCCGCGCTCGACGCCATGAACTACTACCTCAGTCGAGAAGGGCGATACTTCGGAGGTGGCGACATCGTCTCGCTGACAGTCCTCGATAGCGGTACCGAATCTCCGACGATAGAGGCGACACGGGAGGCTCTCGCGGCTCGAATCGCCCCAATTGCAGCGCTGCAGGAACGGGTCGCGCTCGCACCCGCAGATCTAGCGTATCCCCATTGGATCGCCGACCCGATTCCGCCCGCAGACAAGTTCGCCGACGCGGAGGGAACCAACTGGGATGCCGTGCTCGAAACTGTCCGGAAGCTGCCGCTTGAACCACTCGATCCCTTGGAATCGACGTGGCGGGGACTCGTCTGGCGAAATGTGACCGGGGCTCCGGGAATCGCGGGCCGCGCGACGGTAATCGCGATGAAAGTTGCGCATTCCGTCACCGACGGTCGCGGTATTACGCAAATACAACGCGCCCTCTTCGGCGATGAGTCGGCAGTTGCGCGTGTCCCAGGACACGGAAACCCCAGCCACGCCATCGGGATTGCCAACGTTGTGGGTGAACTAATGCGAGCGCCATGGAGCCTTGTACGTTTTGTTCGCGTGGCCCGGAAAGCGGCCGCTAAGCAAGTTCCGCCCCACGACTTCCAGTTCGTCAGTGAGCTCAATGTGTCGGGCGAACGGTACGCGTACCTCAATGTTCGCCACGTCGCAGTAAATGATCTGCGCTGGGGCGGGAGCGTAACCGAGACTGGATTGACGGCCGTCTCGATCGCACTCGAGGCATACCTTGGTAGGCTCGGCGTTCCGATGCAGCCCCTATTTGCCCAGATGCCGATAGTTCCACCCGGGATCGACAAGGTGGAGTTGCCGGTCCCCAGCGGAAATTCGGCAAGTCTCGGAATCGTCGTCGACCTCTCCGCCGGAACCTCGGACCGGGTCGAGCGAGCCGAGCGGATTCGCCAGAGCGTCGCCGAGAAGCTTGCCACACAGGCCAACACAGACCACCTCACGGGTCGCCAATTATTCGAGCAGGTCCCAGTGCAGTTCGTACGCGCGTTCGCGGCGCGCGGTGCCTCAGTCGCTGCGTCGCCTTGGCACATCGCCTTCACCTCGTATTCGAAGGGTGCGGCGAATCTGACGCTGCTCGACAACCCGGTCGCCTACTTCGCCGGGCCACCGATTTTGCGTCCTGGTCGGGCGCTCGGGGTCACAATGCTCGGCCTCGGTGACCGCGTGACAATTTCGGTCGGCGCCAGCGATGCAATAAAAGCGCCCGCGCTGTTTGCGGACCTCCTGGAGGCAGCGATCAAGCGCGAGATCTAACCTGGTGCGTGACTGGAAGGGGACGCACGGTGCGGATGTCCGCTCTCGACGCACTGCACTACTACTTCACACGCGCTGGGAGGAACCTCGAAACGACCGACCTCTGTGCGGTAATCGCTGTCGATAGCGCCGGCCAATCGCCGTCGTTCGCCGACATTCGTGATGTTCTGGCGGGTCGAATCGGTCTCCTTCCCGCTTTGCAGGAGCGAATCGAGCCGGCGCCAAGAGACCTCACCTACCCGCACTGGGTGCGTGACCCGCAGCCGGCCCGAGACAAGATCACCGAAGCCTTGGGCACGCGGTGGCGGGACGTGGTGGATCATGTAGTCGCTGCCTCAAACAACCCTGTTAATCCGACGCAGTCTGCGTGGCGGATCGTCGTGTGGCGCAATGTCACCGAAGTCCCTGGCGTTCCCCACCACGCGACGATCGTGTTCATGCAGGCATCGCATGCCCTCACTGACGGTCTTGGGATTACCCACATTCAGCGCACGTTGTTCGGCGACGACTCTGCAGCGGTACGCGTACCTGGGCATGGCCACCCCACGCCACGGCCGAGTCTGCGGCACAGCATTAGCGAACTCAGCACCATCCCAAGGAACCTGTGGATCGCAAACATTCAGGCTCGGAAGCTCACCAAGAACCGTCCACCCACCCATACACCGGTCGAGGTCGAATCGATCGAACCGCTCAACACAACCGGCGAGCGTCAAGCTTTCCTCGATATCCGACTTGTGACGCTTGAAGATCTGCGCTGGGCCGGTAGCGTGACCGAAACCGGTCTGGCCGCCGTATCGTTGGCGATGGAGACCTACCTTGCCGAGTTGGACGCCACACCGGCCGGTTCGGTATATGCGCAGCTGCCGGTGATTCCCGAATGCGTCGCCGACGTCGACCTGCCCGTTCCGAGCGCCAACGTCGCCAGCAGTTCAGTACTCGTCGACCTCGGCGTCGGGGCGGAGGACCTCGACGAACGTGTTCAGGTGATTCAGCGCAGTCTTCGAAAGGGGCTGGCGGACCAGGAGGGAGCCGAGCATCTCGCCGGGCGGCAGCTGTTCGAGCTTCTTCCGGTCCAAGTCGTGCGGTCGAATGCGGAGAAGTCCTTGCTGACGACACCCACGTCCGTCGTCGGCCACACGAACCTCACGTCATATACGAAGGGCCCCGCCAATCTTTCACTTCTCGGTGGGCGAGTGGCATTTATCGGTGGACCGCCCCTACTGCGTCGGAACATGGGTCTGGCGCAGGCTCTGGTGGAACTCGGTGACCGCGTCGCAGTGTGCATTTCGGCGAGCGACTCGGTACCGCGCCCCGAGCTATATGCCGAGTTGCTTCACGCCGCGATCCGGCGCGAGATCTAGCTGTGATGTCCAGCCAGGCCGTTTTCGGGGACCGTGAATCTGCGGCCCGGTTGGTCCGTCCGCTACCGAAGCGAAGGTAAAGCCGGAATGGTCTACCGCAGCTCACGACCGCAGCCCAGCGAAACGCCCAAGCCGGTTCTGCCCACGATCGCCAAGCTGCGATGGCGGCACCGGCTCGGACGCGTTCAGATCGGCGGTCGACTCGGACTACCGGCCTCGACCGGCCTGGTCAGCTGACGGATCAACCGGTTGTCAGGTAACGACTGCGTCACTGGATAAGCGCTGCGCCGCCACGAACACAACCACCCCGGTTCGTTGATCCACGTCGATGTCATACAGTTCGGCAACCCCTGATGGCGGCGGCTGGCGGTCTACGTCCACACTGTCATCGACGGCCGCTCTTGCGTTGCCTATGCCGAGATTCGGGCAGACGAGACCGTAGAAACCGCGATCGCGGGTTCTACGACGAGTCGCGGACTGGTTTCGCGGAACGGGGAGTCATCATCGAACGGGCATGTCGGACAACGGCGCACCGTACCGAGTTTGCGTGGCGCGATGCCTGCGCTGAGCTGAATATCGACCACAAAAAACACGACCCTACTGTCCGCAGGCAAACGGCGAGTTCGAGCGCTTCACCTGCGCTCCGAACGTTGCGCGCCTACGCGAGGCTTGTACGCCTCAGGCTCTGAACGCCGGGCGGCCTCGCCGGGCTGGCTGCACGTCTACATTCACTGCGTTGACAGCGCGATCGGGAAGAAAACCACCATCAGCCGACAAAACTACTTCCCTGGACATCACACCCTCAGATCGAGCTGACGATCGCCGCGATGTCGGTCGCCAGCTTGTCGGCGAGCCCGGGCTCCGTGGCCTCCACCATGACCCGGACAAGCTCTTCCGTGCCGCTGGGGCGCAACAGGATTCGACCGTTTTCGCCGAGGTGACGTTCCGCGTCGGCAACGGCGGCGAGCACTGCTGGTGCCGACGCGACCGCAGCCTTGTCACTGACCTTGACGTTGATGAGGACCTGCGGAACGGTGTGCACGACGTCGGCCAGTTCGCTGAGTGTGCGCCCCGTCTGCGCCATGCGCGACACGATGCGAAGAGCGGTGAGAATGCCGTCGCCGGTGGTCGCGTAGGCCGGAAGGACAACGTGTCCGGACTGCTCGCCACCGAGCGAGTACCCGCCCGCGCGAAGTTCTTCGAGGACGTATCGGTCGCCGACGCCGGTCGTCTTGACGACGATGCCGGCCTTGCGCATTGCGATGTGCAGTCCGAGGTTGCTCATCACCGTCGCGACGAGAGTGTCGTCGACGAGTTCGCCGTCTTCGTGCATCGCCAGCGCGAGGATCGCCATGATCGCGTCGCCGTCGATGATCGAACCCTGAGCGTCCACCGCAAGGCAGCGGTCGGCGTCGCCGTCATGTCCGATGCCGGCATCGGCGCCGTGCAGCACGACGGCCTTCTGCAGCGACTCGAGGTGCGTCGAACCGCAGTCCTGATTGATGTTGATGCCGTCCGGCTCCGCGTGGATCGTGATGACCTCGGCACCCGCAGCCTGGAAGGCTGCCGGCGAGGCCTCGAACGCGGCGCCGTTGGCGCAGTCGATGACGACCTTCAGACCGTCGAGGCGGTGCTTGATCGACGTCGCGAGGTGCGACAGGTAGGTGTCGAGCGCATCGGTGACCTGGAACGCGCGGCCGATGCCCGCGCCGGTCGGCCGGTGACTGAGCCCCTCCTCCATCGCGGCTTCGATCTTGTCCTCGGCGTCGTCCTCGAGCTTCTCGCCCTTGGCCGCGAAGATCTTGATCCCGTTGTCGTCCATCGGGTTGTGCGAGGCGGAGATCATGACGCCGAGCGCGGCGTCGTAATGACCGGTGAGGAAGGCGACCGCCGGAGTCGGCAGCACGCCGAGTGTGAGGACGTCCACGCCGGAGGCCGTGAGACCGGCGATGACCGCCGCCTCGAGCATTTCGCCGCTCGCGCGGGGGTCCCGTCCGACGACGGCAACCGGGCGGTGGTCACCCGTTGGTGCGTCGGCGAGAACATGCGCCGCGGCCGTCGAGATCTGTAGTGCCAGTTCAGCGCTGAGCGCTTCGTTCGCCAGACCCCGAACACCGTCGGTACCGAAAAGTCGACCCACGAAACACACCTATCTGCAGGAGAACTGGCCTGAATATATGCCCTGATAACCACCTTGGGCGGGTGTCCGGTAAAGGACACCCGCCCAAGTATGGGATACGACGATCAGCGCTTCGAGTACTGCGGCGCCTTGCGCGCCTTCTTCAGACCATACTTCTTACGCTCGGTCGCACGAGCGTCACGCGTCAGGAAGCCAGCCTTCTTGAGGGCCGGACGGTCCTCAGCGGTGACCTCGACGAGAGCACGAGCGATGGCGAGACGCAGAGCGCCGGCCTGACCCGAAGGTCCACCACCGACGAGGCGAGCGTGGACGTCGAACGCGTCGACGCGCTCCACGGTCACCAGCGGCGACTTGACGAGCTGCTGGTGCACCTTGTTCGGGAAGTAATCCTCGAGGGTGCGGCCGTTGAGCGTGAACACGCCGGTGCCCGGAACGAGGCGGACGCGAACGACAGCCTCCTTACGACGACCAACGGTCTGGATCGGACGGTCGAGAACCGGAACCGGGCGCGGGGCCGCAGCGGCCGGGGCCTCGGTGGTCTCCGCGTCGTCTTCGATCGCTTCGTCGACGACCTCGAAGTCGTCCTCGAATTCCTGGGCTTCGGTCACTGTGCCACCTGCTTAATAACGAACGGAGTGGGCTGCTGGCCGACGTGCGGGTGGTCCGGGCCTGCGTAGACCTTGAGCTTGGAGCCGATGACGGCACCGAGCTTGTTCTTCGGGATCATGCCGAGCACGGCCTTCTGAACGAGCTTCTCAGGGTTGTTGGCGAGGACTTCGCCAACCGTACGAGACTTCAGACCGCCGGGGTGACCCGAGTGACGGTAGATGCGCTTGTCCTCGCGCTTGTTGCCGGAAACGGCAACCTTGTCAGCGTTGATGATGATGACGTAATCGCCACCGTCGACGTTCGGAGCGAACGTGGGCTTGTGCTTGCCGCGCAGCAGGTTTGCTGCCTGGACGGCAAGGCGGCCGAGCACCACGTCCGAGGCGTCGATGACGTACCACGCGTGCGTGATGTCACCAGCCTTCGGATGAAAGGTAGACACAGCTGATCCTTGTCTGTTTCGGTTGGCGCCAGCCAAGCAAATTGGGTGAAATATCTTCCGGCGGCCGGCACAGACCCGGAAGTTCAGCTGACGAATCAGCGATGCCACATGCCAGCGGGCTACTTTACCAGCGGCTTTGCGTGACTCCAAAACGCAGGATTTCCTGGGTTCCGGCTGAGGTTCGACCGTGCAATTGTCATCAGTCGGGGTAACCGTGCTGAATCCGCTCCACCACTCGGTACACGTGAGTGAAACTGCGAATGATGTTGTACCGAAGATCATCTCTCGTCATGATCGCCATGGTGTTGGCGATCGTGTTGAGCGCATGCGGACAACGGGTGGCGGGCAACGCGCAGTCGATCTACGACGACCCGTTCCGCGTCGCCGGTTTGGCTCCGGTGGGCGGCAAATCGGGCCCGCGCCCGGACGTCCCGGACGCCGAACTCCGGATCTACAACACTGACCACAGCGAGATCGATCGCCTTGTCGGCAACGCCCTGAGCGACATCCAGGATTACTGGCGGCTCGAATACCCCACGATCACCACCGCCCCGTTCCGGCCGGTCGGGCGCATCGTCTCGTTCGACAGCCGATCCACCGAGTCCGTCCGCTTCTGCGGAATGGACACCTACCAGCTCGTCAACGCCGCCTTCTGCACGCAGGACAACTCGATGGGGTGGGACCGCGGGCTCCTGCTCCCCGAGATGGTGTCCATCTGGGGGCCGATGTCGGTCGTCATGGTGGTGGCGCATGAATACGGCCACTCGATCCAAGGACAGTCCGGGATTGCGAAGGACTCCGATCCCGGGATCGTGCTCGAGCAGCAGGCGGACTGCTTCGCCGGTGCCTTCCTCCGGCACATCGTCGAAGGTGGCGCCAAGCACTTCCGGCTCAATACCTCGGACGGACTCACAGCGGTGCTATCGACGATGGCGTCGCTGCGTGACGTCGACCCGAGCGACCCGTTCGCGATCCACGGATCTTCCTTCGAGCGCGTTTCGGCCCTGCAGATCGGTTTCGCCGACGCCGCGGCGGGCTGCATGAAGATCAACGAGAAAGAGATCCAAGAGCGCCGGGCCGCGGTCGAGTCGAAGTTCCCGTCGGTCGCACCTTCTAAGGACGAACCGCCGGTCACGCGGGAATCACTCACCGAACTGCTCTCGGCCCTGTCCGGAGTGATGCCGGCAAAGAAGGAGCCGCAGTTCGACTTCGGTGGGAAGTGTCCAAATAAGGAGCTCGACCGGCCCGCCCAGTACTGCGAGAACGACAATGAGATCGCGGTCGACGTCGACGATCTCGCCCGGCGAGCAATTCCGAACTTCCCCACCGAAGCCGGTCTGTACAAGACCGTCAACGGCGACTTCACCGCGAACCTGGCCGTCATTTCGCGCTATTCCCTCGCCGTCCAGTCGCAGCTCGGGCATTCGATCCAAGGAGTCGAGGTCGGGCTTCGGTCCTCGTGCCTGTCCGGAGCTATCACCGCGGCGCTCGCCGAACAGCGTCCGGATGGCGTCCGACTGACCGCGATCGACCTCGACGAAGCGATCTCGGCCTTGCTCACCGATGGTTTCGCGGCACAGGACGTCGATGGCAAGTCGGTGCCGAGCGGCTTCTCCCGAGTCGAGTCGTTCCGACTCGGCATCCTCCATGGCATCGACGCGTGTAACTCGCGCTATTACTAAAACAGCGACGCGAGCTGACGATCGGTCGCCTGCAACTGCTCGTTGCCGGTGAGAACAACGCCCGCGGCCTGGTTCAGCATCGAGGTCAGTTCCTCGGTCTTGCTGTTCCAGTTCGCTTGCAGCGCCGCGAAAGCATCGTTCGCCTCACCCTGCCAGTGTTGGTCGACGAACTGTCGAACCTGGCTGTTGAAGTCAGCGAGCATCGACAGCAGGCCCTGCGCGCTCGACCGGATTGAGTTGGCCCCATCGGCGACGGACGCGAAATTGGCGGCAATGACGGAATCGGACATGAGAACTCCTAAACGACTCAGAGGTTGAGACAGCTGACCTGGCTGTGGAACTGCTCGTCGGCACCACCGATCGCGGCGCCGGCACGGGCCACGTCATCGGCAGTCGACTGCAGCTGGTTGTTGAGCTCCCGCGCGAGCGAGAAGTACCGATCCATGAAGCTGTCGAACGCGTTGCGCGCCTGGCCTTGCCACGTCGCCGTCGTCATATCCGACTGCTGGTCGACGCGGGCGATCGTTTCGGCGATCTGTGCGTGCTTGTCGTGCATGTCCTGCGAGAACTTCCGGATCTGGTCCGGGCTTGCCAATAGCGGCATCGGGTGCTCCTTGAATCATGTTCCTTACGCACCCTTCGACGCGGGAAACTCCCGATCGGTTCCACCGAAGTCGAATTAGTTCAGCGAACGACGTCGACGGAGGCCACGACCTGCTCGCACGTCGGGGCGAGGTCGTCCCACACGCCCTGCAGGAACTGGCAGCCGACGCTGGTCTGCACACCGCGGTCGATCATTGTGTACCAGCGGATTTCGGACGTGTCTCCGGTCGGATGCTCGGTGTAGAAGATCGTTTGCCGTCCCCCGTAGACGAGGTCTTCGAGATCCGAGAACGTGTCCGCCTTGGCGAGCATCTGCCGGCGCAGCGATCGCTTCGCGTCGTCAAGGGTCGTCGCTTCGGGAACCGAATTTTGCGTGACGATGATCCGAAGATCCTTGCGGTCTCCGAAGCTCAGATCGATGCGCCGCTGGCCGGAATCCTGGTCTCGCTCCTGAGAGGTCCAGCCGGGCGGGAGGAGTAGCTCAGCGCGCCCGAAGGCGATCGTCTGCGGCTTGTCGGAGGCCTTGGCGGACTCGGGTCGACCGATGAGTGCGAACGTCGCAGCGACCATGACCGCGACCACTAATGCACCCGCGAGAGCCCACCAGACACGGGGCACGGCCGCCAACCGCATACCCAACGAGGGCACCGGTTCCCGCTTCTGTTCGAGTCCGGCGGGATCCGGTGCGACGACCGCACGGGCCGATTTCGCACCGATGCGGTCGAGTTCCGCAGCCCCTGTTATCAGCACCTGGTCGATCCCGGGCCGGGTGACCAGGTCACCGAACTGCGCTGCTCGATCGGGAGATTCGGCAACGTCTGCCGCACCCAGCGTCGGCGCGTAGCGGCACTCGAAGATTCGGCCGTCCGCGCCGACGACGCTTGCGCAGGTCGAGAGTTCGCCGCATTCGACGACGAGAGTCACGCCGCGCTGACTGCGACGACGGACGACCGCAGAGGCGAACGGTGTGCACGACACCTCATACCCGAGCGCCGGACCGACCTCTTCGAGTTGCCGGATTCGCCGCGTGCCCCAATGCGTCGGGTGGATGAACGTCAATCGGTCGATTGATTTCGCCGATCGACCAAGGGTGCCGAATGCCCCGCGGACCAACGCTTCGAGCGCCTGCGACATCGGTGTCGGGCGAAGTCCCGCCGTCCCGGCAAGAACGACCTCGTCCCCGAGGTAGCGCGCCGGATTCCAATTCTGATCCGGTACGGCCAGGAACGCGCCGCCGGTCCGAATCCAGCAACCGCCGTCGGTGATGACGAGCTCGGCCGCGGTCACGACGGTGGAGCCCAAGCCGTCTGAACCAGCGCCGCATCCCGCGTGACGAACACACCGCGCCCGGCCGGCATCGCGGACGGCCGCACCTGACCGACGAGCGCCCCCTCCTCGCGGTTTCCACTCATCACGACGCCCGCGGCCCCGACTTCGCGCAGTCGGCTGATCACCGGGTCGAACAGGGCGCGGGCCGCGCCGCCGCTGCGCCGAGCCAGGACGAGGTGCAACCCGATGTCCTTGGCCTGTGCGAGGAATTCCACGATCGGCGTCATCGGATTGGATCCCGTCGCGACGAGGTCGTAGTCGTCGATGATCACGAAGATCTCTGGCCCGGACCACCACGA
Organism: Nocardiaceae bacterium; assembly: GCA_021372355.1. Classification (GTDB taxonomy): domain Bacteria; phylum Actinomycetota; class Actinomycetes; order Mycobacteriales; family Mycobacteriaceae; genus Smaragdicoccus. The sequence continues at coordinate 2,562 of JAJFUQ010000152.1, read as the reverse complement.
ACGGTCCCGAAGCTGTTGCTGAGTGATATCCGCAGCGGGCAAGCGACCGCGAAGAACTGTCGCGAGGTCGTTCATCATCGTGGTCAACGTCGGTGCGGCAGGCGCGTAACCCGCGAGATGGTCGCCGTCCACGACGCCGAGGAGGGTCCGGCGGTAATCGCCGACGATGAGCTTGACCTCGCTTGGCGAATGCCGCTCGCTGAGCTCGCGTGCGATGAGCCGCAGCAGATTCGTCTTGCCGCATTCACTATCGCCGAACACCAGCACGTGCGCTTGCTCGGCGAAGTCGACGAACGCGGGTCGCAGGTCGGATTCACGGAGACCGATCGGGACCGCAAGCTTCCCCGCTGAGACGTCTACCGCGGCCGCGTGGAGAACGTCGACGCGAAGCTCGGTGGGCAGCATCCGAACCGCGGGCGCAGGATCGGATGCATTCCGCTCGGCGACGAGCTCAGCGACCGCGAACAGGCCGGCCTGGTCACCAATCTGCGGTCGCGCGATGAGCAGGTGATGACCTTCCTTCGTCATGCCTCGACCCGGACGGCCCGCCGGAACCTGGGCCGCGAGGCGACGCCCGAAGTCCGAGTCGATGGCGTCGCCGAGCCGCAATTCGATCCGCGTGCCGAGTTGATCCTTCAGAGCCGGTCGCAGATCCGGCCAACGCGCAGCCGTGATGATGACGTGCACTCCGTACGAGAGTCCTTGCGTGGCAATCGCGGTGATGTGCTGTTCGAGGCCGTCGAAGTCCGACCGCAGGACGGCGAATCCGTCGACCACGAGGAAGACGTCACCGAAGTCATCGCCGAACGAGGGCTCAGTCGCGCGCCGGCGACGGAACTCGGCCATCGACTCGACGCCCCACGTCCGGAAGTTGCGTTCACGCTCGGCGACGAGAGCCGCCACTTCGGCGACGGTCCGGCGCACCAGATCACCGTCCCGGCGGGAAGCGACAGAACCCACGTGCGGGAGTTGGGTCAGCCCGTTGAGGAGACCTCCACCGAAGTCGAGGCAGTAGAACTGCACCTGACGAGACGTATGGGTCAGCGCCAGCGAGCACACCAGTGTCCGGATCGCGGTCGACTTGCCGGACTGCGGACCACCGACGATCGCCGCATTTCCGAAGCCGCCCGAGAAGTCGACGACGAACGGATCGCGGCGCTGCTCGAAGGGCCGGTCGACCTGCCCGATCGGCACCCGCAGAGCGGCCAGCGGCTCGATCCCCGCGTCCAGGCGGGCACCGAGGATCTCGGTCAGATCGGCCGACACTTCCAGCGGAGGAAGCCACACGCGGTGGGCGTGCGCACCGCGACCACGGACCTTTCGCACGATCGTGTCGAAGAGCGTGGAAGCACCCTCCTCCGACGCCGACTGTTCGATCGCAGCAGGTGCGTCGGGGATCGCCACTTCGAGCGCTTGGAACAGCATGGGTCGGAGCACCGACGACCGAGTTCGTGCGTCGGTCGCTCCGCCGCTCTCAACGAACGGCCCCGAGACATAAGCGGACTGGAACCGAAGGAGGTCGCCATGGTCGGACTTGAGGTAGCCGGCACCCGGCGTGGACGGCAAGTGGTGCGCATCGGGCACGCCGAGCACTGCGCGCGACTCGCTCGCCGAGAACGTCTTCAGTCCGATCCGGTACGACAGATGGCTGTCAACGCCGCGCAGCCGCCCCTCGTCGAGTCGCTGGCTCGAAAGCAGCAGATGAATGTGCAGCGAACGCCCGAGCCGACCGATTGCGACGAACAACTCGGAGAACTCCGGATGCTGGGACAGCAGCTCGGAGAATTCGTCGACGACGATGAGCAAAGCCGGCATCGGCGCGAGCTGCGCACCGGCTTCGCGAGCTCGTTCGTAGTCGCCGACATTCGCGAAGTTGCCTGCCGCACGCAGGATTTCCTGGCGGCGATTCATTTCACCGGCAAGCGCGTCCCGCATGCGTTCGACGAGTGTCGACTCTGCTTCGAGGTTCGTGATGACCGCAGCGACGTGGTGCACGCCGTCGAGCCCGAGGAAGGTCGCGCCGCCCTTGAAGTCGACGAGCACGAGGTTGAGTTGATCGGGTGAGTGCGTCGCAATGAGGCCCAGCACGAGCGTTCGGAGGAACTCCGATTTTCCGGAACCCGTCGCGCCGATGCACAGACCGTGGGGTCCGATTCCGTTCTCTGCCGACTCCTTGAGGTCGAGTTCGACGACCGAACCGTCTTCGGCTACACCGACGGGAACGCGCAAACGATCCCGTCCGACACGACGCGTCCAAGACTGATCTGCGTCGAAACTCGCTGGATCGATATCGATGAGCCCAGCCCATCCGGACCGGCTTCTCGTTCCGTCGGCGGGCGTCGAGCCGAGTGCGGGTGCCCGGAAACGGGACATGCTTCGTGCAACCTGCTCGGCTTCGACGATCGAAATATCGTCGATCACCGCGATGGGCGTCAGTCCGGCCTCGCCTCGGGCGCTGATCTGCCGACCGTCGAGGGAAAGTTCCAGCGTTCGGCCCACCGCGGGTCCCAGGACCGTCCCGAACGACATCAGGGTCACCGACTCGAGTCCGGCGTCGCCGAT
>JAJFUQ010000147.1 GCA_021372355.1 Nocardiaceae bacterium | reverse complement strand
GAGGCCCTCGGTGAGGGCGGCGAGCGGACGTCCGAGCACGAGGAACATCGCGCCGCCGGCAATGAGGGTCGCGAACAGCGGGATGATGACGACCGGCATCAGGCCGCGCACAAATCTCGGAACGTTGAGTTTGCTGATCTGGTACGCGACGAATCCCGCGATGAGACCGCCGACGAGACCACCGATGAATCCTGCTCCCACGGCGACGGCGATGGCGCCTGCGGTGAATCCCGGTGCAACTCCCGGACGGTCCGCAATCGCGAACGCGATGTAGCCGGCGAGGGCGGGGACCAGGAAGCCGAATGCCAGCGAGCCCATTTTGAAGAGGACTGCACCGATGTAGGTCATGAGTCCACCGGCCGGCAGGTTGGTGAGGGTGTTCGTGGTGACGATGTCGTCGGCGACCTTGGTGATCTCGTAGCCGCCGAACAGGAAGCCGAGGGCGATGAGCAGGCCGCCGGCGGCGACGAACGGAATCATGTAGCTGACGCCGGTCAACAGGATCTGCCGGATGCGGGTACCCCAGCCGAGTTCACCAGCTTGGGTCTCGGCGGTTGCCGCGGCCTGGGCGTCGACCCGGCGCGCGTTGGGGTCTTTCGCCGCGGCGATCGCTTCATCGATCATCTTCGCGGGCTCGTTGATCGCTCGCTTCACGCCGGAAGCGACAACCGGTTTGCCGGAGAATCGTTCCTTTCCCTTGACCCCGACGTCGGTCGCGAAGATGACCGCGTCGGCGTTTGAGATCTGGGCGGCGGTGAACGGCGTGGTTCCACTCGAGCCCTGAGTTTCGATCGAGATGTCGACGTCGGCGGTGGCCGCTGCTCCTTGGAGGGCTTCGGCGGCCATGTAGGTGTGGGCGATTCCGGTCGGGCAGGCGGTGATCGCGAGGATCGACGTGCGCTTTGCCGGTGCAGCGACCGGCGGCACCTCGACCGGCTTGGTTTCGACCGGCTTCGGAGCCGGGTTCACCACTGAATCGACCAGTGCCACCACTTCATCCGCGGTCGAAGCGCTGCGCAGTCCGGCCACGAAGTCCTTCTTCATGAGGGCGCGGGCGAGCTTGGACAAGATCTTCATGTGGGCCGACCCGGCCGCGTCGGGGGCCGCGATCATGAACACGATGTCGGCGGGTCCGTCGGCGGCGCCGAAGTCGGCGGGTTGCGCCAAGCGCGCGAACCCGAGGGATGCGGTCTCGACGGCGGCGCTGCGGCAGTGCGGGATCGCGATGCCGCCGGGGAGGCCGGTGGCCGACTGAGCTTCGCGGGCGTCGATGGCGTCGCGGAGGGCTTGTGCGCTGGTGGCGCGGCCGCTCGAGGTGAGGCGTTGGACGAGTGCGTCGATCACGCCGTCCTTGCCGGGGCCGAAATCAGCGTCCAGAACGATGAGTTCGGGGGTGATGACCGGTGTGGACATTTGGTGCGTCCTTATGGTGCTAGGGGAGTGACGGTTACAGCGGTGAGGTCGAGGTGTGCGGGAGTCGGGAGGCGGGTCCCCGGAAGTGCGGTGGCGGCACTCCCGTACGCGACGGCATAGCGGAGGCGATCCGGCTCGGGAAGTCCCGAAATCGCCGCGACAAGGTATCCCGCCAGCGCCGAATCACCAGCTCCGACAGTGCTTTTCGGCTGAATCGGGGGAGGGGTGGCGACCCAGCTGGCCACCGACGTCGTGAGCAGTGCGCCCGCTGGCCCGAGCGTGGTGAGGACGGTGCCGATGCCGCGGTCGATGAGTGTGCGCGCAGCCTTCGCAGCCGGACCGAAGTCTCCCGAATCGGCCGCTTCTTCGAGGCCGGTCTCGCCGGTGATCTGTTCGAGCTCGTGGGCATTGGGCTTGAGCAGGTCCGGTGCGCTCGCGGGTAGATGCGCGATGACGTCGAGCAGCGGTTGGTCGGACGTATCGACAGCGATGCGCGCGCGGGTCACCTTGCGGAGTTCGGTGACGAGGCGTGCGTAGAAGTCGGGCTGGGCATCGGCTGGCAGAGATCCCGACAGCGCAACCCATTTGGCGTCCCGAGCTTCCTCGACGACCGCGGACGCCAGCAGGGTCAGAACTCCGGGCGATCCGACGCCGCCAGGTGCGTTGATCTTCGTCGTGGTGCCGTCGGGCTCGGTGATCGTCAGGTTGGCGCGCACCGGGAGCTCGGATTCGATCGCGAGGTGCGGTAGGCCGGAGTTGCTGATGGCGATCGTGAACGGGTCGCGTGCGGGGCTCGGGAAGAGGGCGAGTACGTCGAGTCCGGAGTCGTAGGCAACCCGCGCGACGTTGACGCCCTTGCCGCCGGCTTCGTCGTACGTCGCGGTGAGGCGATGCACTTCGCCGCGACGGAGCTGCTGGGAAAGCACGACGGTCCGGTCGATGCTGGGGTTCGCGGTCAGGGTGAGAATCATGCGACCACCACCTCTAGTCCCTGGGCACGGTACCGCCGCAGTGCTTCCTTGGAGATACCCGAATCGGTGACCAATACATCTGCTTCGTCGAACGATGCGAACGAGCGGAGCGTCTCGGTGTCGAGCTTTGACGAGTCGGCCACCACAACGACTGTCCGCGCCGCGCGGACCATCGCTTGTTTGACTGCGGCCTCTGCGGCATCCGGGGTCGACAAGCCGTGCTCGATGCTGATGCCGTTCGTGCCGACGAACGCGACGTCGACCTTGAGCGCCGAGATCGCCGCGACGGCGTCCGCGCCGACCGCGGCTTGCGTCAGCGAACGGACCTGGCCTCCGATGAGCTGCAGGTTGATCGTGGGAAGTGAGAGGAGCGTCGCGGCGATCGGCAGGGAGTGAGTGGCCACTGTGAGGGGAACATCGTTGGGCATGAGGCTTGCCATCCGGCCGGTCGTGGTTCCGGCGTCGAACAGGACGCTGCCGCCGGGCTTGGGGAGATACGCGAGCGCCGCCTTCGCGATGCGGTCCTTTTCGGCGGCCTGCTGCGCGGACCGTTCGGCTTCGTCGACCTCGAACGAGATGAGCGTGCGGGCCGGAACGGCGCCGCCGTGCACGCGCCGAACCAGGCCGGACCGACTCAGCGCGGCCAGATCGCGCCGGACGGTTTCGGTCGTGACGTTGAAGTCGTCAGCGAGGTCGTTGACGGAGACGCGACCGTCGCGCGTCACCAGTGCGGCAATTGCCTGCTGGCGTTCCTCTGCGTACATATCCACCCGCTTCATGTTGATATATGTTGTTTTACGCCCGAATGTATTGACATGTCAAGGGGTGGGAGTAACGTGGGTCACAGATCGAGGTCAGGGAGAAGCGAATGACGACCCGAACACTTCTCACGGGAACGCCCGTAGTGCCAGGTATCGGCTATGGACCGGTGGTGCGCCCAGCTCCGCTGCCGGTGCTGCCTGCGGAATGTGGAATTCTGCCCGAATCGGCCCGAATCGATGAGGCGGCCCGTTTTCACTCCGCCGCGACAACGGTCTCGGACCGCATCCGTCAGCGGGCGGCGCACGCATCGGGCGCGGCGGCTGAGGTGCTGACGGCCACCGCAGGACTCGTGGTCGACCGCGGGTGGAATCGCGACGCCATGAAACGTATCGACGCCGGAACTCCCGCGACCCATGCGGTCGACCAGGCGATCGAGACATTCGCAGTGAAGTTCGAACGCATCGGCGGGCTGATGGCCGAGCGGATCACCGACCTACGCGACATTCGAAACCGCATGGTTGCCGAGTTGCAGGGCCTGCCCGAACCCGGGATCCCGCAGCCGGCAACCCCGTCCGTACTGTTCGCCGACGATCTTGCGCCAGCGGACACCGCTGGCCTGGACCCGCGCTCGATTGTCGCCCTCGTGACCGAGTTCGGTGGTCCGACCAGCCACACCGCGATCATCGCGCGTCAGCTGGGCATTCCGTGTGTCGTCGCCGCGGCCGGACTGGGAGCGATCGAGGCGGGAACGACCGTTCTCGTCAATGGTGAATCCGGCGTCATCGACATCGAACCTGATGTCGAACTGGCGACCCGCGCTGTCACGGAAGACCGGATTGCCCGCGATCTTGCGAGTTCGTGGAGCGGTCCGGGTTCGACGCGGGATGGGTATCGCGTCGCCATCGTCGCCAATGTTCAGGATGGCGAGACGGCGCAGGCGGCAGGTCGTGGAGTCGCCGAGGGGGTGGGACTGTTCCGGACGGAACTCGCATTCCTCGATCGCGACACCGAACCGACGGTCGCCGAGCAGGCCGAGCTGTACACGGAGGTCCTCCGCGCATTCCCGGGAAAGAAGGTGGTCATCCGGACGCTCGACGCGGGTTCGGACAAGCCGCTCAAGTTCGTACCTAACCCGGTCGAAGCCAATCCGGCGCTGGGAGTGCGCGGCATTCGGATCGCACGGGACTTTCCCGCGCTTCTCGATCGGCAACTCGATGCGATCGCCGAGGCGGGCGCTCGGACTGGAACCACCCCGTGGGTCATGGCGCCGATGATCGCGACGGTCGAAGAAGCACGCGACTTTGCGCGGAAGGTGCGCGAACGCGGGATGGTGCCGGGCGTGATGATCGAGGTTCCGGCGGCCGCGCTGCTGGCCGGTCAGATACTTCATCACGTCGACTTCCTGTCGATCGGTACCAACGATCTGACGCAGTACACGATGGCCGCGGATCGGATGTCAGCTCCGCTCGCGGATCTCACGGACCCTTGGCAGCCCGCCCTTCTCGCGCTCGTGTCGATCGCTGCACGCGCCGGTGCCGGACTGGGCAAGCCAGTCGGCGTGTGCGGGGAGGCCGCTGCGGACGCGCGCCTGGCGTGCGTGCTGGTGGGCCTCGGGGTCACCTCGCTGTCGGCCGCTCCGAACGCGTTGCCCCGCGTGGGTGCACAACTGGCGACGGTGACCCTCGCGCAATGTCAGAATGCGGCCGCTGCGGCGCTGGCCGCGTCGTCGCCGGCGGACGCCCGCGCTGCGGCCGCAGCGGCGCTGGACCGATAGCAATTCGATAACCGCCCGGACGCGTCTTCCTTAATCGTTATGAAGCCGCCGGTACCTTCGCCGGGTGAAGCGCGCTCTGACCGGACTCGTTGCCGCGGTAAGTCTCTCGCTGATCGGAAGTCTCGCCAGCGCGGCGGGGCTTTACCCAACGAACCAGATCGGACTCGATGTTTCGTGGCCGAACTGCGGAGTGGCCCTGCCGAAGGCTGCATTCGGAATCGTCGGCGTGACCGGCGGCACTGCGTATTCGACGAACAAGTGCCTGGCCGCGGAGGCGGCGGCTTTCGGATCGAATCTCAGCCTGTACGTCAACACCGGTTGGAACGATCAGTCGCCGAACATCAACCCCAATGCGCCCAAGAAATGCGCTCCGGCGGACAAGGTGTGCGTCGCGTACAACTACGGCTACAACTCGGGCTGGCAGGCATTCGACACCGCAGTCGCGGCGAAGGCTTTCAGCGGCGGCAAATGGTGGCTTGACGTCGAGACCATGAATAGCTGGAACGACGACGTCAACCAGAATCGCGCGAGCATTCAGGGCACGTTTGATGCACTCAAGGCTCGGGGCGTCGGGACCGTCGGGGTGTATTCGACTGCGTACCAGTGGGATGTCATCACCGCGGGCTGGCAGACAGGCTGGCCGAACTGGGTGGCAACAGGCACGGCGAGTGCCTTGCAAGCCAAGCGATTCTGTGTCGGCAATAACTTCACCGGTGGGCCGACGTGGCTCGTGCAATACATTCCACGTCGTCCCAACCTGGATCACGATCTGGCCTGCTAGCGATAACCGGTCAGAAACGCCCCTTATGCCCGATATATGGGCGCCGGTACCTTCCTCAGCGTGAAGCGGATTTGGGTCGGAATTGCTGCAGCGGTTGGAATCTCAGTGGTGGGAAGTTTTGCGCCGGCAGCAGCCTCAGGTGGTTACCCGACGAACAAAATCGGGATCGACATCTCCTGGCCGAACTGCGGAGCTGCCCAGCCCAAGGTCGCCTACCGGATCGTCGGGGTCACCGGCGGCCGGCCATTCACCAAAAACCCTTGCCTGAAAGAACAGGCGAAGGATGTCTATTGGCCGAACCTCAGTCTCTACGTCAACACGGAATGGCATGGGGCGACGAAGGGCATCAGCAGGACCTATCCGAAGCAGTGTCGCGACAACGACAAGGTGTGTCTGGCCTACAACTACGGTTTCGCGGCCGGTCTGCATGCGTTCAAGACCGCGCTGGACTCGAAGATCGTCAGCGACAAATGGTGGCTCGACGTCGAAACCGACAACGACTGGACGAAAAACTACGCCCAGAACCGCGCGAGCATTCAAGGCACGTACGACGCGCTGAAGAAGCGCGGCATCTCGACTGTCGGCGTGTACTCCACTCCGTCACTGTGGTGGCAGATCACCGGTGGCTGGAAGCCGGGCTGGCCGAACTGGGTCGCAATGGGATCCAACAGCGCCAAGCATGCCAAGCAATTCTGCAACGGAAAAGAATTTACCGGCGGACCTACATTGATCGTTCAGTACATTCCGCCGCGACCCTACTTGGATCACAATGTCGCCTGCTAGCGTCAGCCACATGAGCACCGATCCGCAGGCAACGGCCGCGAAGCTACTCGACGCACACGTACAACATCTCGTCGCGGAGGTGACCGATCGCTTCACCGATACGGTCAACCGCGAACTCGACTGGGCACTCGAAACGGCCGCCACGCTGAAGCTGGCCGACGTCGTGAACCCCGAGGACGTCAAGGCCGCTGCGCGCCTTGGTATCGACAAGGTCGGCGAGGGTTCGCTGATCGACGAACTCATCGCGCCGTCCGCGGAGATGTTCTACAACCTGCCGGCCGCCTCGGACCACACCCTCGGCGACGTCGTCGACCGCGACAAGGTCGAGAAGATCGTCGAGGCGGTGCTGCGTAACCGCGCTGGTCAGAACCGATTCCTGGACAAGCTGCTGGAGAGTCCGTCGGCAGCGCTCGTCGCCTCGGCGTTCACCGGAAAGATCGTCGACGGCATCGTGGGTGCCCAGCGTCAGAAGGCCGAGAAGATCCCGGGTATGGGCTCGGCGTTCTCTCTCGGTGGAAAGCTCGCGTCGGCTGCGGCCAAGGCCACCAACCTCGACAAGGCTGCCGACCGCGGCGCTGTGATGGCACTCAAGGTCACCGAGCAGGCCGTGCGCGAACTGCTCAAGGACGGCCCGCTCAAGCAAGCCGCGATGGAGATCTGGGACCTGCACGCGAACGAGCCGATCAGCGAGCAGCGCAAGTACGCCACCCTTGCTGAGGTGCAGTAAATCGCCGAGTTGGGCCACCAGGTCGCCAAGTCCTCGCGCGACCGCGAATACGTCCTGGCCCTCGTCGACGGCGGCATCGACATGGTCTTCAAGACCTACGGCGACACCGACCTCAAGACGCTGCTCGACAAGACCGGCCTCACGAAGGACGATCTCGCTAAGTTCGCGAGCCTGCTTGGCCCGACGGCCATCGCGAAGCTCAACGAGAACGGTGTTCTCGCGGCCGAGATCCGCAAGCGCCTCGAGCCGTTCTACCTCGCCGACTCGACGATCGCCCTGCTCAGCGAGTAAGGGCGACGGGGAGTGTAACTAGCTCACCCGAAGACGGAGATGATCGCCTCGGCGATCGCCTCAGGTGCGTCCTCCTGGATGTAGTGCTTGGCATCCGGGAGGGGCACCGTCGTGTGGTTGGGGAAGACGCCCTGCATTCGGATGAGCATGCTCGGCCGAAAAGCCAGATCTTTCATTCCCCACACGAGAAGCGTCGGTTTCGACCCGAGCTTCGCCGGGACGTCTTGCGCCAGTTGGCCGAGGAATCGACGCGCCGCGATGAGCTGGCGGGGGAATTCGGCGACCGCCCGTCGGGATGCCGGAGTCGGCAGCGGCTTGCGATAGTGCGCCATGATCGCGTCGTCGAGCTTCGTCGCAGTTGTGCGCAGAATCAGCTGGTCGGCGAACGTCGTGCGGGCTCGGATGGCGAACTGAAGCGGCGGTAGCGACAGCACCCGTCCGTAGGTGCGCAGCAGCTTCGTATCGGTGGGCCAGAACCAGGTATTGCCCAAGATGAGACCGCGAACGTCACCGGCGCGCGCGGCCGCGGCGTGCAACCCGATCGGTCCGCCCCAGTCATGTCCGAACACGATGAAGTCGCGAAGATCGAGCTTGTCGAGAAGTTCACCGGCGGTGTTCGCATGTTCGGCCGCGCTGTAGCCGTAGTTGTTGGGATGGTCGGACAGGCCGAATCCCAGGTAGTCGATCGCGATGCAGCGGAAGCGATCCCGGAGCGCCACGATGATGTCGCGGTAGAGGAAACTCCAGGCCGGGTTGCCGTGAAACATGACGATCGCGGGACCGGTGCCCTCATCGACATAGTGAAGTCGGCCGGCACTCGAGTCGAACCACCGCGACTCGAAGGGGTAGAGCGCAGGGTCAGGCGTGAAATCGATCGTCATTGAACCTCCGCACGGGATCTGGAGTCGAGGATATGGCAGGTGCCGGTTTCGGGGTCGGCGATGGCCTTACCCGGTCCAGGGTTATCCACAGCGGGGGTGCCCGGTGAGACGGTTGTGTCAGACCGGCGCCACACGATGACCGCGGATCGTCCAACCGACCGGAGGAGAATTCGCGTGATGACCTCACAAACTGACGCCCACGAACGTCTACAGAGTGTGCGGAACAAAAAGCCGTTTGAGTCACTCGTCCAGGAGCACGGTGCTGCCGTGTTGCGGATCTGTGCTGCGCTGCTGGGTCCCGATGAAGCAGAAGACGCTTGGTCGGAGACGTTCTTGTCAGCGCTGCGCGCATATCCGGATCTCGATGCAGAGGTCAACGCCGAGGCGTGGCTGGTCACGATCGCGAAGCGGAAGTCAATGGACTTCGGTCGGGCAGCAGGCCGCCGACCGATCCCGGTGGGGAATCTTCCGGACCTCATCGCGGAGGCAGCCGAGATCGATGCCGAGTTCGACCTGGCTTTGCTGACGGTCCGCCAGCGAACGGCGGTCTCGCAGCACTATCTCGACGGCATGTCCTACGCGGAGGTCGCAGAGCGCAGCGGGGGTACCGCCGCGGCGGCACGACGAGCGGCGGCGGACGGTATCCGCGCACTACGAGCACAGGTTCGTGAGAACCGAGAGAAGGGGGATAGCGATGCGTACTGAGGCCGACACCCTGGAGAGACTGCGCGGACGGCTGGTGGCGGATGCGCAGGCCGAGGGACTTATCGACGTCGCCTACCGCACGGTGGATTCGCCGATCGGCAGCTTGCTGCTCGCCGCGACCGAGCAGGGACTCGTCCGGCTCGCGTTCGCCAACGAAGACCACGACGTCGTCCTCGAGAGCTTGGCGTCGACGGTGAGCCCGCGCATCCTGCGCACTCCGGCTCGTCTCGACACCGCAGCTCGCGAACTCGACCAGTACTTCGAAGGCCGACGTTGGCGGTTCGACGTTCCGTTGGATTTCCGGCTGAGCCGGGGATTCCGTCTGTCGGTTCTCGAGCACTTGGTCGCGATCGGGTTCGGACAGACGGAGAGCTACACCGAGGTCGCAGCGGCCGTCGGGAATCCGAAGGCGGTGCGTGCGGCGGGCACCGCGTGCGCGACGAACCCACTGCCGGTCATCGTGCCGTGTCACCGGGTTGTTCGATCGGATGGATCGTTCGGCAATTACCTCGGTGGGGTCGAGGCCAAGCGCTACCTGCTGGACTTCGAACGCCGGACCGCCACCGCGGGGTCGGCCCGTTGAGGAATCCGTTTCCGCGCCGTGCGGCTGGGTTGGTGGCGGGCTACGCCGCCGACCTGGCCGTCGGCGATCCGCAACGCTTTCATCCCGTCGCGGGCTTCGGCACCGTCGCGGGGCGCCTAGAGTCGCTGACCTATCGAGACAGTCGAGGAGCGGGGCTCATCTATGCGGCCGCTCTTATCACCGGCGCGGCCTTGATCGGTTCTCGCGGCAAGGGCACGGTGGCCGTTGCGATGACCACGTGGTCGGCGATCGGCGGCCGGTCCCTGTGCCGGACTGCGTTGCGGTTGGCGGAGCACGTCGAGGCTGGGGATCTCGAATCGGCACGTGAGCTCGTGCCATGGCTGTGTGGACGCGATCCGCAATCGCTCGATGAGGCTGGTCTGGTTCGTGCGGCACTCGAGTCCGTCGCGGAGAACACCTCCGACGCGACGGTTGCGCCCCTTTTCTGGGGTGCGGTCGGCGGGTCGGCGGGCATCGCGGGGTATCGGGCGTCGAACACGCTCGACGCGATGGTCGGCTATCGGAACGCCAAGTACGAGCGGTTCGGCTGGGCGTCGGCTCGTATCGACGACGTTCTGAACTATGTCCCGGCCCGAATGTGCGGTGCTCTCATTGTTGCGACCGCGCCTGTGGTCGGGGGCAGTCCGCGAGGTGCGATTCGGGCCTGGCGACGGGATGCACGCAAGCACCCCAGCCCGAATGCGGGCGTGGTCGAATCGGCGATGGCGGGGGCGTTGGGCGTGGGGCTGGGCGGCACGACCGTTTACGCACACGGCGTCGAAGAACGGCCGTCCCTCGGCGAAGGTCCGGCTCCGACAGTGGCAGACCTCAAACGGGCCGTGCGGCTGTCGTCCGCGGTGCAGGCCGGCGCGGTGGTCAGTTCAGCGACGCTTGCCGTAGCGATCGGTGAGTTTGTCCGCAGGCGTCGGCGGAGTGGGCGTCGCTGAGGTCGAGACGGCAGGCTGTTCCTTGCGGCGTTCCCGTAGCTCAGCGCGGATGAAGTAGGCGAGACCGAGCGGTGCCATCACACCGAAGGCGAGCCACTGGAGGCCGTACGAGAGGTACGGACCGGAGTCGAGCTGGGGGAGCTCGACCGCGGCAAAGGCTCCGGGCTGTCCGTCGGACAGCTGCAGGTAGCCCGAGGGCAGGTTGTTCTTGAGAATGCCGCCCACCGCGATCGGGTCAACCGCGTAGATCTGCCAGTAGCCCGACTCGAATACCGGCTTCTTGTCCTCGGCCGCGATCTGGCGCAGCCGCAGCCGTCCCTCGATCGTCACGTGGCCGGCCGGCACCGGCGCCAGGGTCGGCGGTTGGTTCGCTTCGCTGGCCTTCACATACCCGCGGTTGATGAGAACTGACGAACCGTCGTCGAGATGGAAAGGAGTCAGAACCATGAAGGCCGGAAAGCCCTGGTACGACTGCAGCCGCACCAGGACGTTCGACTTGTCGTACACGCCACTCGCGCTGACGCGGCGCCACTCGTCGGACTTCTTCGGTGCGTTGGAGCCGAGCACGCTCGTGACCGGCACCGGGTCGGCGTCCATCGACGCCTGGATCAGGTCGTTGCGCTCCTGCGTCGTGTGGTTCTTGCCGAGCTGCCACGGCGCCAGGACGTTGAAGCACAGATACGCGAACGCGGCGACGACGAGCGCGAGCATGATCCAGCTCGGTCGCAGCAGAAACCTCAGTCGTCGCACGGCATCAAACTTAGTCGTCGTCGGCGGACAGTCGGTTTCGGACCCATTCCAGCATCCCCGGCACCGCCGCTTCGATCTGCTCTCGGCATTCGATGAAGCCTGCGCGCCCGCCGTAATACGGGTCGGCGACGTCCGTTCCGTCAGCGTCGGGATCGAAACTGCGAAGCAGGCGTCGGCGGCTCGCCGGGATGCCCAGGCGAGCAAGCGCACGGTCATGCCCGGCATCGAGCGAGATGACCAGGTCCGAGCTCGAGTGCTCACGACCGAACTGGGCAGCGACGTGCGCGGTGGAGTAGCCGTGTTCACGCAGTTCGCGAACCGTTCGCGGATCGGCTTCGTCGCCCACGTGCCAGCCACCGGTTCCAGCGCTCGTCACCCGCACGACGCCGTCGAGGCCTTCCCGCACGAGGTGCGCCACAAAGATCTTCTCGGCCATCGGGGATCGGCAGATGTTGCCGGTGCACACGAAACACACCGTCACCAGGGGATCACCAGCAGTCATGTGACCACGATGCCACAGGGTCGTCTAGAGAAACTCAGGCGGCGATTCGGCGACTCGGGGCACCTCGGTGAGCTCGGCACTCGTCACGTTGAAGATGAAGCCCCGTACTTCGGCACCGCGAATGAGCCAAGGACAGTTCGCGACCTTCCCGATGGATTCTCGGACGCTGCGGTCGAGGCTCGAGAAGCCCGGCACATCCCAGCAGGGCTTCTGACCGGATTCGTCGAGCAACTTACGGCGGAACTTCGGGTCGTCGAAGCCGAACATGCCGCAGTTGGTGTGCTGGACGATCATGACCGCCCGGGTGCCGATCTCGCGTTGACTGATGGCAAGCGATCGAAGAACGTCGTCGGTCACCACGCCGCCGGCGTTTCGGATGATGTGGGCGTCACCCACGTCGAGACCGAGCGCACTGAACAGGTCCAGGCGCGAGTCCATGCACGACACGATCGCGAGCTGCCGCTTCGGCTTACGTGGTCGTGGCTCGGGAAACCTGAGGCGGTACCACCTATTCGCCTGGACCAGCTGATCAATGTCGCTCACGCGACCAGTGAATCAGTCGCCGGTGCAATTTCGTGCGGGCTCTCGGCGCTGACTCACCGGCGGCCGACCATCCACGGACCGCACTCGGAGTCCTCGGCAAGCGCACGCGTCCCGAGGCGAACGACCGCGCCGAACACGAATGTGGCAAGGCTGGCAGCGGCAAACGTTGTCATGGGTGCACTTTCTGTCGAGGAGAGTCCTTTCGATCTTGTCGACGGGCGAGCTGGACGAACACCAACCCAAGGGCTTGGAAATCCCCACCCGTTCGACGTGCGCGCAACTCGGGGGCCGGGTAAGTGTCAGTCATGGCCACACTCGATGACGTTGCACAGCTTGTCGCCGATCTCCCCGAATCCGAGGAGGCCGATCGGCGCGGAACCCGCACGTGGTCAGTGGCCGGCAAGACGTTCGCGTGGGAGCGCTTGTTCTCGAAGGCCGACATCAAGAGATTCGGCACCGCACCAATCCCGGGGCAACCGATCGTCGCGTTTCGCGTCGCCGATCAAACCGACAAGGAAGCGGTTCTCGCGCAGGGGCATTCGGGCGTCTTCACGATCGAGCACTTCAACGGGTTCAACGCAGTCCTCGTCGAATTGGATGAGGTCGAGCCGAACGTCCTCGCGGAGCTGGTGGAGGACGCCTGGCTCGCGCTGGCGCCACCACACGTTGTCGATAGCTGGCGAGCGTCACGGTAGTTTCCATCCCGTGCTGCGTTATCACGGGGACCAGGCGCTCGAGCCCGGCATGGTGGACTTCGCCGTCAACGTGCGGCTGGCTGAACCTCCGCGTTGGCTGCAGGATCGACTGACCGCTCGGCTCGCCGATCTCGCGGGTTATCCGACGAAGGCGGACGCGGAACGGGCGCGAGACGCGGTGGCGGCGCGCCACCATCGACGCCCGGACGAAGTGCTGCTGCTGTCTGGAGCGGCCGAGGGTTTTGCACTGCTGGCCAACCTCGGTTCGAAGCATGCGGCGGTGGTTCAGCCGTCCTTCACCGAGCCTGAGCATGTGCTCCGCGAAGCCGGCGTCCGGGTCAGTCCCGTCGTGTGCGACGAAGGGTTCGGCCTGATTCCGGCAGGCATCCCCGCGGATGCCGACCTGTTCGTCGTCGGCAACCCCACCAACCCGACGTCCTTGCTGCACCCTCGCGAGACGATCCTCGCTGCTCGTGCGCCCGGACGGGTCGTTGTTGTGGACGAAGCGTTCGCCGACGTCGAGGCCGACGAACCCGAGTCGTTGGCCAGCCAAGCCTCCGACGACGTCATCGTGCTCCGGAGCCTCACCAAGACCTGGGCGCTGGCAGGCCTGCGGTGCGGGTACCTGCTGGCCTCGCCCGAGCTCATCAAACGCCTCGAATCGCGTCGCCCGCACTGGCCCCTCGGAACTCTGCAGCTCGAGGCGATCTATCAATGCTCACAGCCGGAAGCGGTGGCCGAGGCGGCCGCGAAGGCAGCTGAGATGCGTGCGGACCGGGACCATTTCATCAACGAACTCACCGAGCTCGGGCTGCGCGTCACCCAGCCGGCCCTAGCACCGTTCCTCCTCGTCTCCGTGCCGCGCGCGGAGGAAGTACGCGACCGGCTCGCACGCGAACATCGAATCGCCGTTCGCCGGTGCGATACGTTCCCATCGCTGGGACCGGACTATCTGCGTCTGGCGGTCCGGCCCAGACCGGACATCGACCGCTTGATCACTGTGTTGAGGGAGTTGCTGTGACCGTCCAACTGGCGGATCTGATCGGGACGCTCGATAAGGCGTATCCGCCCGCGCTCGCGGAGAGCTGGGATTCGGTGGGTCTCGTCGCGGGAGACCCAGCCGATGACGTGCAGAGAGTGCTGTTTGCCGTCGACGCGACCGCCGAGGTGGTCGACGAAGCCCTGGCGTGGGGCGCGCAGGCGCTCGTCGTGCATCACCCGCTGCTGTTGCGTGGCGTCGACACGGTCGGTGCACACACGCCGAAGGGCGCGCTGCTCCACAAGCTCATCCGCGGTGGCTGTGCGCTCTTCAGCGCCCACACGAACGCAGATCGGGCCAAGCCCGGCGTCAATGACGCGCTGGCCGAGGCTCTCGGCCTCACCGTCACCGGTCCGATCGAGCCTGCGCCGTCTCGCCCGCTCGACAAATGGGTCGTCATGGTGCCCCTCAAGATGGGCCAAGAAGTCCAGAAAGCGATGTTCGACGCGGGCGCCGGCGCGATCGGCGACTATCGCGAATGCAGTTGGCGCGTCGAGGGAGTGGGCCAGTTCCGCCCCGTCGGCGACGCGAACCCGCACATCGGGGCCGTGGGGCGCGTCGAGACCGTGCGTGAGGGACGCATCGAACTCGTCGCCGACCGCAGCCTGCGTACCGCGGTGACGAAAGCCATGCTCGAGGCTCACCCGTACGAGGAGCCCGCCTTCGACATCATCGAACTCGCCAGCGTTCCCGGCGAACTCGGAATCGGACGAGTAGGCGAGCTACCCGAGCCAGAGACGTTGTCGGCGTTCGTGGAACGAGTCGAGCGCGCTCTCCCGAAGACCGTCTGGGGAATCCGCGCGGCAGGTGACCCGAACCGCCTGATCAAGACCGTCGCGGTGTGCGGAGGCGCGGGTGATTCGTTCCTCAGCGCAGTCACGCGTCTGGGGGTTGACGTCTACGTGACCTCGGATCTGCGGCACCATCCGGCGGACGAACACCTCCGTGCTGGCGGCCCGGCGCTCGTGGACGTCGCCCATTGGGCGAGCGAATCGCCGTGGTGTAGTCAAGCGGCCGACATCGTCCAGCGGGAACTCGGAGTCGAGGTCCGGGTCAGTACCGTGCGCACGGACCCGTGGACGGTCGGTACGGTTAGCTCTTAACTGCTGGCACAAAGAACTGGAGAGCGAAACCGCGTGAAGGTCGACCCATTCGTTCAAGCCCGCCTGCTGACCGTGGCGGCCGCCGACGCCGAGCTGGTGCGGATCGCGCACAAACGCAAGACGCTGCCGGAAGAGGCTGAAGTCGCTCGACTGGCCGCGAGCCGTCAGACCAGCAAGGACGCGGCCGTCGCCGTGGAAATCACGATCGATGACCTCGACCGCGACATCAAGAAGCTCGAGACCGACGTCGAGGGCGTGCGCAAGCGCATCAAGCGCGATGAGGACCTGCTCGCTTCCGGCGCTCTTCCGGCAAAGCAGCAGACCGACGTCGAGCACGAGCTCCAGACGCTTCACCGGCGTCAGGAGAATCTCGAGGAAGACCTGCTCGAGGTCATGGAGCGGCGCGAGACGGCAGTCGCGGAACTCGGCGAGCAGTCCGCGGAGCTCGCGAGACTGGAGATCGATCTCGCTGCCGCGCGCGGGGCGTTCGAAAACGCCGTCACCGAACTCGAGAAGGCGTCGCTGGCGAAGTCCGCGGAGCGAGAGTCGCTGATCGGCAACGTCCCCGACGAACTCGCCACTGCGTACGAGCGGCAGCGCGCGACGTACGGATTGGGCGCGGCGTTGCTGCGCGCCCGTCAGTGCGGCGCGTGCCGCATCGAGATCGATCGCGGTGACCTGGCGGCCATCACCAACGCGGCGTCCGACGACGTCGTGACGTGCCCGGAGTGCGGCACCATCCTCATCCGCACGGACGAGTCGGGTATCTGACGCAGTGAAGGTGATCGTCGAAGCCGATGGCGGCTCCCGCGGCAATCCCGGTCCGGCCGGCTACGGTGCCGTCGTTTTCTCCGGCGATCGCGCACAGGTGTTGGCCGAGCGAGCCGAATCGATCGGCACGGCAACCAACAACGTTGCCGAATACGAGGGGCTCATCGCCGGTCTGACCGCCGCGATCGAACTCGGCGCCGACGAGGTCGACGTCCGAATGGACTCCAAACTCATCGTCGAGCAGATGAGCGGACGTTGGCAGGTCAAGAACGCAGACATGCAATCGCGGTTCCGGCGCGCGCAGGACCTCGCTCGAGGCTTCTCCCACATCACGTTCACGTGGATTCCGCGGGCCGAGAACTCGCACGCCGATTCGCTCGCGAACAAGGCCATGGACGGAGCCGCGGCCATCGCGGCCGGGACCGTCGAGCCGGCGGTCGTCAAGCCTGCGAAGTCCGGGGCAGGGGAGTACCGCTCACCCGGTTGGACGTCGTCGACCGGCAAACCGACGCGGCTGCTGCTGCTTCGCCACGGACAGACCGCGCTGTCGATCGAACAGCGCTATTCGGGCCGCGGGAACCCGCCGCTCACGGAGACCGGTCTCGCGCAGGCAAAAGCGGCAGCCGAGTCGATCGCCAAGCGGCCGGACATCGGCGCGATCGTGCGCTCACCGCTCGGTCGCACGATGCAGACCGCCGCCGAAGTGGGTCACGCGATCGGGATCGAACCCGTGGTCATGCCTGAGCTCATCGAGACCGACTTCGGCTCATGGGAGGGCCTGACCTTCGCCGAAGCCGCAGCTCAATACCCGTCCGAGCATCGACGTTGGCTTTCCGACGAGACGGTGGCGCCGCCGCAGGGCGAGAGTTTTGCCACCGTTCGGGAGCGAATCATCACGGCGCGGAACGCCATCTGCGAGCAGTACGCAGATCAGACCGTGGTCGTGGTGAGCCATGTGACGCCGATCAAGACGTTGCTCCAGTTGGCTCTCGGCGTCGGTCCGGCGCTGCTATACCGCCTGCACCTGGATTTGGCGTCGTTGAGTATCGCCGAGTTCTATCCCGACGGCGGTTCTGCGGTTCGACTCGTCAACGACACGTCGTACCTGAGGTGATCAGAGCCCGGGGATCTCGATGTCGAGTCCGCGGTCGTGCTTGACGAGCGTGCTGATGACGGTCGCAACCGGTTCACCGTCCATCTTGGTGACCTCGGTGCGGGCGCGGATCGTCGCGATCTTGCCCATCTCGCGGTAGACGTCCACGTGGAACTCTCCGCGCAGCCGATCGCCGGCGATGATCGGTTGATGGAACTGGTATTCCTGCTCGGTGTGAACGAGCGAACGCAGGTCCAGACCTACGCCCTCGGCGTCGAGGAACTCGAGCATGCAGTTCCATGACCACATCGCCAGGAACGTCCAGGGCGCCACGAGACCGTGATAGCCGAGTTCGCGCGCGGCAGCCTCGCTGTAGTGCGCTGCGTTCATGTCCTGGACGGCGTTCGCGTACTCGCGGACCTTCTCGCGTCCGACTTCGTAGTAGTCCGACAACAGGAGCGAACGGCCCTTGAGGAACGGTCCAATCTCGCGCGTGCCGCCACGCCGGTCACCCAGTGACAACGCATGCACCTCCGTGTGGGACTGAACGGGAACAACTTCAGAGCCTAGCGCTACGGGCGCGCAGTCCAGGAATGGCGCTGCGGCCAGGTACCATTTCACGAGCGAACGAGTCGGTGTGCGGTCGCGTCGGCGGGAACGGACAGCGTGCTGTCGCTGCCCGCTGCCGAGGAAAGTCCGGACTCCGTAGAGCAGGGTGGTTGCTAACGGCAACCCGGGGTGACCCGCGGGAAAGTGCCACAGAAAACAGACCGCCGCTGCGCTGGATTGATTCAGAGCACGGTAAGGGTGAAACGGTGCGGTAAGAGCGCACCAGCACCCCAGGTGACTGGGGTGGCTAGGTAAACCCCACCCGGAGCAAGGTCGAAGGCCTCACCTCGCGGTGAGGCTGCGCAGGCGTTCGAGGGCTGCTCGCCCGAGCCTGCGGGTTGACTGCTCGAGGTACCCGGCGACGGTGTGCCCAGATGGATGACCGCGTCAACAAGATCCGGCTTACGGCCGACTCGTTCGCCCCTACGAGGATTGCTGCGGAATGTACCGATTGATGTCGTACGTGATCTCGTTGATCTCGTAGTCCGAGATCCGCTTTGCCGGCGAACCGCCGTAGAGCGAATGCGGTTCGAGTTGCTGATTGGGCTTGGTCACCGCGCCTGCCGCAACGAAGGTGCCCGCGCCCACGACCGTGCCGTGGAGGATCGTCGAGCACAAGGCGATCATCGACTTGGCCTCCAAGCGCGTCGGCGACAGCACGATCAGTCCGGTGGTCGGCTCGTAGCCATGGCTCATGAACGTGCTCCGCACGCCGGTGATGTAGGTGTCCTCGCCCATTTCGATACCGCCACCGCAGTCGATGTAATGCCGACTGTAGATATGCGAATTTCTCGCCATGATGAGAGATCGTGCGTGGGGCAGACCAGTGAGATCTTTGTTGGCGCCCGAGTCTCCGCTGATCCAGTTGAACTGGTGGATGAGTGCGCCGAGCCCCATTCGGACGAGGAGCAGTCCGCGGAAGGCGTTGCCGTGACCGATCTTCACGCCTTCGGCGAGTTCGAAACGGCGCACACCCCGAACGAGGCAGATGCCGATCTGCGCCGTCGGATGAATGTCGTGACCGAGACGGCACAGGAGGCGGTTCTTCAAGCGTCCCGGTGGCAGCAGAAACAGCAAGGTGACCAACACGGGGCTGATCCTAAGCGGTTTTACTGCCCGTAGGGCGACAAAGAACGCGTTGAAACCCGGATAGGTTCCAACGCGTTCTTTGAGGTCAGTGTCAGTGACCGATGGGAATGCGCTTCGGTGCGAACAGCGTCACCACGCCACCGACGACGAGGAAGATCGAGACGATCAGCAGCGACGTCGAGAATCCGTGCATGAAGGCGTTACGCACTCCCTCGGCGAGGTTCGCCGCTGCCGGACCCATGTGTTCGGTGATGGTGATGCCGCTCGGCGCCGAGTCCCGGATGTGGGTCGCGACGTCCGGCTGCAGCTGTGACAGGTCGGGCAGGTTGCTGCGGTAGTTCGTCGCGAAGATCGAACCCATGAGCGCGATACCGACGGCCGAGCCGACCTCACGGGTCGAGTCGTTGACGGCCGACGCGGTGCCCTGCTGCTGCGGCGACAGCGAGCTCACGATGAGGTTCGTACCGGTCGAGCTGGTGATTCCCAGGCCGACGCCGGACACGAGTAGACCGATAAGGAACTGGTCGTAGCTCGAGGTGGCGGTCAACGTCGATGCGTAGACCATCGAGCCGGCCATGAGGAACAGGCCGAACGCGGTGGCAACGTTCACCGTGACGAAACGCAGGAGGGTCGGGGTGAGGGCTGCGACCGGCAGCATCACTCCGGCCACCGGCAGGAGCGCGACGGCTGCCTCGAGCGGGCTGAAGTTACGGATCAGCAGCAGGTACTGCAGGCCGACGAAGAAGAAGCCCATGACGGCCATGAACTGCGCGACCACGGTGACCGAGCCGGTGAGGAAGCCGCGGCGGGCGAAGAACCGGGGGTCGAGGACGGAGTCCTTGGTGCGCAAACCAGCAACCACGTAAGCGACGATCGATACGACGGCGAGTGCGAACATCGCGAGCACGATGTGGTCGGTCCAGCCGCGGCGGGCGCCGTTGATGATGGCGTATACGAGCGAGCCGATCGAGAGGCCGGTGAACAGCGATCCGAAGTAGTCGGCCTTCGGGGGGTTCTCGTCGCGCGTTTCCGGCGCGAAGATCAGTGCGCCGAGGCCGGCGACACCTGCGGCGACCGCGCTGATGGTGAAGATCATGCGCCAGTCGGAGTGCTCCAGAACAAAGCCGGACACCAGAAGTCCGAAGATCGCGCCCGCTCCAGCACAACCGGACCACACCGCGACACCCTTGGACCGAAGTTCCGCGGGGAAGACGGCAGTGATCGTGGCGAGAGTTCCCGGCATGATCATGGCCGCGCCGACGCCCATGGCGACGCGGAAGCCGATGAGTTGCTCGACAGTGTCGACGCGTCCCGCAAAGAACGACGCGATCGCGAACACGCCCGCGCCGGCGATGAGCAGGCGGCGTCGGCCGATCCGGTCACCGAGAGCGCCGAGGGGGAGGACCAGTGCCGCCAGGGTGACGGTGTAGCCATCGGCGACCCACGTCAGCTGGGTGTTCGACGCGTGCAAGCCGAGAGCCAGGTCCGGCAACGTCAGGTTGATCGCGGTCACCGAAGCGACGACGAGAACGAGCGCCAGACACATGGCGGTAAGAACGGCCATCGGCAGCTTCTCAACCGCCGAGTCGTCGTTGACTGCGAGATGGCCCGGAGCCATCAAATGAGTAGTTGCCATGGCTACTATGGTTACAGGTTGGCAAACAAAGAGACAACCCGAGGTTACCGGTAAGTAGCTGTCCCTGGACACTCTGACCTGGCTAAATGGCAGGTCATGTGTACCTAGTCACAAGAGATCAACTTCGATCCGATTTGGACATTTGGCACACTGAGTAGCTAGTGGATAGCTAGACCGGCAATCTACTGAATTTCCAATACTGCCAATGCAATCCGCGAGATTTGGTGGTCGCTAACGGTCAGATTTCGGAAATTGGCCGCAAAAGCGGCAGAAGGTACTTCTGCGCGAAAGCGCTCGCTTTTTCCGGGTCCTCGAGCGGGATTACGCCCTCTGGAATCATGGCGAGCGAGTGGGCCAGGCGAGCGTAGATTTCGGCGACCATGTCCGCGTCGAAGTCCTGGTCGAGTTCGCCGTTCGCCTGTCGCTTGCGAATCATGTCGGCCAGATATGCCCGGCCCAGGCCGAGAATCGGCGTGCCATGGCCGGGGAGTGCCTTCAAGGCCTCGGCGACGTCATCCGAGTCGTTCATGTCGTGCAAAAGACTGCGGGTCATCAGTTCGCGCGTGAATGCCACGAATCCGGTCAGTAGTTCGTCTTCGAACGTCTTGGCGCCGACGATCGCGGCGTCGACGCCGTTGACGAGTTCGGTCGCCTCTCGGAAGAGAACCGTCCGGACGAGTTGGGGCTTCTGTGGAAAGCGCCGATACACCGTCGCCACGCCGACGCCGGCCCGGTCGGCAACGGCGTTCATTGTCGTCTTTCGGACGCCGGTCTCGACAAAACAGTCCCGGGCAGCGTCCAGGATTCGCCTTGTTGTCGCGTCGGTTTCGGGCCCGTGACCAGCGTCGTTTGTCATCTCGTATCAAGTCTACGAAACGCCACGACGAAATTTCCCTTGCTTTCGAGCTAGGAGGTGATAGAAAATCTGTCATATCCTATCGCAAAGGAGCGATCTGATGGCAGCAGTAGCTGAAGTCCCCAGGGTTGACGCCAGTGTCGATGCGGCGCGTTTCGAGAAGTTCAAGTGGTTCACCGCGTCGGCGTTCACTGGCTTGTACTTCTTCGGCGTGTACGACCAGGCGGCACTGCCTCCCGTCGCCGCGGCCATCGACTGGACCGGCCGATTCCGTGACGACCCCTGGGGTAGGGCGCTGCGCACGGGCGTGGTCGACCAGATTCTGCTGTACGGCGATGAAGCGGACCGGCAGGCGCAATTCGAGCGCCTGCGCCGGCTGCACCGCGATGTGAAGGGTATTGGCCGGAACGGCCAGAAGTTCCATGCGTACGAACCTGACGTCTGGAACTTCATCATCGTCAGCGCATTCATGGCGTTGCGGAATTCCTATGAACCGATCACCGGTGAGAGGCTCACGCCGCAAGACGGCCAGGACTTCTGGGACTACTGGCGCCAGGGGAGTGCTGGGCTGGAGCTCTCGGGTAACGGTGCGCTACCCACGACTTACGACGGGGCGTGTGCGTTCTATGAGCGGATGGTCCAAACCCGCCTCGAGGAGACTCCGGAGATCAAGCAGGCGATGGACCTGCTTCTGCACTCGCCTTACCCTGACGTCCTGCCTCGAGCCTTCTCTCCGCTGTGGTTGATTGCCGGACCGGTCGTCGGTCACGTGTTCGCGGTGCTGTCGTTCGGGGCAGCGCACGACCGCGTGCGCGAACTGACGGGTTTCCGCTGGAATTGGCGCCATGACCTGGAGTTCACGGTGCTGACTCGCGGTGTTCGCCTCGCCTATCGGTATCTCCCCAAGCGGTTCCACTACACCCCGATGGCCTACAACCGGCTCCAGTATCAACGGATGGCCGCGTCCTACCTGGAGGTCGGGCTCTCCTCGTTCCAGCCGGCGGAGAAGCAGGGTAAGTGCCCGTTCTAGAAAGCGGCTCGCCAAATGCGCGGCGGACCCAGTCGGTCTGAACACTGGCCGAAATTACCTCTTTAGACAAGGTTAGTTGTCAACTATGCTGCGAGTAATTGGCGATACGACAAATAACTCGCAAAAAGGAAGAACGAACAGATGCTGCGTACGAAGTTCACCGAGGCATTCGGTATCGAGCACCCGATCGTGCAGGGCGGAATGATGTGGGTCGGCCGTGCCGAGCTCGTCGCCGCGGTAGCCAACGCTGGAGCCCTGGGCTTCATCACCGCGCTGACCCAGCCGACTCCGGACGACCTTCGTCTCGAGATCGAGCGGACGCGGGAGCTCACGGACAAGCCGTTCGGCGTCAACCTGACGATCCTGCCGTCGATCACGCCGCCGCCGTACGAGGAGTACCGCCAAGCAATCATCGACAGCGGTGTGAAGATCGTCGAGATCGCGGGCGCGAACCCGGCAACCCACACGGCGCACCTCAAAGAGCACGGCATCAAGGTCATTCACAAGGCGACGAGCGTCAAGCACGCCGTGAAGGCGCAGTCTGTCGGTGTGGACGCGGTGAGCATCGACGGCTTCGAATGTGCCGGACACCCGGGCGAGAACGACATTCCGGGGCTCGTCCTGATTCCGGCAGCGGTCCGTGAGCTCGACATTCCCGTGCTCGCGTCCGGCGGTATCGCCGACGCGCACGGTCTGGTCGCCGCCCTCGCGCTCGGCGCCGACGGCGTCAACATGGGCACCCGATTCTTGTGCACGCAGGAGTCGTCGATCCACCAGTCCGTCAAGGAGAAGATCGTCGAGATCGCGGGCGCGAACCCGGCAACCCACACTGCGCACCTCAAAGAGCATGGCATCAAGGTCATTCATAAGGCGACGAGCGTGAAGCACGCAGTGAAGGCGCAGTCTGTCGGCGTGGACGCCGTGAGCATCGACGGCTTCGAATGTGCCGGACACCCGGGCGAGAACGACATCCCGGGGCTCGTCCTGATCCCGGCCGCGGTCCGTGAGCTCGACATTCCCGTGCTCGCGTCCGGAGGTATCGCCGACGCCCACGGTCTGGTTGCCGCCCTCGCGCTCGGTGCCGACGGCGTCAACATGGGCACCCGATTCCTGTGCACGCAGGAGTCGTCGATCCACCAGTCCGTCAAGGAGAAGATCGTCGCCAACAGCGAGCTCGACACCAAGCTGATCTTCCGCACGCTGCACAACACCGCACGCGTCGCCGACAACGCCATCAGCCGTCAGGTCGTCGAGATCGAGAAGGCGGGTGGAACCTTCGCCGATATCCAGGACCTCGTTTCCGGCAAGCGCGGACGCAAGGTTTTCGAAGACGGCGACGTCGACGCGGGCATCTGGACCGCCGGCATCTGCCAGGGCCTCATCACCGACATCCCGACCGTCGCCGAGCTTGTCGAGCGAATGGTCAGCGAGTCCGAGGAGATCATCCGTGGCCGGCTGAGCTCGCTCGTCAGCGACCCGGTCTCGGTCCGTAGCTAAGGAGCCTTGGATGACCGACCAGCCCCTGCGTTCCCGACGCAACCATTGGAACAACCAGGTCGCGATCCACGCGGACATGCGACCCGACGCTGTTGCGTTCAAGTTCAGCGGTGTCGACACCACGTGGCGACAGCTTCACGACCGCTCGCACAAGCTCGCGGATGCGTTGGCGCGCAGGGGAGTCGGCTTCGGCGATCGCGTGTTGATCGTCATGCTCAACTACACCGAGTACATCGAGTCGGTTCTGGCGATCAATCTGCTCGGCGCGATCGCGGTGCCGGTCAACTTCCGCCTCACCCCTCCGGAGCTCGGTTACATCGTCAGCGACAGCGGCGCGAAAGTGGTCATCACCGACGGCATGCTCGTCAAACTCATCGCGGCGGTCAGTCAGCAGGTGCCGGGCATCGATTTGAGCATCGTCCTGGGTTCGGAACCCGTCGGGGATGCGGTCGCATACGAGTCACTGATCGCCGAGGAGGGCCAGCCGCATCCGGACGTCGACGTCCCGGAAGACACTCCGGCGCTGATCATGTACACCTCGGGCACGACGGGCAGTCCCAAGGGCGCGATCCTGTCGCACGGCAACATGCAGGCTCAGGCGTTCACGTGCATCCGGGCACTGCGTACGAGTCGAGACAGCGTCTACTTCTGCGCGGCTCCGCTGTTCCACATCGCGGGCCTCGGCAGTATCGCGCCGAACATCTTGCTCGGCGCCAAGACCGTGATTCAGCCACTCGGCTTGTTCAACGCATCGGACACCCTCGACGCGTGGGAGCGAGAAGGCGCCACCTCGGTGTTCCTCGTTCCTGCGCAATGGCAGATCGTCTGCGCGGACCCGACGGTTCGAGACCGTGATCTGAAGCTCGAAACCATCTCGTGGGGAGCAGCACCGGCGTCGGACTCGGTGCTCAAGGCGATGGCTGAGGTCTTTCCGAACGCGCTCAACATCGCCGTGTTCGGCCAGACCGAGATGTCGCCGATCACGTGTGTGCTCGACGGCGAGGATGCGATCCGCAAGCTCGGCTCGGTCGGCAAACCGATCCCGACGATCGCTGTCCGAGTCGTCGACGACAACATGAACGACGTCGCGCCCGGAGAGATCGGCGAGATCGTGTACCGCGGCCCGACCATGATGCAGGGCTACTGGAACAAGCCGGCAGCGACCGCCGAGGCGTTCGAGGGCGGCTGGTTCCATTCGGGCGATCTCGTTCGCGTCGACGACGAAGGCTTCGTCTACGTGGTCGACCGCAAGAAGGACATGATCATTTCCGGCGGCGAGAACATCTACTGCGCCGAAGTCGAGAATGTGCTGTTCAGCCACCCGAAGATTCGCGAGGCAGCCGTCATCGGGCGTGAGCATGAGAAGTGGGGCGAGGTACCGGTCGCGATTGTCGCCGGTGACGACTCACTGACGCTTGCCGAACTCGAGCCGTTCCTCAACGAACGACTCGCTCGCTACAAGCACCCCAAAGATCTGGTGATCGTCACCGAGCTGCCGCGCAACGCGAGCGGCAAGGTCGTCAAACCGCAACTACGCAAGGAATATGCGTGATGGATATCAGTCTCTCGCCAGCGGATCTGGCGTTCCAGACCGAGGTGCGCGAGTTCCTCGACGAACACCTCACTCCCGACCTGCGGCGTGCCGGCAAGCTCATGACGAGCGTCTACCCGGACCACGAATCCAGCATGAAGTGGCAGGAGATCCTTCGGCGCAAGGGTTGGGCGGCTCCGGCCTGGCCGGTGCAGTATGGCGGGTGCAACTGGAACCTGATGCAGCACTACATCTTCAATCGTGAGTGCACGCTCGCTGGTGCGCCGCTGCTCTCGCCCATGGGGATCAAGATGGTCGCTCATGCGATCGTCGCGTTCGGGACCACGGAGCAGAAAGACTACTTCCTCCCGCGGATTCTGACGGGCGAGGTGTTCTTCTGTCAGGGCTATTCCGAGCCGGAGTCAGGCTCGGACCTGGCCTCGTTGTCGATGGCCGCCGTCGAGGACGGCGACGATCTGGTCTGTACGGGAAGCAAGATCTGGACGACCCACGCGACCGAGGCCAACTGGATCTTCTGCCTCGTGCGTACGTCGCGCACCGGCACGAAACAGCAGGGCATCACGTTCCTGCTGATGGACATGCGGACGCCGGGTATCGAGATTCGCCCGCTCGTCATGAGCTCCGGCGAAGAAGTGCAGAACCAAGTGTTCTTCGACCAGGTCCGGGTGCCCAAGGCCAACGTCATCGGTCAGATCGACGACGGCTGGACGGTCGCGAAGTATCTGTTGAACTTCGAACGCGGCGGCCTCGCGATGTCGCCGATGCTGCAGGTGTGGGTCGACGACGTCGCGCAGCAGTGTGGCCCGTTGATCGAGAGCCCGGGGTTCCGGTCGCGGCTTGCCGACATTCGGATTCGGACAGATGTCATGGAGATCCTCGAGTCGCGTCTGCTCTCTGACGTTGCGGCGGGGAAAAACCCCGGTCCGGCGGCGTCGATGTTGAAGATTCTCGGCACCGAGCTCAGTCAGGCAATCACCGAATTGGCGCTCGAAGCGGCCGGACCTCGCGGGCGCCTGTACCAACCGCACGCGACGATGCCCGGCGGTCACGTCCCGCACTTCACGGCACCGGCCGACGGTTACGTCAGCGGCGAACCCTGGCAGGCAGTGGCCCCGTTGCGTTATTTCAACGACCGCGCAGGCTCGATCTACGCCGGCAGCAACGAAATTCAGCGAAACATTCTCGCCAAAGCAGCATTGGGGCTCTGAGGACGTGGACTTCTCCTTCACCAACGAACAGCTGATGCTTCGCGACACGGTCGCAAAGTTTCTGTCTGCCCGATACGACCTCGAGAAGAGCCGGGCAGCGGCGAAATCGGGCGCCGGCTGGCAACCCGAGATCTGGCGTGGGTTCGCCGACGAACTCGGCATCCTCGGGGCCACGTTCCCGGAGTCGGTCGGAGGCCTTGATGGCGGTCCGACCGAGCTCATGATCATCTTGGAAGCGCTCGGAAACGCGCTGGTCATCGAACCATTCGTCGAGACTGTGGTGCTCGCGGGCGGCCTGTTGAAGCGGGCCGGCGCCGAGGACCTGCTGGGGCAGATCGCCGCGGGCGACGCGGTTGTTGCGGTCGCGGCCACCGAGTGGGACGCGGTCATGACGACGGCTCGTCGCGATGGCGACGAGTGGGTTCTCGACGGCGAGAAGATCGCCGTGATTGCGGCGCCCATCGCAACCCATCTGCTCGTGAGCGCCCGCACCGATGCCGACCGGATCGCGTTGTTCGTCGTCCCCGCGAAGTCTCAGCCCGGGCTGACCAGCAAGCCGATGCGCACGATCGACGACCGCACTGCCGCCGACCTGACGTTCGATGGGTTGCGTCTGCCCGCGGAGTCGTTGCTTGTCGAGGACGCTTGGGCGTCGCTCGACCAAGCCCGCGATGAGGCGACGGCAGCGATCGTTTCCGAAGCTGTCGGATTGATGCGGAAGGTGCTCGCCGACACCGTCGAGTACACGAAGCAGCGGTCGCAGTTCGGCGTTCCGATCAGTAGTTTCCAGGCACTGCAGCACCGCATGGTCGACATGTACATGGAGGTCGAGCAGGCGGCGGCGGCGCAGTATCTTGCGGCGCTCAAGCTCGATGCCGAGCCCGCGGTCAGGGCACGCGCGGTGTCTGCAGCGAAGGCGACGGTCTGTCGGGCGGCCCGATTCGTCGGACAGAACGCCGTCCAACTACACGGCGCGATGGGCATGACCGAAGAACTCGCGATCGGCCACTACTTCAAGCGCCTCACCGCGATCGAGTACGAATTCGGTTCGCGGGACTGGCATCTCGACCGGTATGCAGCACTCACCTGACATGCGATTCCGCACGTAGTCGGGCGAACCGGACTTAGAGTTCACTATGCGCCTCGGCATTACACGATTGGCTGATGCGCCCTTGGGCTCACGGCTATTGGGCGCTCCGACCGATCCCCTGAACCGGCAGCGAATCCGCGTTCAGATCGTGGCGACGGCGCTTCTGGTCGCCGCGAACGGCATCGGCGCAGCTATCGCGATCGTGCTGGCTCTGTTTGTCTTGCCGACCCCATCGATCCTCACGACCGAGTGGAAGACGATGAACTTCGTCGTTCTGCCGTGTTATATCGCCGGCTCTTTCGTGATCGCCGGACTGGTGGGTACGCGGTTGGGGCTCGCGACCAATCGATGGCACTACGAGGGGCGGACGCCGACCGCGGCGGAGTCCGCGCGATCGCTCGCTTTGCCTCGGCGACTGACGATCCTGCAGGGCCTCTTCTGGCTGGGTGCGACGGTTCTCTACATCGTTGCGGCCGCGAGAATCGACCCCTCTGCGATCCCGAAGGTGTTCTTCGCTATCGGTTTCACCGGGATCGCCGTGGCCGCTTTCAGCTACCAACTCGCGGAATTCTCGTTTCGGGCCGTCGCGGCCGTGGTCATCGAGACCGGTGCCGTGGAACGCGGGCGTCTGCCGCAGGTCACCTCCCGCGTTCGCGCGGCGTGGATTCTGGGGACTGGTATCCCGTTGGCGAGCATCGTGCTGGTCGCTTTGAGCAATCTGTCGCATCCGACGACCGTGCCTCAGTTGGCGCGTGCGGCGGGCGGGCTCGCGTTGCTGAGTCTCGTGATCGGGTTCGGGCTGACGACGCTGACGGTCAGGTTGATGGTTCAGCCGATCAGGTCCGTCACCCAGGCGATGCAGAAGATCGCCGACGGCGACCTGACGACACACCTGTCCGTCTATGACGGAACGGAATTGGGCCAGCTCCAAGGTGGCTTCAATCGCATGGCGGAAGGTCTGCGCGAACGAGAGCGGATCCACGATCTCTTCGGTCGCCACGTCGGTCGCGATGTCGCGGCCGCGGCGGTCAAGCGAAACCCGACGCTGGGCGGTGAAGAGCGACAGGTGGCTGCGTTCTTTCTCGATCTCATCGGTTCGACGAGGCTTGCGGCGACCCGCCCGCCCGAGGAAGTCGTCGAGATCCTGAACCGGGTGTTCGATGTCGTCGTCGCCGAGGTCGATGCGCACGGTGGGTTCGTCAACAAATTCGAAGGCGATGCGGCCCTCGCGGTGTTCGGTGCCCCGCTCGAGATCGAGGACCCGGCGGGCCAGGCTTTGGCGGCCGGTCGGGTGATCGCTCGTCGGCTCAAAGCGGAAGTCGCAGAGATCGAGGTCGGTATCGGTGTCTCGTACGGGACGGCGGTCGCGGGAAACATCGGCGCGCGAGACCGGTTCGAGTACACCGTCATCGGTGACCCGATCAATGAGGCGGCACGGCTGTGCGACCTCTCGAAACAGTACGACTCCCGGCTCGTGGCCTCTGAACAAGCGGTTTCCGCAGCGAGTGCGGCGGAGGCGGAGCAGTGGGAACTGGGGGAGTCGGTTCTGTTGCGCGGGCGGGTCGAAGAGACTCGACTCGCGTTGCCGCGTTCCGCCTAGCGGGCTTCGAACGCCACGTCAGCCCAACTCTTGATCGGTCGGTCGGGCGGTGGGAACCGGCGGATTGTCTTCTGCGGTGTGCGCAGTTCGGGAATTGAATCGAGTCGCAACTCGCGGGTGGTTCGCACCTCGAGCCCCGATCGACGAGGAAGTCCCAGCTGCGGGACCGGCGCGTACGAATAGTTGAGGTCCCATTGACCAGCCCACTTCATCGCATTCTCGTCCCGGGTGGAGAGCGCGCGTTGCTCCAAGACCAGCAGACTCACCTTCCCGAGCAGGACCGATGGCAGCACCATCACCGACTGCGGAAGTAGGAATGTCAGTGCCCGCACGATTGCACGGAAGGTGACGAGGACCGCGGCGTCGAAGCGGGACCACGTCAGCTCCAGCTGCGAGCGAAGTTGCGGAGTCAGCGTTCCGGCTGTGACGATCAGGGCCAGCCAGGCCGGGAACCAGACGACGATTCGCCACAGGAACCGCGGCACGAACCACAGCGGCTTCGGGCGGGAGACATGCAGGATGAAGTCGAGCACGTCATCTGAGGCTTGTGTTCGGCGCAAGGTGTTCGTGCACATGTCGTCGAAATACGCTTCGAACCCGGGATACGTCTCCGGCAGATCGTGCGGCCGAATTCCCATGAGAGCGCCCAGTTCGCGGCCCTCCTGATAGATCTCCTCGAGAAGTTCAGGCTTCAGACTGCGGCCGAAGTACTGCTGCGCGTCCAAAGAGCCCTTGAGCAGAGTCGCGAACACCCAGGCCCAGGGCGAGGGGTTCAGTGCGGTGTAGCGCTCGCCATCGGGTCGGGTTCCGGCGATGCGAACATGCAGCTCTCGCAGCCGTGCGGCCTCGAGCAGCGCGCCGCGGTCGCCGCCGTAAACCCAGTTCGCGAGCGACATCACGGTCTCGGTGAGCCGCTTCCAGGCTTCATTCTTGAAGTCCGAATGCTCGGTGACACCCGCGCCGACATCGGGGTGCATGACTTGCAGAAGAAGTGCGCGCAGCGCGAACAACCCGGCTCGGCTGTCGCCGAAATGGCGGTACAGCGCCGAGCCCTTCTGCGTGGCTTGTGCCTGCACGGGGTCAGCTGCCCGAACCGGTTTGTGCCGTACGCATCGCATGCACATCGTCCGCGGCGCGCACTGCCAGCATCACCAGCTCGCACAGCACACGCAGGACGAGCATTCCGCCGACCAGCAGTACGGGTCCGACCACGAAGAGCGCGGCCAGGCCGGCCCACATGTTCCACCAGAAGCCCAAACCCGCGAGGACCGCCCACAGCGCGAGCAGTCCCAGTGGGGCGATGCCGTAGATGAATCGCATGATCGTGGGTGTGTAGACAGTCTTGAAACCGAAGTCCATGTGAGGGCGATCCTTTCGGTGGCACTGGCCGAACGTCAGCGTCTCAATGAGAGTATCTGGTGCGAAATCTATCGTTCAGTCGTTGACGAGGTGATAGAAAGGGCCGATACTTCTATCAAGTAGCGGCCTGTGTCGAGCGAGATATCGCGGCCGTTCCCAACGGAGGGAGTCAACGATGTCTGCCCGAAAGCTCGAGAACAGCCGTCAAGCTATTGATGTGACACAAGGCGAGGGGAGCCAGGCTCCCTATTCGGATTCCAGAACCGACAGTCAAGAGGCGCTCGTACGTCGACTCTGGCTCGGAGCAGCAGTATTTCTGGCCGGCCCGGCAAACGTCGTCATGCAGATGTCCAATTATCCGGTGGCCCGCGGGATCACGGAAAGCAAAGTCGAATCCGGATCTGTACTCAAGCATCCGTTCAAGCGTTTCCGCACGACAGTCGGCTATCTCGACATTTCCCTTTTCGGCGACGACGACCTTCGCGCGGACTACCGCAACGCGATCAATGGTGCACACCGTCAGATCCACTCGACGGACGCGAGTCCGGTGCAGTACAACGCGTTCAATCGTCATCTCCAGCTGTGGGTCGCGAGCTGCCTCTACTACGGATTTCGAGACATGACCATCGGTCTCCATGGACCGTTGACCGACCAGGAAGAGGAAGACCTGCTGCAGGCATCGTCGCGTATGGGTACCACCCTGCAGATCCCCGCGGCGATGTGGCACCCGAATCGTCAGGCCTTCGAGGCGTATTGGGCGGACGGAATGCGGCAGACGCACTGGGATGACGAGACTCGCGCCTATGCCCGTGATCTGGTGAATGCCGATTTCTTCCCCGGCGCCCAGAGGTTGTTCAAAGTTTTCTTCGGTGCGCCCTTGCGGTTCTTCAACATCGGCTTCCTTCCCCAGGAGTTGCGCGACGAACTGGGCCTGGAGTGGACCGAAAGTGACGAGCGGACGTTCCGCCGGCTGATGCGATTGCTCGGTACCGTCTCCCGCCCGCTGCCCTTCGCTCTCCGCCGCGTCCCGACGAACTGGATGGCGTGGAACCTGCGCGTTCGGCGGCGGCTCGGGAAGCCGATGGTCTAGGCCAGGTGGTAGTCCCGGTCGTCCGGCTTGCTGAGCATGCGGGTCAGGGTCGCTCGATCGTATGGCCAGAGGTCGACGGTTCCACCTTCGGTCAGGTACCACGAGTTGCAACCCGTGTTCCACACCGTGGGGCCGAGGGCGTCGGCAACGCCGTCGTTGAATCGCGTTGTCGCTTCCTCCGTCACTTCGACCGTCGAGATATCCCCGTCGCGGAAGCGCTCCAGCCAGCGCGTGATGTACCGGGCCGTGACCTCGGATGAGTACTGCAGCGAGATCGACGCCGTGGGCGAGTTTGGTCCGAGCACGGTGAAGAAGTTCGGGAATCCGGGGATCGCGGACATGCAGTACGCCCGCGGGCCCTTGTCCCATGCGTCGTCGATCGACAGGCCGTCGCGTCCACGCAGATTCATCGGCCGCATGTAGTTGTGGGCCTTGAAGCCCGTCGCGAAGATGAGCAGATCGACGTCGTGGTGACGCCCGTCCGCGGTCACGATTCCGGTGGGAGTGATGCGCTCGATCTTCGAGCTGACCAGTTCAGCGTTGCGGGCCTTGATCGCCCGGTAGTACGAGCCGGAAACGACCTGGCGCTTGCAGAACGGCTCGTAATCAGGCGTCAACTGTTCGCGAAGTTCACGGTCACGAACTTGAACTCGAAGGCTTGCCCGCACGGCTCCTTGGACCGCCCGTCGCCGCCAGGTCGGCTTGGTCGTGATGTCGGCGAGGAACCCGGAGCCCCAGAGAAGCGTGTCGTAGACGGCGCGATTGACTCGCGGCAGTCGCCGCAGGACGGCGCCGGTGAGAGGCAATTGAGGCATGCCCGTCGGCGCCCACACGACCCACTGTGCGGTGCGGACGAAGTGGGTGATGCTGGCCGCTTCGCGCTGCAGCGCCGAGACGACCTGGACTCCGGTCGAACCGGTTCCGATGACCGCGATGCGGCGACCTTTCGTCGTGAGCGAATCGTCCCAGCGGGCGGTGTGGACGACATCTCCCTGGAACGACTCCAAACCGTCGATGTCCGGCATCGAGGGATGGTGCAGCACTCCGGTCGCCGCGACGACGAAGTCGGCGGCGTATTCGGTGCCATCAGCGGTCGTCACGAGCCAACCGGTTTCGGTGTAGTTCGCGGCGACGACTTCGGCATGGAACCGCGTGTGGGTCCGAAGATTGAACTTGTCGACGACGTCGCTCATGTAGCGCTGGATCTCCGGCCCCGGCGCGAAGATGTGCGACCAGTCGGGGTTCGGCGCAAACGAGAACTGATACAGGTTGGAAGGAACGTCGCAGGTCAGGCCGGGGTAGTGGTTCCAGTACCAAACCCCGCCGACATCGCCCCCCTTTTCGAGGATCACGAAATCGTGGAATCCGGCTTTCTGCAGCGTGACGGCGGTCGTTATGCCGGCGACGCCGGCTCCGATGATCACGACCTTGGGGTGCCGTTTCACAGTCGCCATTGACTTCCTTCAGTAACGGCGGTCCGTTGCCAACATCGATGGTGGAACAACGGCCCGCGGGAAACTCACTGCCGGTGCAATCGCGCCGGTATAGTGAACCACGTTCACAATTGAAGGGCATGAGACGCCGTGACGCAAGCATCTGGCACAGTCAAGTGGGGCGACCGTGTTGCCCGCGACCGGGTGATCCGGCAGGCGGCCACCGAACTGCTCGCGCGAGACGGCTTCGGCGGGCTCAACATGCGTGCGGTCGCGGCGGGCGCCGGCATCAGCCTCGGGGCTGTCTATCGGTACTACCCATCGAAAGAAGAGCTTTACGCGTCGCTGTATGCCGAGCGGCTCGAGCACTTGGCGGGGGAGATCACCGCCGCCACCGCTAGCGAGAAGTCATTGTCGAGCGCGCTCATCACCGCGGTTGAGAAGTACATCGACGTATACCGAATCTTCGGCCGGGAGCTGAATATCGCGGTCGTTGTGGCTGGTCAATCGGATCTTGCTCCCGAAACGTCGGCACGTCTGATTGCCGCGGCGATGGGTGTGCTCGGCACGATCCCCGCGCAGATAGCTCGCTTCGAACCGGACCTTCAGCTCGCCCTCGCCGGGCGTGAGCGCTTTGTCATCCAGTTGGTGTGGGTCTTGGTCAACGGGCTTGCGGAGCACTTTGGCGGAGTGCGTCACAGTCTTCTCGGCACCGATCGCCGCGAGTTCATCGCCTTCGCCGCCGAAACGTTTGTCGCGGGGCTACGGGGCATCGCCTAGCTTGGCGTGAGTTGGTCCGCACATCCCCCGATGCTGGGTTCGATCTGAACGTTGTTCGCAGTCCTCGTCTGACTACCACCGCTCCCAGCGGATCGCTTCCGCCGCTGGTCGTCGGGACACCGGCCCGAACTTTCCGGCCGGCCAGCCCACGGGCACGATCGCGTAGATATTCACGTGGCCGGGCACCGCGAGAATCGACTTGAACTCCTGCTCGAACATCGTGTGCCAGGTCGTCATGGTGGCGGCCAGCCCGAGGGCTCGTGCCATGAGGAGTAGATTCTGCACGCTCGGGTAGATCGACGCTGCTTCGCCGATGGCGAGTGAGCGTCGAACGTTCCGCAGCGACCGCAAGGAGTCTGCCGCGCCGAGTTTCGCGAAGGCCGACGCCTGCCGGTTCAGCGCTTTCACCATCCGTCCGAGCATCCCGCGCAACTCGTAGCACGCAACGATGAGTACTGGTACCTCGTCGAAATGATCGGCCTGGTAGCGCAAGGCCTTCATGATTCCGTTCCACTGTTCCGGTGTCATGTGCGGTGGCGGCGATTGAGTTCCGATGTACCAGTCGACGATTCGTCGCCACACCGGAGCGAGCCGCGCGATCTGCTCACGATCGGTCACCACCAGGAAAGTGAAGCTCTGATTGTTCCCGCCGCTCGGGGCATACGTGGCGGCCGTGATGAGCTGCTCGATGAGCTCGCGCGGGACAGGATCGGGCTTGAGGCGCCGCATGGCGCGCATCGTGGACATGACGTTCAGCAGCGGCGCATCGTCGCCGAAGGCGAGTTCGGTCATGCCTTCGATCCTGCGACCCGCGGCGTGAAGCTGCCGTGGAAACCAGGGAAGAAATGGCCGGTCAGCCGCGCGATTGCCACCGGCGCGTCTTCGATCTTGGCCGCGTCCAGAATGTGCAGTGCAGTCCGGTGCTCGGCAGCGTTGTAGGTGAGGACCAGAATCCAGCCGTCGTCCTCGGCGGCGTTGTCCGACCGGGGGACGAAGATCGGCTCGCCGGCCGTGATGCTGGACTCGAACGCGTGCTGACGATGCTCGCCGGTGACATGGTCCACCTTGGCGATGACGCTGGAGCCGTCGACATATTCGGTGAAATAGGTGAATCGGTGTTCACGTCCCGTGCGGCGCTCATCATGGGTGGGGAATTCGCACGCGGCCATCTCGATCTCTTCGCGGAGAACTCGCCCGCGCGGCGTAATACGGAGCCGGGTGGGCCACGCGGCGTTCGGAAGAACGCCATCGCGGAATGTCTTGAGCCCGTTGGAGAGAAACTCGAACGATGCATGCTGCACGACATCGAGAACGATGTCTCCGTTGTCTTCATATGCGTTGCCGACATGGAAGTAGACCAACGGATCGCACTCGATCACACGCTGCCGGCCGCCGTCCCGAGGGACGAGCACGATCTTCATGCCCTTCTCCGGGCGGTAATCGGCGGCATCCCCGGTGGTCCCGAATCCGGCGAGCGCCAGCGCGCCCTTGATCGGGTCGACGAAAATGGGGGACAGTGCGAACACTAGATAGCGCTCGGTGATCGCGAAGTCGTGCTGAACGATGACGTCCTCGAGAGGCACGACGCCGATGGTGGTCAGCTGGCCGCCGTGATCGAC